>NZ_JACGWE010000067.1:0-9590 GCF_014077575.1 Pseudomonas sp. 5Ae-yellow | reverse complement strand
GCAACATTACAACTATGTTAGACCGCACAGCTCACTAAACTACTTGTCGCCAGTTGAGTACGCTCGAAGGGCGGCGTAACGTAAGGAATCTCATCGAACCAGTGGTGCTAATTCAGGGGAAAGGTCACCAGGCGGCAAATGGGCTGAATTGAAGACTAGTTATAGGTTGCCAAATGAGGCGGTAGAGTACGTAAAGAAATTTGCAGAACAATATCTGCCAAAGGACACTGTTGACATACCTAATGCTGAGCAAGGCCAGCTTAATCTATTCCCTTGCTCACTGAAATGGGTGCATACCACTTCAAACATTGCCTCTGTTATTTGCAGGGATGAGCTTTTTCTTTTAGCTAAAAACTCAGAGCCAGATTTGGTTTCAATACCTGACATCACGTTCTTATCTGATACAAACAAACAAGGGTTTGATGTAGTGAGGGAGGTGGGGCTAAAGGGCGTTAAGTCCTGCCACACTTATTCTGATGATAGACAAGAATCTCGACGAAAAAAAATGGGCTTTTATATGGGAGATTCTCGTATTAAAGCAACAACATTGCATAGCTTTAAAGGTTGGGAGTCGAGGGCAATGGTAATATTTATTGGCCAGTCTGTAGATAAAAAGGCATTGGCTCTCATATATACGGGCTTGACTCGCCTAAAAAGGCATCCTCAAGGAAGCTACTTAACTGTTGTTTCATGCGCGCCTGAGCTAATTGAATATGGAAAAACCTGGCCTACCTATATTGAAAAAAAGGTATAACAAATCAAAGAATACGACCTCAGCAAAGCTGAACCCGTATTTAGGACGTTTACCATGGCGTTTTTCAAGGTAGTTGTCGCACCGACTGAATCGCCCCTAGTTACGTATACGGGCTCACCTGGCTACCTTGTACGACAAAGTCGCCCGGCAGCGAATGACCTTTTCCCTGAATTAGCACCATTGGCTCGATGAGATTTTTCTTAAGTTACGCGGCCCGCCGCCCGCATTCAACCGGTGGCAAGTAGTTCAGTTAGCTGTGCGGTCGATTATGGTTGCAATATCCCCACCATAAGTCGATTACCGCCCGGGCGTCGCCCATCGTCCTAAACCATGGTCGGTTCAGACACGCATTACGAAGTTTGCCATTCAAGCTCTCCACGAAAGCCGGTGTGATTCAGGCTGAAAACAAAAAAGCAGAAGAATAAAGCCAGAGGTGCAAATTTTAGTCGGATAACCGTAAGGAGCCACTGTAAACCACAACGGGTGAGTTAGAGGTTTGTTACAGGGATAACGGCAGATGGTCCTGATTTTTGGAAAGGGATGGAAGTTGCCACAGTGGCGAGTCTAGCCTCTGGTCTAAAAGACCAAGAGGTTTGTTGCACGCCTATGCTCAGATGTTGATTTGACGGCGATTTGGAGACATTCCCCAGCTAAAAAAAGGAGCCCTTTCTTTCGGTCCTCGTTTGGCAGGCAATTGCCAGAATCTGTCATCGATTGCCTATCAAAGCGGGGGCGATTCAGTTGGCTAGGAAACCTTGTTGTCGCGATATTCGAGATCTTTCGCGTTGAGAGCATTTGTAACATTCTTGCTAGCTCTTGCTTGGTGTCTTTTCTCTATAGCTCTGTAACGCCAGCGCCGATCAAATCTGGAAACAATGACCCCACCTAAGGCTCGGATCGGAACGGCAATATACATCGCACACATTAAACGATCATCAGGGTCATCACAAAGTAATCTAGCTGTTATAAATATAAGTAAAAAACAGACAGCTATTAGCCAGAATGTTTTTTTAAATCCATATCTGTACCATCCAATAAATATGAAGCCATAAAAGAATGCAGAAAACAGAACCCCCCAGAGAAAGCCCCAGGTACCTTCGCCCTTTTTTACGTATTCGGAACTTCTTCCCACCATTAGCCACGCGAAAAAATAAAGAACAATAGCTGTAATAGTTAAAGCAAATAAAAACGACCTGGTTCCGTCCATAAAGCTACCCGCTCAAACTGAGATAGTGAGACCAGCAGGTAGCTGGCCAGAAGAGTCCTTCCCCGTGTACGCTTTCGGTAGCAAACAATTACCCTGGTTTCGAGAAAATTTTCTGCCCTACAAATCGATAGCTCGAAGACGTTGCGCGGCGAGTTCGGGATCCAAATGTCCTTTCTCAACCAAGGATGCTATTCGCTGTGCAGCCCCTTGGGTGATCACACCGGCCTCAAGTCGCTCAGCGATCAAGCGCCCAATATCGAGATCACTGTCTATGGCGCACCGTTGTTCAAGAGTCTCCAGCCGAGTGTTCAGCCGATCACTCATTTCAGCTCGCAGACGATCCTGCTTGCCGCCTGATCGCACTAGCCTCACCGCGCCGTAACCTAGAGCGCCGGCCACAACAGCTGACCCCAGCACCCAGCCGACTGGTGTTGCCGTTACAAATACGCCACCAAGCACTCCAGCTAAAGTAGTGGAACCGAGCAACGTGCTTGCACCTGCTGCGCCGGCAACACTTCCTGCCAAAGCAGCGCCTGCGGCAGCGCTGCCCGCCAGTGCTGCACTTTCACCGGCCACTCCCACACGGTCTCGTCCTCTTATCTTATCCAAGGCATAGCGCAGCTTATCGGCTCCCGCTCGCTGCTCATCTGATAGAAGTGACGGCTGAATCCCAGCTCTATTTCTCCGCTGAGTACGCTCACCCGTAGCCTGGCGTAGCTTCTTTACCCTCGACAGATAAGTGTCCATATCCATTGCCCACGCCCTCAATTCGCCAAGTAATAATCTCGAACAGCCTGAAAGATTGACTGAAGGAACTCAAAGAACGCTTTCGCCAACTGGATCATCGCCACCAGCGGGTCGCTAGAAGGGGTCCCTGCATCAAAAGTCGCCCCAATAGCTGCACCTGCGATCATCGAAGCGCTGGCTGCGATTGGCGCTAACAATGGCCCAATAAAAGGAACTGCTGCAGTCAATACGCCAACGGCAGCCCCAAGCAACAAACCGACGGCAATACCCGGATGGGCTCTCAGAAACGCAAAAATCTGCGTCACCAGAATTTTTCCGATGGCAATCATCTCACCTGCTATGGCCTTGGTGACAGTCCAAAGCGACTCCAGGCGAGTCATGATCTCTGCCGGAATGCCAAGCGCCAGACCCTCTACCAAAATATCGTCGAACTGCTCTCGGGCGTGTTCAGCGTTCAGCAAGGTCAGTTCAAACATCCCCTGCTCCCTTGTTAAAACCTGCATACATATCTCCCTTTTTGGCGATGATCTCTTGGCAATCAGTAGTGGTCAACTGGTTCCGTACAGTGAATAAAGTTTTTGTCTGCCCAGTTACTCGGTCAATAATAAAGGTGTTAGGGAAACTTGGAGCTGTCCACCATAACTTGCGTAAGACATAGGCAATTCAGACTGCCTCAACCCACTCGAAATTCTCTATACGTATGTCCTGCTCCAAATCACTTCGATACGCGCAAAGCTTCCCCCCATGATCACCCGCTACGCTGTAATCCAGACATGCAATGTGATCATTCAGCGGCGCAGGCTCGCCCCTCAGCCAGTAATGACCAACAAACAAGGGTTTCGCACCGTCGTAACCCGGAAGGATGTGTGTTTCAACAGGATCATGTGGGATTTTTTCAATTTCTGAAGCCGGCACCATGGCAAGGTCACGATACGTCAGATTCTCGGTTTGCCACCATTTAGCTCGCACGTCAGTACGCTTATTTTTCTCTTTGTCGAGAAAGTATTGCCCTTCTGGCAACGCTATTTCGAGGCCTTTAAGCAAGGTTTCTATCGCTTCGTAGGCTTCGCTATCTTTACGGCTACAGGCTTCCCACGCGCAGGGTAAAAGCCGGTTCTGGTCGTCTGTTAATCTGGAGATGGTTGTCAGATGCTCTGTGTGCCAGCAGGCATGTATGACACGCAGTTCTGGCAGATCCAGAAACAGGGGCAAGGTTTTAAACCATTCAATCGTGCTTTTGTGCAGATCACCTCCTTCGCCGATTTGATCCAGAAAGGCCTGGTGTTGATCCCGGTTCTTGGCTGTATGGGCGCGGAGGTAGCCGGTTCGGTTTTTCGGGGCTGGAGTGGCCCAGCAAACAGCATTGAATTCATGGTTACCCATAACGGCTAGAGCATTGCCGGACTCGACCATGCTACGCGCAATCTGGACGGTTTCTACCTGCTCTGGTCCACGGTCCACAAAGTCGCCCAGAAAGATCACTTTCCGTTCCGAGTGCTGCCATTCGCCATCCATTTTCTGGTATCCCATTTTGGCTAGCAGGGCTTTGAGTTCAGAGGCGTGGCCGTGGATATCGCCAATCAAATCGTACATAGATATTCCTTCCTGAGACCACCGGACCGATAGGGAATCCGCCTATGCAGAAAAAGTTCAGCCCTTGACCCTGGGCAAAGTAGTTGCCGCCTAAGCTAATGTCATGACCCTGCAGTCTTCTGTGCAGAAACTTCTTCATGATAGATATGTCGTGCGACATTAAACGTCGCATGATGGTGACTCATAGTCATCTGAGCGTGAAATTACCTCTCGCGCCTGCTGCAAGATGTGCTCACGCCATGATGCTGGCTCTAGTACGTCGATACCGGAACCAAAGCCCATGATCCACCATTGTGTCTGCTGGTCATTAGGTACTGTGGCGGTGAGTTGTACCCAGCCATCTGCGTCAGGCTCGGATAGCGATTGGTCATGGCTAAGAGGTGTTTCTGCCAGCAGCCAGGCTACCGATGTGATCACCCGGGCTATGAACTTGACCGGCTCTTGCGACAACGGAAACCCGAAAGCGCCTTGGTCAATGTAGTGCTGGACATTGAAGTCTGGCTGGGCGCGATAGAGGCTGGCGCTGGCAGAGACAGAGCGGAAGCGATGCAGGGCAAATTGGCGCACGTCGTCGTGGCTGTTCACGCTGGCGAGCAGATAGGAGCTGCTGTCCCGTGTTACCAATCCTAATGGATGTAAGGTGTAAGTCTTGAGCTCACCCTTGAGTCGGCTCAAGTACTCCACATTCACAGCGTGATGATTAAGCAGGGCGTCTGTCAGTCCTTCCCATACAGCAGGTTGGATCTCGGCAGGTATCAGTGATTTGCCGTTGGGAATGGCTCGTACTCTTTGGCTCCATTGTGAAAAACCGTTCTCATGCATGCCTTCGAGATGTTTGCGTGCGCTCTCAAATTTATATCCGATCTTATCTATGGCAACTTTGGGCAATAGGCTGCGAACCGTTTCCTCTGCCAGAACCAGAGTTAGCGCCGTTACGGTGTCCATTGCAGGCAAATCGCTGGTGTAGTTAGCTACGTAATTCCAGCGATAGGGTTTGCATTCCTTATGGCACTCCAGCGGGAAGTGCTCAGCCAGTTTCTCCAGGTCGCGCTGAATGGAGCGCAGGGTCATCGTGTAGCCCTGTTCTTCCAAACGCATCTGGACGGTGCTCGTGCTCAGCTTGTGCGGCGCCCGTGGCAGCATCTGCAATATTGCCAGGTGCCGAAATAGCGTATCTCGCTGTCCCATGTGTCATCCCTGTGTGAGTCCTGGTGCGACAAGAATAGTCGCATGCGGGTGGCATGATGTCACCTTGATACAGCAAGGAGGGTAGGGATGATCCAGGCAACGAATGTGAAGCTGTTTGAGCGACTGGTTCACCAAGAGAGTGGCATGACCTTGCGCATTGTTGGTACTGATAGGGAGGGTCCACGGTCTTTCTTTTGGGGCCAGGATGCAGCGGGACGGTCTCATAGGATTCCGATGAAAGACGGAACGTTAGCAGACTGGGTAATCGATGTTGACACCCGCCTGTCGCCCCGTGACCCGGCACGCGTGCTTGGGTGTTTGTTGGCTGGTGCGGCAGGTGACGCACTTGGCGCGGCGGTTGAGTTTATGGACTGGCCCGCGATCCAGCGTCAGTTTGGGCCGCATGGGATACGAGCTATGTCGGCAGCGTATGGACGTCGAGGGGCTATCACTGACGACACTCAGATGATGCTATTTACGGCAGAGGGTCTTTTGCGGGCTGTAGTTCGCAGCGAAGCCAGGGGGATTTGTAACTCCGCCTCGGTTGTGCACCATGCGTTATTGCGCTGGCTGGTAACACAAGAGTATGACGCAGCAATCGAAGTGGGCCGAGATGGGTGGTTGATCGGTGTGTCGCAGCTATGGTCACGGCGTGCCCCAGGCAACACCTGCTTAAGTGCACTCAGCCAGAGTGCGGGCTACGGTCAGTTGGCCAACAATGACAGCAAAGGATGTGGCGGGGTAATGCGTGTCGCGGCCTGTGCCTTTTTTTCCAGTGCGTTTGAGGTTGCGTCCGAAACAGCTCACTACAGTCACGGTCATCCCACAGGTTATCTGGCCGCCGGCCTTTTTGCCGACATTCTTCAGCGTATCTGGTTGCATCAGCTACCGCTTGATGAAGCTTGTGCGGGTGCCTTGGAAGAACACGGAGGCAAGCGTGGCATGGAAGACACGCGGCGGCTGGTCGAATATGTCATGCGCTTGCATCGTCAGGGCGTGCGGCCTACTCCCGACGGCATCGCAGAGCTAGGTGGCGGCTGGGTGGCAGATGAAGCCCTTGCTATTGGATTATGGTGCGCACTCTGTGCCGAGAGCCTGGAAGACGGGGTCGTGATGGCCGTTAACCACAGCGGCGACAGCGACAGTACGGGCTTGATTGCGGGCAACCTGTTGGGCCTTATTCACGGACCTCAGGCCGTCCCTAGGCACTGGCTAGAAGATCTTGAACTGCGCGATGTGATCACACAGCTCGCTGCAGATATCAGCTTCGTGCCGGCTGTGTACGATGTCGATGATAGTACAGGCGTGAGCACCGATATCTGGGTAAGGTATCCGGGCTGGTAGCATGACAGGCCAGGCGTGTGCTGTCGGATAGCCGATGGAAACGGACAATAAAACTTAATGATCAGGGCTGATTGAATATTTATGCTGACAGTGCTTTCGCTTATGGACGACCGCTCACGCCCCAAGGGGTCCCGAGATCCACTGGGCATTGAAGCAGTCTGGAGTTTTATGGGGCGCAAGGTGGTGGGTAATCTGACCACGGTTACCAGCAACCTGGATAACTTTATGGTAGCCCTTTTGTGTTGCCATCATGCCAATACCAGGTCAGATCAATTGGATAATGTGCAAACAGCCTTTCTGCGCGCGGAACAGTTAGCCGCCTATCTACGTCTTTCTGGTGGCGAGGAGGGATTCCTAGGTATTACTCGGGCCAAGGCCAACTTTAAAAGCAGTCAACTTCCTTTGGGCCAGGGTGAGGCGGCACAGATCCTCAGTAATCAATTGAGTTACGGGCTATGGGGTCTGTATTCCACTGCGATGAAAGTGGCCGGCCTGATCGATGGCCCTGATCGACGGCTCACGGACCAGGGTAATAAGCTGGTGTGCGAGATGATCGCCTTTTTGGGCGAAGCGAATTGGCAAGAATTTCAAGAAATATCAGAAGTTGATCTGGCCAGCATGGAGAGCGTCAAAGCGCTCGCACCTGCGTTCAATGGCTTGTTGCGTGATTCGCAATTGCGCGCCTCTGTTGTTAAAGCGCTGCTTCAATGGGAGGCAGCGCAGCCGTTGCAGCTGGAGCTTTACAGGTTCGCATCTCAGTATTTGAACGTGTCTGGCGCGAGTCTCAGCGTATCCGTGTTTTGTCACTGGTTGCTTGAACAGCAAGACACAAGTGATGCTTTACGGGCAACGATTCAGCAGATTCAGTCGCTCGAGCCTTTGCTTGTACTTGCAGGCAGTCTGATGGAATGGCTTCAAGGCCAGAAAGACTGCAAGCGCGCCGAACTGCTCGATGTTCTGCAGCCGCGTCTGGAGAATCTGGCCCTTGCAGATGATTGGCAGGCGCTAGGCGGGCTACCTCATCGGGCCTTTCTTAAGCGTCTTTTCGATGCTGCGATTAACCACGACGCCGAAGCCTTGATTAATGGTGTGCTGGAACAAAACAAGCTGGTAATGCAGCAGCGAGGGGGGGCTGCCTGGCTTGAGTGGCAGGGAGATGTGCTGCGAGTGCGTGTTGCCAATGACCGCGCCCTTATCCCGGATAATCTGCACGAACATTGTCATGGTCGGTGGTGGAACAGCTATTTCATCGGCTCGTTTTTGCAGATTGCCAGGCAGGCTGTGTAATGCAGAATCTGACCATTAGCGAAGCCTTGAGCAGCGTGATTGGCGACCGCGAGGTTATTTGCGCGTTCTTCACCACATACAGCTTTGAACCTGACTTCTTTGAGCTTGAGATTCTACCCCTTTTACTGGGTAATCCTGCGCTATCGAGCAATGAGTCCATACGCTATTACCAGCTACAGAGTCTGATGTCTCAGCATACCGGTCGCCTGGCTGTAGTGTATGACCTGAGTGTTTTTGATCCGCAACTGGCACCTCGCCTGGAAGTTGACTATCTGCCAATGCGAGTTGGCGGTGGCTGCCAGCACGCAAAGCTGACGGTCCTGCTTGTTCGTGACCGTAAGACCCAGCAGTTGAGTATCGTTCTGGGGGCCGGTTCGTTCAACCTGACCAAGGCTGGCTGGTGGGAGAACCTTGAAGTAGGGCATTGGGTTGAGCTTGACGACAGCTTCACACCAGCCAATATCCTCAATCCATTGCTGGAAGCTTTACGTTTTTATCAGGTTCAAACCCCTTCGCCTGTACTGGATGGCATTATCGATGTCGCTCTGCGATTCGAGGCAACTGTGGATGACCTGAATTGCAGTTTTTACTTCTCAGGCAGTGGGAAAGGGCGTGCTCATTTCGACGCATTTATCAACGAACACGCCGGAGCCGATGCGCCGCTTGAAGTCATCAGCCCTTTTTTTGCGGTCGAGGGTGACAATCAGATTATCGTCGATTTTCTGGCACGCTACCCATCTACCACTGTGCTTTTACCCGTTGATGAGCAGGGGCAGGCCCTGGTGGATCGAACATCAATATACGAAGTGTTGCCACGTGAGACCATAGCCTGGGGGCAATGGTCTGAGTCCATACGCAAAAGTCATCTCGACCCCAAGAGCCCCTATAGGCGATTGCATGCGAAAATTTACCAGGCTCTTGGGAAAGAACCATGGTGCTTCATCGGCTCAGTTAATCTGAGTTTCAAGGCCTTTCGGCAAAATGTGGAAGCGGGTTTTCTGCTCAAAGATGACGCCGCTAGAGTGGGCTTGCTCAGCCCTCTAAAGTCGCCGCCGGATAGATTCAAGGTGGAGGCTGAAGCCAGCAGCGCGACTAACGCTACCGAGCAGGAAATGCCGCCTGTTTACGTGATGTTCGATTGGCAGACTGAGCTGCTGCATATCTCCTGTACACAGCCTGGTGAGCTGATATTGCGCGATAGTGCAGCTGATACCCTCGTTAGTGTGGTGCTCAACGGCAAGGATGGTCAGTCATGCCAAGCACCTCAAATCAAGGCTCATCTGCAAGGCTCTTCATTGATGCATGCCCGCTGGCAGTCAGAGATAAAGACGGCTGAAGGGACTGTATGAATCGCCCCCAGTATTCTAGACACTCGCCAGACTCTGGTAATGACGCTTTTCGTACTCGACCGGTGACAGGTCACCACTCGTGCCGTGCCGGCGCCTTGGGTTATAAAACATCTCAATGTAA
>NZ_JACGWE010000037.1:0-27382 GCF_014077575.1 Pseudomonas sp. 5Ae-yellow | reverse complement strand
GGAAAGCCGCTATGAACCAGTTTGCGATCCTGTATGAAGATCGTTTCACCAGGCCAACCTGGTAAGTGAAGGCCTACCTGATGGCAGGCCGTTAAGAGCCCGAACACAAAAAACCTGACAGTCCCCGATAAGGCTTACGCCGAGCACCTTAATCTCGCCGGCAACGCCGCGTTCGGCTTCCCAGCCGATTCTATTGCCATCAACGAACCCGGCCGCACGCTTTGGGCCAAAATCGACCTGGACTTCTAACCACCTCAGCAACACACGGCGTAGCCTGATTGCACCCAGGCTACGCCGCCTTACTATCGTCTTTGCCGTCATATTCTGAAATGCCTTCACCTCAATAGCTAGCCCAGCGCGCTGCTAGACTCCTACGTTTAATCACTCTGCCTGACTGCGTCTGAAACGCATTACGTCAGCAGGTGTGACGCCGACCCAACAGGGAGTCAGTAGATGAAGAACGTCACCATCCTAGCCGCATTCGCCACCTTACTATTGCCGCTTTCAAGCGCTTACGCACACACCGCTTACGGTCCCCAGCTTGAGGGCTTTGACTATCCTCACCCGGTCGAGAGTTTTACTTTCACCTCTCAGCAACAACCCCTCTCGATGGCCTACATGGACGTACCGCCAACGACTGAAGCCAATGGCCGAACAGCCGTATTGCTGCACGGCAAAAACTTCTGCGGCGCCACCTGGCAGGACACCATCGAGGTACTCAGCGCCGAGGGCTACCGCGTTATAGCGCCGGATCAGATCGGCTTCTGTCGTTCCAGCAAACCACGCGGCTATCAGTTCAGCTTTAACCAACTGGCGCATAACACGCACGCCCTGCTGGCTGACCTGAACATCGACAAGATCACCTTGATCGGCCACTCCATGGGCGGCATGCTCGCCGCGCGCTTCACACTGAATCACCCTGAACAGGTCGAGCAATTGGTACTGGCCAACCCCATCGGATTGGAAGACTGGCAACAGGCCGGGGTGCCCTATGCCACTATCGACCAGATGTACCAGGGACAGCTGCAAACCAGCTATGAAGGCATCAAAAACTACCAGTTGAAGTTCTATTACAACGGCCAGTGGAAGCCCGAATACGACCGCTGGGTAGAGATGGCCTATGGCATGTATGCCGGTCCCGGCAAAGAGATAGTCGCCTGGAATCAGGCGCAGACCGCAGAGATGCTGTTCACCCAGCCGGTGGTACATGAGTTCCCCAACATTCAGGCACCAACGCTACTGCTGATCGGCGGCAAGGATCGCACCGCCCCCGGCGCCAACCGCGCACCGGAGTCGGTAGCCCAGAGCCTGGGGCAATACCCTGAACTGGGACGCAAAACCGCCGCCGCCATTCCCAATGCGACCCTGGTCGAATTTCCCGAACTGGGGCATTCGCCGCAGGTAGAAGCGCCGGACAAATTTCATCAGGCACTGCTAGCCGGGATGGCTCAGTTGAATAGCCAATAAGCGGCCGTCATTGCAAAAAAGGCGCCCCGGAGGCGCCTTTTTTGTTGCTCATTCACTGGTTATTTATATCTCGAAGCCCAAAGCTTTAATCACACAAACCATCCCATGCCTTTAACTCAATATCGCGTCGGCTCCTCTGCACCCCCATCCGAATAACAGCACGTCAACTTGCGCTTTAGCGCCAGCCGACTGACAACATTTTACTGCGTTTTGAGACCTGACTAAGAAACGGCGGCTGACAACAGCACACTGGACAAGCTGCACGGATGACGCCGCCTGTACCTAACCCGGCCAATGCAGCAACGCCAATAATTTCGCCAAAAGAAACCGTGACAACAATCACAACAAGGCGCACCGCTTTATTCCTCCAAAATGGCTACTGAGTCACGTTCCTATCTGACTGCCAACCCGCTTTCTCATATAATACGGACGACATTGAATAGCCCCTGTTTCTGTAGGCACCTGATGACCGCATTTGGCCGATAGCGAATGCCTGCCATCGTATTACATCAGCTCTGCGTCAGGCCTCAGCACAATAGTTCAGCCGACAAACGCTACCCGCACAACCGGCACCTCCCACTGTTCCACCTGCATCCGCTTCCGAAATTGCTCCTCCCCGTCCGCCGCATAGCGAACAACCATACCCATTACCTCGCATTTTCGCGGGAGTGCATCCAGCTTGAAAGACCTCGCCGTCCGTCCAACTATCCAACCTTCTTCAGTAACTATCAGATAACGGCCACCCTCTGGCCGCAGCTCGACCTCATGCCCGATGGAGAGCTTAGCTAATGCCTTGTGAATCGAATCATTCGCGGAATGCCTGCCCGCGTACCCGATGTCCACGTCCCTGAGGGTCAGCTGTCGGTACTGCACTTCAAGCTGTGGATCATGAGTGCCGGTGAAGTTCTCGACTATTGCACTATCTGCGAGGGCATGGCTGAACGGGTTCCCTCCTGGGTATTCGCAGATAGTCAGGCTCTGCTCGGCCCGGGTCATGCCGACGTAGTACAGCCTTCTTTCATCGCTTAGCTGGTCCGCCGTTACTTTCCAGCTGCCGTCGAGCAACACCACATGCCGAAACTCCAGTCCCTTGGCGGAATGGACGGTACCCAGGTAAAGCCCTTCACTGGTTTGCTGACGTATTTCCCGTGCGTATTCATACAACCAGTCCACCAGGGTTGCGGCGGAGAACTTGGAGTCTCCGAGTTCGACCTGCATCTGCTCTACTGCAGTAGTGAAGAATGCGCGCCACTGCGTGCTGAACTCGCGAGCCTCGACTAGTTGCAGCAAGTCTGCAGGCGTTAACGCTTCTTCATATGCGCCTATCATGCGCACGACCTTCACAAACTCCCTGAGACGCGTAAGCGGGAGCGCGCTGTCCTTGTTGGCGGCCAAGTGATAAGGCACGCCGTTCTGCTCGCACCAGGCTTGCAGAGGTGCGAGATAGCGATGTGACCGAGCTAACACTGCGCAGCCCCTCACGTCCAACCCTTCCAGTTTCGTTAGCCGCACTAGCTCGCGGGCCGCTGCTTGCGCCTGCAGGTTACCGGCATCCCGATCTGTTGCCGGCAGCTGGATCCGCAGCACCCTGCCCCTCCGGATGGGGTCGAGCTCTTCCCAATTGCCGCCGGCTGGCGCAGTCACACGCTTCTTGTCGATCCCTATGGGATGCTCTGCCTTAAGGCGATCAGGGTTGGCTTGGATGACGCGGTTCGCGGCGTTGATGATGTGGCCGGTCGAGCGAAAGTTCTCTATCAGATAGGAGATGCTGGCTTCGTATTCCTGAGTAAAGCGCTCGATGTACTGGTTGCTGGTCTGGCGCCACCCGTAGATATTCTGGTCGTCATCCCCCACCGCCATGATGCATAGCTTGCCTTCGTCGTCGGTGGTCCTACCCGCCAGGGCACTAACCAGCCGATACTGCATCTCGTCGATGTCCTGATACTCATCCACCAATATGTAGCGGTAACCCCGCATGAGTTGCTCACGCAGGTCATCATCACCCTCCGCGTGGCCCTTACCCTCAAGCAGCTCAACGGCGTTTTCCAGTACGCTCTTGAGCTCTGCTTCATTGACCTCCGCCCCGCGTTCAAATCGAGTGCCAGTCAGGCGCATGGCCATGCTGTGGTAGGTCAGAACCGTTAGCCCGTAAGCCTCCTGCCCTATTAGCGCAAAGAGGCGTTTGCGGATCTCATTGGCAGCGTGGCGGTTGAACGTTAGCGCAACAACGCAACTGGCTGGCACCCGGCGGACCCGCAGCAGATAGGCGATCCGGTGGACGATGACGCGCGTCTTGCCGGAGCCGGGCCCAGCGAGCAGCAGGCAGTTGCGGTCATCGTCGTCTGTCACTGCCTGCTTCTGAGCACCACTTAGGGAATGAACGATGGTGCGCCAGGACGCCTCGCTGGTCATCAGCTTCAGAGTCCTTTCGCGCCCCGCGAAGTACCTCATGATGAATTCACGCTTGCCCTGGCTGAAATAATCGAGCACCAGCCCCAGTGCCGTGGCCATTCCCTTCAAGCCCATCTCGGCGTACTCACGCATGACATGGACCTGGATACCCCGCTCCCGGTAATGCTCATCGAGCCGGAGGTAGTCCTCCTTGCGATAGGCGCCGCGCTTTTCCGGATTGATGTCGATAGTCATTGCGCGGCGCATTACCGTCATGCCGTGATTGAGGGTGAGCACTTCCTGCAGATGCATATACAGCAGGACATGCTCGATCGCCTTGCGCCGCTGCTCCAGGCGGATTTCATGACGGAGCGCAAGATCCTGCTCGATTACTGCGAGCAGTTCGGAGAAGGTCGTTTCTACCAGCAGGTCCTTCCCGCGAACGCCGGGGGCGATCTTGTCCACCAGAAAGCTCAGCACCTTGCTGGCGATCGCCCGCCTTTTTGCGCCTTGCGCCTCAAGCTTGTTCCAATCGTGGCCAACCTGTACCCGCAGCTTCAGATAGTCGCGGCTTATCTGGCGCAGCTCGAAGCTACTACGCTGTCGGCTCTCACCGTCCCGGTCCTGAGCGAGGCTGCGCAGTAGGCGCTGCACATGCAAGGGCAATAGGTCTGGCCGATTCGTGCGCTCTTTCAACTCCGCCGTAAGCGGCTGCAGGTTCAGATCCTGCCATGCACCGCTATCAGCGTCGGGAGCTTGCTCACGCAGGACATCGAACAGAGCCTTCTCGAGCTGAAGTGACTGCTCCAGAAGCTGCGTGGCCGAATCGCTCGTACCGTGGCGAAGATAGAGGGTAAGCTGCGCATCGTTGACCAGCAGCCCGAGCTCTTCCAGCTGTTTGAGCGCACCGGCGACTTCTTCCTGCGTCTGCCCGGTGAGGGCCATAAGCTGGTCGGTGTTGATGCGCTGATCTGGGCCGGCGGAGTACAGAAAGCGCAGGATGGCTTCGAACTCCTGACGGCGCCGCTGGGATAGGTTGGCCTGTTTCAGGCGCTTATCGCACTCTTCCTTGCTCAGGCCCGGGCGGGCAGGAAAGATCTGCGTCTTGTTCACCTCACGCTTGAGGTACTCCCCCCGCTCAAGCCAGGCAACTGCCGTGACGACCTTGGTTTCCGCGTCCTGATCATCGATATCGAAACTGGTGTCGACGTTATCATCGAGCAGTATCTCTCCGGCAGTAATGACAAGCTCGCCACCCTTGCGCTTGGTGCTTTCCACCCTCAGCTTGCGCAGAATCTGCTGGATGTCCCGCAGGCTCAGCTTCGAGCGCTCGCTGAGTCCGAACTGGGTTTCAATATCCTCGGGGTCGTATAGCAGCACACAGCGTGCCTGTGCCTGGTCTCGCCCTGCCCGGCCCGCTTCCTGAAGATAGTTCTCCAGCGAGCCGGGGATGTCTGCGTGCACCACGAGCCGGATGTCCGGCTTGTCTACGCCCATCCCAAAGGCATTGGTCGCGACGATGATTCGCAACGATCCGCTTATAAACGACTCCTGGATGTCCTTCTTTTCGTGGGGCTCAAGGCCAGCGTGGAAGTGCCTGCATGACCAGTTCTGGCTTATGAGAAAACTGGCCAGCTCTTCTGTTTTGCGCCGGCTCGCAACGAATATCACTGCCCCGCCATCCTGCTCGCCAAGTTCTGTAGAGAGCAGCTGGTTGATGCGCGCCCATTTTTCGTTACGAAGGCAGGGCAGCACTTCAAAACTCAGATTGGTTCGCTCATGCGTGCCAATGAAGCTTTTGAAGGTCAAGCCGAGCATCTCCTGAAAATGCGCCTCGATATCTCCTAGCACATCAGGTTTCGCCGTGGCAGTGAAGCATCCGATCGGGGCAACGGGCTGGTCGCCGCTGAATTCGCGGATGAACCTGGCGGCGTAAAGGTAATCAGGCCGGAAGTCGTTGCCCCACTTGGACAAACAGTGCGCCTCATCAAAGATCCAGGCGCCGATTTGCCGCTGGGCAATCGCTTTGCGGAAGGTCATGTTGCGAAACTGTTCGGGGGACACAAGCAGGATGCCAATATCCCCAAGCTGGATCTTTTCCAGCACATCTGCCCTTTCAGGCATGGTAAGAAGACCATTGAGCGCTGCCGCGCACTGCACGTTGCGTGACAGCAAGCCGTCCACCTGATCTTTCATAAGCGACTGCAGCGGTGAGACGATAATCGTCAGGCTACCGTTGCGATGAAAACGGTTCAGCGCTGGCAACTGATAACAGAGCGACTTGCCGCCGCCGGTAGCAAGTACAGCGAGCACGTTTTCGCCCTGCATGCCGGCCAGCACGACATCATGCTGGAGGCTGCTGCCGGGGCTCTCGTATCGGAAATCATCGAATCCGAAGTAGCGCTTGAGCTCAAGCCTGGGGTCATGAGTCGTTCGACAGTATTGGCAGTCCGCGCTACCGCACGGCTCGTCTCTGAGCTGCTGGATCATGCCGACGACCGCAGGAAACTGGTACCTGACCCATGGGGCCAGCACCGAATTACCGCCGGAGACCCGCAGCCAAGCCAATGCATAAGCGAAGGACCACCGGAGATGTTCCTCTGCTTCAACATGATCAAGCAGTGTAGCCAGCGCCGGTCGACATACCTTAAGATCCCGGTCCAGCGTGGGGTCGGTTTCGATCAACAGGTTCGGCACCAGCTTCAGCGCCTTTGGCAACGAGATCGGTGTCGCGCCTGTGAGTGAGCCAAAGAAGGCCCCCAGATCGCCGCCGGAGATCGACGGCGCGAGCAGGCTCTGATAACAGAGAAGTTCATCGCGATGGGTTGAGCGCAACTGGCCGAAAGCTTCGCGCTGATCTAGAAAGAGGGTCAGGGTGGAACGACAATCGGCCAGAGGCGAATTGAGACTGTCACGGATTAGCTTGTAATCCTTGACCAGCCGGTGGTACGGATTCTGCGGAAAAGCCAGCGGCGAGAGCCGAAGTGTATCAATCACCGGCAAGCGAAGCATGGCGAGATCTGGCGCCGCAGTCTGTAGCAGCGGCAGATCGTGCTCCACCACATTGTGGCCAAGCACAAAGCTGGCCCCGTGCGAGAGTGCATCAAGCTGCCGCACCGCATCTGCCGCATCGCTACCAACCTTGAGCTCGAGCTCGCCGCCGGTATCAGGCCTTAACCCGCCAATCATGATTATGCGATCAGCCTTACCATTTTTTGCCGGCACTACCTCTAGGTCAAAAACCAGGCCTTTGGGTTGTGGTGGCAATGTCATTCGAGGCTATCCTTGCGTGCGAACTTCGACGGTTTCTCACTTTAGCGCCAATGGGTTGGAGTAGAAAGCTCGAAAGAGGTTTGGCTGACGAGCGTAAACTAGGACGTGGGCGCATTGGTAACTTTAATGTGCTGAGCGATGCGTCGACATACCCGCCTGATGGCCCGAACTGAATCGCCCCAAATTTCATGGATGCTCAATACTCTAAATCGAGACTAGGTAAACGAGGTCGATAGAGCCGCCCCAATGGCTTTCACTAGGTTATTATCTAGCGAGGAAAGCAAAAAGCGTTCGTGGAGTAAGAGGCTATGACTATATCCACCAAACACCCACTATCTGATGAAGCCACACGAGAGCTTGAAGAACAATTTCCAGCTCTGGCAGCTCTGGCCACCAATGCGGCTTACGAGAGAGCAAAGCGCTCTGGCCAAACAATCGTGCTGTCAAAAAACGGTTTTATCGTTGCCGAATTACCCGACGGCACTGAGCAAATCCTCAGTCAGGCCCAGCCACGGCATAAAGTTACCCCGGGCGTGCGCTTTGCTATTGGAGCAAAACGGTTTCCGATATCGGAAACCGATTAATTAACAGCGATTCACGCGGTTAAAAGCGTGCTGGCATCCATTGAGTGCTGGAAAAGCAGCTCTGACTGTTTGAGCGAATCGGGTGCTGCAGTGGGTATGAAATTGTAGACAATATCATCATCGACTTCACACCTGAGACCGAAGCAAGGAAACCCCGCAACATCCCACGTCTCCGCAGTAACCCTGTGTAATTGCTCCATCTGGTTTGATGGACCCGTATCACCGCAAATGGGCGTAATCAGGTAAAAGCTGTGGATTATCAAGTCACAGCTAGCCGCTGCGGCGTTCAGCTCTGCAATGACCTCTTGAATGCTATTAAGCATTTTGGTGCGGCCACTCCAGTTGCCTTGGTCATCTGAAGGCTCCGAATAGGACATAACGAACACTAGCTCAGGCAATAGTGCTGTAATTGCTGAGGGAAAGGGCTCCCTGCCCTTCTCGGTCTGCTCTTGCTGCTTAGTAAATTTGTGCATCCAGTACATTGGGCCTTCCTCTTATGAACACTATAGGCTGTAGCACTATAGTGTTCATAAGCTGCTTGGTCGAGCCCGGAAGCTCTGCTCCTGCTGCGGATTTCTTACAAGATTGGATTGCTCAGCTTTTGGTATTTGATGAAAGCCATGGCCCAAAAGGATCGGCGGCCATTTCATCACGCTTACCTATAAGCAAAATCTCTTTACTCGACGGGTAATGGCGCAGGACCACTTTGGCCTGAGCTCTTATTTCCTCCGGCAGCAAAGAATTCTTGGAAATCTCGGCCAGCAATTCTCCAGCTTGGACGAGTGATCTTGTTCTTTCATGCGGCAGTGTCATGTGTCACTCCAAAGGCCTTCAAGTCGGAGGTCAATTAAATTTCGGTTCGGTTTACGCAATGGATAGCGGGTTGTCAGGTTCTCAGCAATGGTAGACCTGAACTGACTGCTTGAGCTATCCAGGCGCCGCCATATCTCGTGATAACACAAAGCCATTGCGTTTATCTTCACGAAAAAAATCGTCAAAACTGATACGCGGCTTTATGCAATCGCTTTGGTCGACGTGGATACTGGCCATGGTTTTGAAGGCCTGCAAGCTCTCCCTGTTAGGCCAAAGTACGCAACCGGAAGCTCGCCTCGCAACCTTTATGAACTCTATAGATTGTAGCACTATAGTGTTCAAAGACTGTATCAAGACCATTTTCTGGGTGGAATATGGATCTCAAGCAGGCATTTGGCGTCGCTCTCCGACAACTACGCAATAAGAGAAATCTCTCCCAAGAGGATTTTTCAGACATTAGCAGCCGGACCTACATGAGCTCGCTAGAGAGGGGATTGAAGTCTCCAACCATCGACAAAATTCAGCAGATCTCAGACGTGCTGGAAATCCATCCGGTATCAATAATGGTAGCAACCTACTTGGCTGCAAATCCGGGTACTACGATTGACGCCCTCTTCGAGCGCGTTAAATCGGATCTGGATGTCGTCGACTGATACAGAAGAGTTCCCCAGCACCCTCAAAGCTCCGACGTAGGCTAGCCTCAGGCTCCGGATTGACCACAATCGGCTGCTCAGTATGAGCATTCTCGGTATTTGGTTGAGACTATCTGCGTTGCAGTTAGCGGCATCGAATTAATGCGGTTGCCGCGCAGCGCTTCCAGATCGTCCCCGTCTTTGATCCGTCCAACTAGATGCCGAAGCAATTCATCGAGTACACAAGCCGCCCTCTCACGCAGACTATAGTGTTCATTTCGAGCTTTTCGGATGTCTGTTTTAATGAGACCTGATTCACAACCACGCTTACAACGGCCAAATTCCGGACCAGAAAAGCGGGATCATCTCAGGAGATTTAGTGCATGAAACATCAGCGAATTTCTCGCGAGCTGGAGCTCGGTTTAAAAAAACACACAATCGACGGGGTAGAGAAAATCTCAGAGAATTTAGGCGTGCATCCAATTTCAGTATTGGTGGCGTCATACCTCAGAGAGCAACCGGAAATGACCGTACAGGAGCTTTTAGAGCGCATCAGATCCGATCTCGATTCAGACAGCAATTCCAGTTCCGACGCCTAGCTACAGCCTGCACGGATTGGCAATGCCGACTTAGGACGAGCCTGCCCCTTTACTCCTGACCATCCCCCGGTTGGCAGCGTGTAAAAATCCAACCTCCATGGGTTAATCGCCTAATTCAGCATTTAGACGAGCCCCAAGACGCTAAAATTCAGCGACACTAAATTTTCTTCAGGCTGAGCCTGACGCGCTAGCTGGGCACGTACCAAATCAGCATTTAAATTTTGGCAGACGCCAAATACCCATCAAAGCTTTGCATATGGCAGGGCATATCCGAAGGCTTGAAAGACATCCGTGATGACTTCAGGCATCCCCCTCTGCGGGCTAAAGTTTTACACCCTACGCCTCTGCTCAGAGCCGAGGAACTAACAAAGAGATGGTGAGCTGGACGCCGAATAACTGCAGCATCCCAACGCCTTTATGGCCTGATTCTGAGCACCGTCATGCGCTATTTATATACCGCGACGGTTTTTTTAAATTGTGCAAACGTTTAAGAGATGGACCCCGTTCAATAAAACAAATTTCAACAATTTCAAAGTGATACCAATCATTTTCCGAACCAAAACGGAACATGAACCCGGACAAAACTCAATCGGCCGACCTCCTCCACCGGATTTTCAACCCGGCATGCCGATGCGATTTAGTCAAAATTCGGCCAGTCCATTCTGGCACCCCACTCTGCTACACGGCCTCGATGAAAAGGAGCCAGCCCATGCCCCCTGGTCCCAAATCGGGATCGGATTCCGGTGCAGCAGATTCCAACGTGCTCGCAGCAGCACACAACGTCGTCCACCCGCCTATGAGGAACTCTCAAATGGTTAAAAATCTGACTTCGGTTAGGGGCAGGGACGCGTGCGTGGGAAACGTCAAACTATGCGGCCCTGCCCCAACCGGAGCGGCTCACCACGCGCAGCTGCACCACCAACAAACACAGGTAAAAAAATGATGAAAAAAACTATGAAAAGAGCGGCCAGGAGAAATTTTGGTTTTGGACGCCAGCTCAGATATTCGATGTCTCAGGCACTGAATATTTTTTACGGTGACCGTGATCACTACGGCACTCGGCGAACGCATAACTATCGGCTACGGATTTTTGCACGATTCTGCAGAAAAAAAGGATTGGTCGACGCGCGATTGATTACCCAATCGACACTCGATTCATATGGGGAGTACCTGAGGTGTCGTTTAGAGGGTGACTACGTTTGGCCAGATGGAGATGCAGACAAGTCAATCTCGACAGCGTATGCGCACAATCTGATCTCGACCGCGAACACGGTACTGTTCGCGATGCGCAGGAACTCGAAGATCGCGCTATCAGCGCTACGCGCCTTGAATAAGTCTCGAAGCCATGTCCGAGAGGAGCCAGCGAATGCAGATCAAGGAGCTGTAACCCAAGCGGTCGCAAAGATGTTAGACCAAGGAGATAGACGAGGCGCAGCCGTAGTTTTGTTGGCTCGCCATTGGGGCATGCGCGCTCAGGAGGCTACCTTGCAAGATCTCCAACGGATGCATCGTGAGGTTATAACCACTGGTGGCGCTTGTATCCTGGAAGGCTGCAAAGGTGGACGTAAAAGCACTGATCGTTGGTTATCAGCGACGCCTGAGCGAATAGAGTCACTCGAGTTCGCATTGAGGACCCGCCCAATCGGTTCCCGATGTCTGCTAGCAAAAATCGAAACGGTTAAAACATTTTATCAACGAGAGCTCAATAGGTGTCGTCGCGTGCTGCGTTCTTTTGACATTATCAGCTATAGAGAACTGCGTGCCGCTTTTGCTGCAGACGTGTATGAGTCCATAACCGGCGTACCACCATTGAACGGTACAGCTGCTCCCCGAGAGCTAGATAGAAAAGCTAGGGAAGAGGTAGCCCGGGCTCTAGGTCATGGAAGGATTCAGGTTTCTAGCTGCTACGTGGGTGGATATTGATGAATATCAGCCTGATTCTAAAACGGTTGCGCTTTGATAGGAAATCCTCGGAAATCACCAAGAGAAAAGTCATCGGTCGCCTGAACAAAATATGCGTCATGATTAGTGAAAAATTTCCTGAGGCTCAGCGTCCTGACCAGATCAGGTTAAAGCACCTGCAATACGTCAGAAACGAAGGGCTGGCCGGGTATAGCGCCGCTACTGCTGTGGACTATAAACGCGCTATGGTTATTTTGGTGGGAGCACTGGGTAGGCAGAAAGACTGGTTACCTCCTTTAAAACTGGTCAAAGACCCGAGCAAAGGTGGTCGTCCGTCTTCAACACACGTGATCTGCAGCGGAGCCAGGAACCGAAGAGGTGTGCTTTGAATCGACCCCGGACTTTGTCCGGCGCGTCGACAACAAGATTTCGCAGCTTTAGTGGAACTGGAATATCGGTTGAAGGCCAGACGCAAAAAAACCCCAACAACCGATGCGGGTATGTTGGGGCTTTTGTTGGCAAGAAACCAAAATAACTCGTAAGCTATTGATTTCATTAATTGTCTGGCGGAGAGAGAGGGATTCGAACCCTCGATACGCTATTAACGTATACACACTTTCCAGGCGTGCTCCTTAAGCCACTCGGACACCTCTCCGGAACCGCATTGCGGCTTGATCGCTGGGCATGGCCCGGCTACCAAGGCGCGCTAATGTACCGAAACCACTGGATTTTGGCAAACCCTTTTTCTGCTTTATGCCCCACCGACGCCGATCGGTAACCAGTACTCGTCAGTCAGGATTTAGTTGTTAAACTGAGGTTTTCCCGAGACGGCTTTGCCGCCTGACTTTGATATAGAGGATTGCCTCATGAGTGACCTGGTTTCCTATCGTTTTGCCGACGGCATTGCCCACCTGGGTATGGATAACGGCAAGGTGAATGCCGTTTCCCCAGATATGGTTGCGGCGCTGAATGCGGCGCTGGATCAAGCCGAAAAAGACCGCGCCGTGGTCATTCTGAGCGGTAAGCCCGGCATTCTTTCCGGTGGTTATGATCTTAAGGTCATGACTTCCAGCGCTGACGCGGCCAAGGCGCTGGTTGCTTCTGGCTCTACCCTGGCGCGCCGTATGTTGTCACACCCCTTCCCGATCATCACCGTGTGCACCGGGCATGCGGTCGCCAAGGGCGCGTTTTTGCTGCTGTCCTCTGATTACCGCCTGGGCGTAGAAGGCCCGTTCAAGATTGGTTTGAACGAGGTGCAGATCGGCATGACCATGCACCATGTGGGTATCGAGCTGGCGCGCGCGCGGCTAACGCCTAGCGCCTTCAATCGCTCGGTGATCAACGCCGAGATGTTTGATCCGGCCGATGCGGTCGATGCAGGCTTTCTGGATAAGGTGGTACCTGCTGAAGAACTGGAAGCAACAGCGCTGGCTATGGCCAAGCAGTTGGCCGGTCTGAACATGACGGCGCACCGCAACACCAAGCTGAAAACCCGCAAGGCATTTTTGGAGTTGCTGGACAGCTCGATTGAGGCGGACAAGCAGCACAGCCTGTCTTGAGTACCCGGTAACATAGCGAATCGATTACGCCGTGCTTTGCACGGCGTTTTTGTATTAGCCTCTAGGCTGAAATTCGTGGAGCACAGGCTTTGGATTCAGTTACCCAGATAGTGCTTGGCGCTTCGATTCAAGGCGCCATGCTTGGCCGCTGGCAAGGCCGCAAAGCGCTGGTATACGGCGCCATGCTGGCAACCCTGCCCGATATGGACGTGCTGCTGGACTACGGCGATGCCGTGGCCGACATGACCTATCATCGCGGCTTTAGCCACTCGCTCTTTGTGCTGGCTGCGCTGGCAACACTAATAACCCTGGCGATCCGTAACCTTGGTACACCGGCCGCCTACAGCGCTAAACGGCTGTGGCTTACCCTGCTTCTGGTGCTCTGCACCCACCCTCTGCTCGACAGTTTTACCAACTATGGCACCCAGCTGTTCTGGCCGTTAACCACCCCGCCAGTGGCGATCTCCAGCATCTTTATTATCGATCCGCTGTATACCCTGCCGCTGCTACTGGCCATGTTGGTCGGGCTGACGGTGGGCTTGCAGCGCTCGGGCCTGCGCTGGCAATACGCGGGACTGGCGCTAAGCACGCTGTATCTGGCCAGCACCCTGGGCGGCAAGTGGATGGCCGAGTCGCGATTACAGCAGGCCTTGCAGGCGCAACAGATTGAGGCCCAGATCACCTTCAGCTCACCACGCCTTTCAATACCCTACTGTGGCGGGTGATGGCCATCGACGGCGATCAGTACTACGAAGGCCTGGTCAGTTGGCTGGATGACACGCCGCCCAGGCTGGTGGCCTTGCCGCGTCACGCCAGCGCGGCAGACCAGGTAATGGCCGGCTCCACCCAATACGAACGCCTGCGCTGGTTTACCGGCGACCGACTGCGCTTTGATCTTATCGACCAGCAGTGGGTTGCCACTGACCTGCGGCTGGGTATGACGGGCTATCATCCGTTCCGCTTTGCCCTGGCCAAGCAGGAGCCAGACTCGGACCGAATGCGCATTATTGCGCAGACCCAGCTCTGGCCAGCCCCGCGCGCTGACCTCTCGCAACTGCAAGCGCTGGGCTATCGCGCGCTGGATGATGACTACGGTATTTCCCTGGCAGAGCTGGCAGCGCCCCTGTCACTGGCGCCCCATCAGCAACCGTGATGCACGAACCATCGCCCCTTGAAGGTGGTTCTTTGCGATAATGCGCTTCTTTCCATCAATGGGGGCGGCACATGGCGGGCGCAGGGCAGACCACAGGAGCTACGGATAGTCGCGGGCTGGCGATGTCGGCGGCGCTGATGGCTATCTTCACCACCATCTTCGCCTCCAACCTGCCTACACCGTTGTACTCGGTTTGGCAGGCGCAATGGGGCTTCTCGTCCGCAGCGCTAACCGCTGTGTTCTCGATTTACGTGCTCGGTGTAGTCAGCACACTGCTGACACTGGGCGCGCTGTCGGACAAGCTCGGCCGTCGACAAATGATGGTGCCCGGCCTGCTATTCATCATGGCCGGCGCCGTGACCTTTATGCTGGCAACGGATATCTATGCCCTGGGCGCCGCGCGCGTGCTCACCGGCATCGGCACCGGGATTGTCACCGGCGCCTCATCCGCTGCGCTGGTCGAGCTGGAACCCAACGAAAACTGGACCCGCGCTGCCACCCTGTCTGCGCTGTTTTTCACCTTGGGCGCCTTTGCTGGCCCTACCGTGAGCTCGTTCGCGCTGAAGTGGGGAGCCGGCGCTCTGACCTGGCCCTTTATCGTCACCATTGTGCTCACCCTCGCGACCATCGCGTTACTGATACTGGCGCCCTGGCCGTCGCATATTGGCCAACGTCACCCGGAGTTCCGCTGGAGTGCCTGGCGACCAACGCCGGTCAAGGTGCCGCGTGAGCTGCTGGGCGCCTTTGCCTTTGCTGCTGCCGCTATCTGCCTGGCCTGGTCAACGGGGAGCCTGTACGCCTCGCTGGGCCCATCTCTGGCCACCAAGCTGATTGGTATCAGCGATAGAGCAAACGCGGGGCTCTTCGCCGCCGCCTGGCAGTTGATGGCCGGGATCAGCCAGTTTGCCTGCAAACGCCAACCGGTCGACCGCATGCTGATCGTGGGTCCCACCACTTTGATCATTGGCCTGGGTGTGATGGCCGCTGCGGTGATGACCAGCTCGCCCTGGCTATTTACTCTGGCCACCATGGCAACCGCAGGTGGCGCGGGTGCTACCGGCGTGGTCGCTATTGCCTCGATCAGCAACGTGGCACCACCGGAGCAACGTGGCGGCATTATCTCCGCGTTCTATTTGATGGCTTATCTGACCATGGCGACCGTGGTGCTGGGGGTAGGCTTTTTCAGCGATGTGGTCGGCTTTGCTACTACCGTCATCGGCTTTACCAGCATTATTTCGGTTGCGGCACTGAGCCTGCTGATTGTGGCAATAAGCACCAAACGCGTTTCACTCTGGTAGCGCGCTGTTAAGCCAGCAGCCAGCGCCAGAGAAAAAACAGCAGCATGCTGCCGAAGATGGTCGCCAGCAGATTGCGCGACAGTGCCGCTATAACAATGGCGGCCAAACCACCGACCAGATAGGCGTTGTGCCAGGATAATTGCATGCCGCCGTCACCGGGCATCAGCATGGCTGGCACAATAATGGCGGTAAGCACCGCCACCGGCACGTAAGTCAGTGCCCGGCTAACCAGCGGATTGAAACGCACCCGGTGCCCTACGGCAAACAGGCCGTAGCGAATACCGAAGGTAATCAGCGCCATGCCGCCAATCAGCGCTATCTCAAACAGGCTCATCAACACCTCCGGTCAGCTTGCCTGACTCTGCGCCCCAGCGCTCAGCCAGCACGCCCGCACAGACCCCGGCCAAGGCTGCCAACATCAGTCCCAGCTTATAAGGCAAAGCATGCGCCGCAAGGGCAACGGCACCCGCCACCACGGCAGACAACAGCATCGGACGGGTGCGCAGGAGCGGCACCACAATGCCAATAAAGGTCGCGACCATGGCGAAGTCCAGGCCCCAACCTGCCATGCCGGGCAAGGAGCTACCCAGCAACGCACCGATCAGGGTGCAGGCAAACCAGTTGCTATACATGGCGATACAGGAGCCAAGAAAGTACCAATGCTTATGCTCGGTAGGCGCACTGGCGTCCAGATAATGCCGATGGACAACGGCAAAGGTTTCATCAGTCAGCCAGAACGCCAGGGGGACTTTCCAGCGCTGCGGTAAATCCCGCACGTAGGGCAGCATGCTGGCGCTGTAAAGCATATGCCGCAGATTAACGATCAAGGTAGTGACCAGGATAACCAGCAAGCCTGCGCCGGAGGCCACCAGACTAACCGCGATAAACTGCGCCGAACCAGCAAAGACCAGGGCCGACATCAGCAGTGTGGCAGGCATGGACAAGCCTGACGCAATTGCCAGGGTGCCAAAAATAATACCGAACGGCAGCGCACCCAGCAGCATCGGCAAGGTATCGCGCGCGCCACAGGCGAAGGCTTTCAGGGGAGTTGGCATAGGTAACAACGTCCGTTTATCAAGATCGCGCACTGCGCGAGCCAGCAATATCAGGCCACTACCCTACCCTGTGAGCCGTGCCGCGAAAAGATACAGCTGGGGAACAACAGTTGGCTCAATTGAGCGCAATGTGACGGCTGATCAACGCACGCAGAGCCGCCGGCTTGACTGGTTTGGGCAGATATTCAAGGCCGGCCAGCTCGATCTGGCTGATCAGCTCCTGACGACCGTCGGCACTGATCACCACACCTGGCAGATCGCCGCCCAACTGCTCGCGCAACCAGACCATCAGTTGCGTGCCGGTATCGCCCGCATCCAGGTGGTAATCCACCAATACCAGCTGCGGAACAAAACCGCGTTTCAGCACTGCGCGCACTTCATCGCGGTTGCGCGCAACGGCGACCTGACAATGCCAACGCCCCAGCAAACTCTGCATACCAGCCAGAATGCTGCTTTCATTGTCGATACACAGCACCGGCGCGCCCTGCAGTTCAGGGAGACTTTCAATCACCGGCTCGGGGGAGCGCTGCAGCCGACCCTGCTGGGCAACCGGCACGGTAACGCTGAACACGCTGCCCTTGCCCGGCCAGGAGCGCACGTTAAGCGGATGCCCCAGCACACGGCAGAGGCCGTCAGCGATTGCCAGGCCCAGCCCTAGCCCCTTTTCGGCTTGGGTGCGGTGGCTGTCCAAGCGCTGAAACTCTTCAAATATCACCTGCAGCTTATCCTTGGCGATACCCGGCCCCTGATCCCAGACCTCGAGCCGCACGCTGTGCTGTTGCAGGCGTACGCCCAGCACCACTCGGGCAGAGCTGGCATAGCGAAAGGCATTGGTCAGAAAGTTCTGCAGCACGCGACGCAGCAAACGGATATCGGAACGCACACGCAGGTGGCTGGGATGCACGCGCAGATCAATGCCCTGCTCCGCCGCCAACGCGCTGAATTCGATGCGCAGCGGCTCAATCAGATCACTCAAGGCAAAATCGCTAAGCTCAGGCGTCACTCGCCCCGCTTCAAGCCGCGAGATATCCAGCAGATCCGTTATCAACTCTTCCGCCGAGCTCAGCGCGCTATCCAGATGCCGCACCAGCTGTGGCGCCTCGCCGGGTAACCCTTGCTGATGTGATAACGAGGCGGAAAACAGCCGGGCCGCGTTTAGCGGCTGCATCAGATCATGACTTACCGCGGTTAGAAAGCGACTCTTGGATTGGCTGGCCCGCTCGGTCTGCGCCTTGGCCTGCAGTAGCGCCTGATTCAGCGTCGATAGCTCCTGGGTGCGCTCGGAAACGCGCTGTTCCAGGCTTTCATTGGCTTCCTGCAGCGCCTTCTCCGCGTTACGAAAGTCGGAAATGTCGGTGAAACTCATAACAAAACCGCCGCCCGGCATGGGGTTGCCGATAATCTCGATTACGCTGCCATTGGGAAACAGGCGCTCGGAGCGGTGCGGCGTGCCCTGCTGCATCCAACCAATACGTTTATCCACATGCCCCTGCGGGTCACCGGGACCACAGAGACCGCGTTGCGCATTGTGCAAGATGATGTCGGCGATAGGCCTGCCGATAGTGATCAAGTCTTCGGGGTACTCGAACATCTCCAGGTAACGGTAGTTCCAGGCCACCAGCCGAAGCGACTTGTCCACCACGCTGATGCCCTGGGTAATATTCTCGATTGCCCCCTGCAGCAAACCCCGGTTGAACTGCAGCACCTCCGAGGCTTCGTCGACAATGCGCACTACATCGTCAAACTGCATGTCGCGCCCTTCAATGGCTGCCTTTACCACGATGCGCGCAGACGAGGCGCCCAGCACCCCGGCCAGCAAGCGCTCGGTCAGGGTAATCCAGCCAGAGTCAGCCGTCTGACTGCCCGAGAAACTGCCGCCCTGGCTACGCGCATAGGCTGCAAAACTGGCTTCGGCACGCTCACTTCCAACAAAGCGCGCGGCGAGTTCACGCAGATCGTCCAGCCGCACACGCAGCAATACCCGGCTGGGGCTGTCACTCCAGGGTTGCGCATCCTGACTGACAAAGCGGCTCGCTTGCCAGTGCTCCAGTACGCGCGTGCGACTGAACAGCGAGCCGACCACGAAGACCATAAAGTTACCGGTCAACGCCACCAGGCTGCCCAAAGTCAGGACATCCAGGTCCCAGCGCAGTGCCGCCGCGCGCATCCCCTCGACCAGTGGCAAACCGCTGACCTGCCAGCTCAAACCGGCGCCTACCAGCGGTAATACCAGCAAGTAAAGCCAAAGCACCACACCCACCAGCAGACCAGCGAGTACGCCGGTGCGATTGGCCTGTTTCCAGAACAAAGCGCCAAACATTGCCGGCGCGAGCTGAGCAATGGCCGCGAAAGCAACCTGGCCAATACTCGCCAGACTGGTATCCGAGCCAATCAGGCGATAGACCACATAGGCGAGCAGCAGGATGATCAGAATACTGGTGCGACGTACATTCAGCAGCCAGCCGCGAAACTGCTCATAGGAATGTTCGGGACGCGTCTTGCTGCGCAGTAGCGCCGGCAGCACCACATCGTTGGAGACCATGGTACTCAGTGCAATCGCGGCAACAATGACCATGCCGGAGGCGGCCGACGCACCACCCAGGAAAGCCAGCAACGCCAACTCCGGATGGCCCTGCAGCAGCGGCAGACTGATCACATAGGAGTCGGCAGATAACCCGGAACCCAAGGTCATCTGCCCTGCCAGGCTGATCGGAATAACAAAGAGCCCGGCTAAAATCACATAAACCGGAAACACCCACCGAGCCAAACGAAGGTCGCCAGGCTCGCTGTTCTCCACCACCGCTACCTGAAACTGCCGCGGCAGGCAGACAAAGGCGAGAATCGCGATCACCGTTTGGAATAGCAGGCTCAGCACCGGCGTATCCTGCTGCCAGTAAGCAGCCAAGGCGGCGTTGTTGCGAGCATCGGTCAACAGCTCGACCGCACCGCCAAACAAGCCGAAGGTAACGAAGATACCCACCGCCAGAAATGCCAGCAGTTTGACCAGCGACTCAAAGGCAATCGCCAGCATCATGCCACGGTGATGCTCGGTCACATCCAGACTGCGGGTGCCAAATAACACCGTGAACAACGCCAACACCAGTGTCACCACCAGGGCCGTGTCTTCTGCCCCCACCGCGTCTGTGGGCACGCCGCCGACCAGGGGCGCAGCACTGAGCAAGTTGTAGCCCAGCACTATGCCCTTCAGCTGCAACGCAATGTAAGGCAACACACTGACCAGACACAGTAGCGACACCACGACGCCCAGCGTCTGGGATTTACCGTAACGCGAGGCGATAAAATCAGCGATTGAAGTGATGTTTTCCTGCTTGCTGATGGCGATCATGCGCGCGTACAGGCGGGAGCCAAACAGGAACAAGAGAACCGGACCAAGGTAGATGGGTAGAAAACCCCAGAGCTGGTCTGCCGCCATGCCGACAGCACCGAAGAAGGTCCAACTGGTGCACCACACGGCCAACGACAGGCTGTACACCCATACACGCAGGCGCGGGTTGAGTTCAGCGCGACGACGATCGCCCCAGAAGGCGATGACGAACAGCAGCGCCATGTAGAGCAGAAAGATAAGGGCGACCAGACCGCCGGATAGCATCATTGCAGGGGGTTCATCTCGTTCGTTGCCAGGCACTAGTCTGGCAGCGCGCCAAGGCTTTGCCCAGCACCCGACGCTCAGACTTCAGTCGTAGAGGCAACAGCATCCAGCTAACCGGTTTTGCTTAGCTCCATCTGTTGCAAAGCCAGTGCGGCCTGGGTGCGGGTACGCACCTCCAGCTTACGGAAAATCGCGGTGACGTGCGCCTTGATGGTCGCTTCCGACACATCCAGCTCATAGGCAATCTGTTTATTCAGCAGACCATCACAGACCATGGTAAGCACTCTGAACTGCTGTGGCGTAAGACTGGCAACGCGGGTACTGATGTCCTGCTGCTCGGACGTCATGCCTTGCGGGTCATCCAGGCCATCAGGCCAGCAAACGCCGCCCTCGAGCACCGCCTGAACCGACGCCTGAATGGCTTCCAGCGTGGCCGATTTGGGAATAAAACCGCTGGCACCAAAATCCTTCGCCCGCCGGGCGACGGAGGACTCTTCCTGGGCCGAGATCATAATAACGGGGATATGTGGGAACTGGCCCCGCAGCTGGGCCAAGCCGGAAAAACCATAGGCGCCGGGCATGTTGAGATCGAGCAGGACCAGATCCCATTGCGAGCGGGTAGCAAGCTGCGCCTGCAGCCCTTCAATACTGCCGACCTCATTCAGCGTGACCGACTCACCGAGCCCGGCAGCGAGCGCCTGACGCAATGCACTACGGAACAGTGGGTGATCGTCAGCAATCAGAATATCGTAACTAAGACCCATGCGTTTTATCCCGAAGCGTCGTTATTGTTATGGTTTTTTTATCTATTTGAGAGTGCCAGCCGCCACACAGGCAGTCAATGCAACTTTGGCCACAGTACAAAACAGTAAGCGGGCACAACTGTATCTGGCTTTCCGCCCTGCGGACACAGGATAATCGGGTTTTTCCTGCCGAGCTACACCCAATGAATATTCGTCACTACCGCGCCGACGCGCTGATGCTCCTCACCGCCATGATCTGGGGCAGTACCTTTGTTGCTCAGCGACTGGGGATGGACCATATCGGGCCCTTCCTTTATACCGGCCTGCGCTTTCTGGTCGGCGCGCTAACGGTGCTACCGCTGATCTGGCTGCTGCGCAAACCCACCAAGCCAGATGCCCGCGCGCGCTTAAGTAAACCAATGCTGCTGGGCAGTCTGGCGCTGGGTGGGGTACTGACGATCGGCATCAATCTGCAGCAAATTGGTCTGATGTTTACGACCGTCACCAACTCCGGCTTTATCACGGGGCTGTACGTGATTCTTGTCCCCGTGTTTGGTCTATTCATTGGCATGCGCACGCACAAGGGAACCTGGGCTGGCGCGTTGCTGGCGTTGGTCGGCATGGTACTGCTGAGTGTGGGTCCTGGCTTTCAGGTCGCCTCCGGCGATTGGCTACAACTGGTAGGCGCGGGTTTCTGGGCAGCACACGTGCTCATGGTCGGCGCACTCGCCAGCCGTTATGACGCTATCCTGGTGTCTTTCATACAGTTTGTGGTCTGTGCGGTTGTTAGTCTGGTACTGGCCTTTATATTCGAACCTATCCAGCTACCGATGATTCAACAGGCGCTACCCGCGATTCTTTACGCAGGTGTGCTGGCAGTCGGCGTCGCCTTCACTCTGCAGGTAGTGGCACAAAAAGATGCAATCACCTCACACGCGGCCATCATACTTAGTCTGGAAGCCGTCTTCGCCGCTCTCGCAGGCTGGCTAATTCTGGGCGAGACCCTTAGCCCGCGCGGTTTGTTGGGGTGTGCGCTGATGCTCGGCGGGATGCTGACAGCACAGTTAATCCCAATCTACCTTGAACGCCGCAAGCAACCGGTGCCAGTGCAACAGGAGCCGGCTGGACACCACTAGCAGGACGGTTTCTACAGGACGCTTGATACACCTATCAGGCGTCATCTTGTCTCAAGCGAATGGTACTCAGGTAAGCATCAGTGAATAACTCGAAGTATTGGTTTAGTTGCTGCGCTGCCTGCGCATCGCCAGCCAATCCGAGACAGGCTGTGGCAACTTCGACGGTACAGAGATGATCATCGCGGGTTGAGCGGCGTAGCCGATACCGCGACAGCTGTTCAGTTTCCATGCTTAACACCGGCAGGCTCGCCAAATAGGGACTCTTGCGAAACATCTTGCGCGCCTGTGTCCAGGTTGCATCGAGGATAATCAACAAGGGACGACGCCCGGACGACGCCGGCAAATCACGACAGACTGGCTGATCTGGCAAGGCATACTCCCCGGGGAATACCACGTAAGGCTGATAACGCGGGTCCGCAAGCAACGCCAGTAGCCCCGGATCAACCTCTGTACGCGCCCAGACAAAAGCCTGGGTGTCGCCCAGGCATTCTGCGATCAACCTGCCGGTATTAGTCGGTTTGAGCGGCTCCAGGGAGTGCATCAACAGACAGAAGGTCACCTCTGCCTGCAGCACAGGGCGACGCGCGCAGATACAGGATGCCAACGCCAGCAAGCAGGATGGACAGCGCTTCACTCGAGCGCCACGGGCTAGAAAAGGACGCGTTGACCGCGCAATTGCTGCCTCACGCAAGCGCTGAACTGCGTTATCCTGATTCACCGTCATAGCCCTTCTGTCTCCGATTTACAAGGTGCAGGTGCGCACCGAAGGGTATTCTACCTTTGCACCGCTGCTGCGACTAAGTGAAGATATTCACACCTCGGCGAACCAGAATCACCCTGCGCGGTCAGAACCCGTAGGTCATGTCATATTGTCATCTGAACTGGAGAAATTTCATGCGTTGGTTACCCCTGCTGCTTGCCGTTTTTTTAACCGCCCCGGCACACGCAGCGTCTTTACGCGACATACAGCTGGAAGACACCCTTAAAAAAGTGGCTGCGGAAAGTAGCGAAGGCACACCACGGGCCATGAACGAGCATATTACCGATATGGGTTTTGAGGCTCAGGGTGACGAGTTGATCAACCGGTTGTCCGTCAGCGAAGCTTACGCAGAGCGCATGCAGGAAGACCCACTGCTGATTCGCACTCAACTGCAGGCGAGCGTTTGTACTGATCTGCGCTTTCGTCGGCTACTCGATATGGGTGCCACTCTGACCTATCATTTCAGCATCAAGGACAGCAATCAGCCCGTCCTCACGCAGAGCTTTATTGCCGAGCACTGTCAAACGCTTTAAAGCGTCGTACACGCCATCTCAAACGACCGGAGATTTGACATGACTGACGACATGGAGCCGGTCGATTATCTTTCTCGTCACTGGCAAACCGGCAGTAGCCTGATACCCGACAAAATTGATGAGCTGGTACAGCTCTGCGCTGGCGGCAGCGAAAATGCGGCGCTCTATCGCGACATGCTGTTGGAAGTAGTACGCATGGCGCAGGCCGATCGCAATCGCTGGGATGCCAAGATACTGCTGCAGACAATTCATGAACTGGAGCGTAGTTTCGCTAGGCTATCGCTGTTCAAGCGTCGCCGTAAAGTGACGGTGTTCGGCTCGGCGAGGACAGCCCCCACCCATGCGCTGTATCAAACAGCCAAATCCATGGGGCGGGCACTGAGCAAACACGATTACATGACCATTACCGGAGGCGGCGACGGTATTATGGCTGCAGCCCACGAAGGCGCTGGCATGGATAACAGCTTGGGCTTCAACATCAGCCTACCCTTCGAGCAGCGTGCCAATTCCATCATCAGAGGTACCGAACACGAGCTGGGGTTCAAGTTTTTCTTTCTGCGCAAACTCTTCTTCGTCAAGGAAGCAGACGCGCTGGTGCTCTGTCCGGGCGGTTTTGGCACTATGGATGAAACCCTCGAAGTGCTCACGCTAATCCAGACCGGAAAAAGCCCGCTGGTCCCGGTGATACTGCTGGATGAGCCCGAAGGTCGCTATTGGGATAGCCTGTTGAGTTTCTTTCGCGAACAACTGCTGAGCGCTGGCTACATCGCAGATAACGACTTCCATCTGTTGAAGCTGGTAAAGAGTCCGGAGGCAGCCATGCAGGAAATTATCAGCTTCTACCGTAACTTCCACTCAACCCGATGGCAGGACAAACAGTACCTGTTACGGCTTAATCAGCCACTGACTGAACAGGCATTGCAGCAGGTGCAAACGCGCTTCTCGCATCTATGCGTGCATGGCGGCTTTACCCAGCACAGCAGTAACGAGATAGAAGACAACAACGAATTTAGTGGTCTGACGAGCTTGAGCTTTATGTTCAGAGGCCGGGATCACGGCGCCTTGCGCACCCTGATCGACTTTACCAATCAGCCTGAAAACCTGAAAAGCCACGGTACTGCATGAACCGCAGCTGTTTGGCGCGTGCCGCTGGCTCAGACGCCTCACCTTCGGGAAAGCGCTTGTGAAAAACCTGACGCGCCAACGCTGCCCAGTCCCACTCGTCACCGGCTAGCGTCTGCTCCACCAGTGACTCGGCAACACCCCGCTGGCGTAGCTCTTCGCGCAACTTGGCAGGGCCATAGCCGCGCTGGCTACGGGCATATACGTATGCTTCACAAAAGCGCTCATCACTGAGCAAGCCATCATCGACCAGGCGATCCAGCTCGATCTCAGCCTCTGCCGTACCTGCACCGCGCAAGCGCAGCTTGCGCAAAAGCTCGGTATAGCTATGCTCGCGCCGCGCCAGCAAATCCATTGCTGAGCGGCGAATTGAAGCAGGAGTATCAAGTACCGTACGCGAGAGCATCAGGCTGCAACATTAGCCTTCGATTTCAGCGCTAGCCTCGGCTTCTGCCTTCGGCTTGCTTGGCTTGGCCAGCAACTTGTCACGGATAGCCTTTTCGATTTCATCAGCGATAGCCGGGTTCTCTTCCATATACTTGGCTGCATTGGCCTTGCCCTGGCCGATCTTGTTGCCGTTGTAGCTGTACCAGGCGCCTGACTTCTCTACCAAACCAATCTGCACACCCAGGTCAACAATCTCGGCGTTGTGATAGATACCAGCGCCGTACAGAATCTGGAACTCAGCCTGACGGAAAGGTGGGGCCACCTTGTTTTTGACTACTTTGACACGGGTTTCGCTGCCGATAACTTCATCGCCATCTTTCACTGCGCCGGTGCGGCGAATGTCCAGACGTACCGAAGAGTAGAACTTCAGTGCGTTACCACCGGTAGTGGTTTCCGGGTTACCGAACATAACGCCGATCTTCATGCGGATCTGGTTGATGAAGATCACCAGGCAATTGGCATTCTTGATGTTACCGGTGATCTTGCGCAGCGCCTGTGACATCAAACGCGCCTGCACACCAACGTGGTGATCGCCCATCTCGCCTTCAATTTCTGCCTTGGGCACCAGCGCCGCAACCGAGTCGACGATGATCACGTCTACCGCATTGGAGCGCACCAGCATATCGGTGATTTCCAGTGCTTGCTCACCGGTGTCTGGCTGAGAGACCAGCAGGTCGTCAACATTAACGCCCAGCTTGCCCGCGTACTCGGGGTCAAGCGCGTGCTCGGCGTCGACGAACGCGCAGGTTGCGCCATTTTTCTGAGCTTGAGCGATGACCGACAACGTCAGTGTGGTTTTACCGGATGATTCCGGGCCGTAGATCTCAACAATACGTCCCTTGGGCAGACCACCCAGACCCAGTGCAATATCGAGCCCCAGCGAACCGGTGGAGATGGACGGGATAGCCTGGCGCTCGTGATCGCCCATGCGCATGACCGCGCCTTTACCAAATTGACGCTCAATCTGACTCAAAGCAGCAGAAAGTGCCTTTTTCTTGTTGTCGTCCATTATGAATCCTCTTTGGCTTGGCGGGGCCGGTGGCGCCCGATAAGTGAAAGTACTGTATATTTGGTCAGTATTGTTCCACAGAAGTCTGGCGTTGCCTACCCCCTTTTTCGCTTAGACTGATAACCGGTTCGCTGCCTGTTTTTCTGCCTCGCCAACCAGCCGCTCCAGCGCATGCAGCACAGTTTGTGCGCGCACCTCTCGACGCCCGCCATGGAAGCGTTTGCGCTCGGTCAATACGCGCCCATCCGCCAGCGCCCAGCCGAACCAAACCGTACCGACCGGCTTGTCAACGCTGCCGCCATCCGGTCCGGCGATTCCACTTACCGCAACCGCGAACTGCGCCTCGGCTGCTGCCAGTGCGCCCGTCGCCATCCCCTGCACAACGGGTTCGCTTACCGCCCCGTTCGCCTCCAACACTTCTGCCTCTACGCCCAACCAGCGCTGCTTGCTACGATTGGCATAGGTTACAAAACCGGTTTCAAACCAGGCCGAACTACCCGCAACACGCGTGATGGCTTCGGCAATCCCGCCACCGGTGCAGGACTCGGCAGTGGTGACACGACAACCAAGGTGCTCCAGTACACGCCCCAGGCGGGCGGCTGCAGAATCAATCAGGGGGTCATATTGCGACATGGCTTACCTCGTTAACCGAATAAAGTCTCAGCATGCCCGTTAGCGGGCACGCAGGGGATCCCTTGTGACAGTGGATCGGGCTCTTTGTTTACTGCAGCGAGCTGAAACACTGGCGCCAGACTGGCTATAGGCGGTAATCGACTGATAGGACTACCGCCTATGAGGCAGGAGCTTTTTTTCACAGCACATTAAAAAATGCACCCGCGCAATCTGCAGCTGTTCTGGCCAGCATGATAACCTTGCTGCCAATTCGGCGCCCATACCGTAAGCCTTCCGCGACAGCCAGTCGTTGTACTGGTTGTTCAGGCTACCAAACCCGTTCGCGCCTACTCAATTTAACGATTAAAGCTGCAAACTCGATGAAAAAAGATAAACCCGCTTCTTCCCAACACACCCCCATGATGCATGAGTGTGTTAACACTGTTTTATAACGACTTTTTTTACGAAACAAGAAATAACTATACTCAACGTTACACTTTGCCCCGAGACTGCAATAGACCTATCTGGACCACTTTGGCCCAAACCGACAACGACGCGTGAATCGCCCCTAGTTTCGTAGACACCTCCAGGCCTTATAATCGAGGCACCCAGGAGGTCCAATGAGCAACTCACGCTACACCGAAGAATTTAAAATTGAAGCCGTCAAACAGGTGGCTGACCGAG
>NZ_JACGWE010000140.1:0-550 GCF_014077575.1 Pseudomonas sp. 5Ae-yellow | reverse complement strand
CTTCAACATACTGTGCAGAAACAGATAGCCATAGGCTGACTGCTGCGCAGCAAGCTCTCGGAGCCTCGCTCTCAAGGCATGATCGTTCCTGGCTCTGGCTTGATACCGAAACGCGCTACGGGAAATGCCTACAAGCTGGCAGGCGCTCCGCTCACTGATTCGGTGCTGCTCAATCAGGTGCCGGGCGGCTACCTTGCGGCCTGCAGGCGTTACCACTTTTTTGAGAGCACGTCCTTCATCGCCTCAACTTCAAGCAGCTTGTCTGCCAAAAGCTTTTTGAGCTTGTTGTTCTCTGATTCCAGCTCGCGCAGCCGTTTCGCTTCGTTCACTTCCAAACCGGCGTATTTGCTCCGCCAGTTGTAGAACGTGCCACTGGATATGCTCAGCTTGCGGCAGATGTCGTCGACCTTGGCGCCGGCCTCGTGCTCCTTGATAGCGCCGATGATCTGCTCTTCGGTGTATCGCGTCTTCTTCATATCGAGATCTCCATCTTGCTAGGTTAGCTGGAAATCTCATCGAGTTCATGGCGTGGAATTTGGGGGAAAGGTCA
>NZ_JACGWE010000028.1:0-39423 GCF_014077575.1 Pseudomonas sp. 5Ae-yellow | reverse complement strand
CTTCATACACGATCTGACGCGCTACCGGGGCTGACCTTGGCAAATGTTCGGGAAATCGCCTCGCCCAAGAGCGCTGTGCTTAGGCCTCCAACATACGGAAAGTGTTTTTACACACTCTGGGCCAGAACCAGTCGCTTATCACCGGCTGCTTTCGGCCCAGAGCGTGTAAAAACGCTTTAGCGTATTTCCGATAGAGGCTTTGGCGGAACTTTTCTCGGGCCTTGCTCCTGAACAGGGTTACGACGTTGCGAGCAGCGCGTGAAGCCGCCCAGCAACCTCTTAGACACTTTGTGGCACCCGTATCAATGGTAAAAGCACGTGCTTTTACGCTGTCATGGCTTCCATCAAGCTGACGTTGCCCATTACTTTCATGACCCGTTTCAGGTTGTAGGCGAGCACATTCAGGCTCATCTCGGCACTCACCCCGTTGAGCTTTCGGGTCAGGAAGTGCGTCGCACCCATCCATTGTTTAAGCGTCCCAAAGAGATGCTCAACAGTTCTTTTTCGGATCCGCATCATCTCGGGTGCACTGCTGAGTCGGCGCTGTATTTCTTCCAGCACTGCTTCGTGCTCCCAACGTCGAACTCGCCGCTGCTTGCTCGGTGTGCACTGCGATTTCAATGCGCAGCTTTGGCATTTTGAGCTCCAGTAACGATGCGGTTTCATGCCTTTCTCAACACTGGAGAATGGCCATATCCGCACCTCTCCAGCCGGGCAGATATATTTATTTGTCGTAGCATCATAGATGAACGCATCGTTGTTGAAACCCCATCGGCTATGGCTGCTGAGGTCATTGGCTAAGATACATAGACGAAGATTTCCGCGTCGTGACAAGCCAGGATTTCCTCGCTCTTGGAGTAGCCTCTGTCAGCTACAACCGACAGCTTTTCTGTCCCCATCGCCTCGCGGGCTTGCTTGGCCATAGGGCTGAGCTGATCGCGGTCGGACCCGACGTTGGTCACCTCATGAGCGACGATTAAATGGTGCTTGGTATCGACCGCTGTCTGCACGTTGTAGCCAACGATTCCTGTGCCGCGAGTCATCATGGAGCGGGCGTCTGGATCCGTCAGTGATACCTGCTTATCCGGTGATTCATTGAGCTGAGTTTCGATTAATTGAAGCTCTTTCATTTGCGCCTTCAACTTGGCGATTCTTTCTTCCAGGTGCACGACATTGGCGTCAGAAGCCGGACGATCCTGTTGATCGGCAGCATCGAGCTGCTGTCAGGTACCGGTGAATACTCGCTTCGATTTCCTCCATCCGCCGCTTCAATTTGGCGCTGGTGAAATTGCGATCTCGGTTGTTGACCGCCTTGAATTTTCTGCCATCGATGGCAATCAGGCTTCCGGCGAATAACCCTAACTGCTGACAGAGCACAATGTGAATCACACCGGGTTTCGTGGAGGCCGTTTCATTTAAGTCAGGCCGCCATAGCCTGACCGGTGTGTTGCTGGTAGAAGTTTGCCTCAGCTTCTGCAGGCGGTATATATCCAATCGAACCCAGTAGGCGCTGGTGGTTGAACCAGTGAACCCATTTCAAGGTAGCGATTTCCACTGCTTCGCGGCTCCGCCAGGATTGCCGGTAAATCAGCTCAGCTTTGTACAATCCATTGTGGTTTCAGCCAGGACATTGTCGTAGCTATCGCCTTTGCTACCAACAGAGGGCTCTATTCCGGCCTCTGCGAGACGCTCTGTATACCGGATGGAAACATATTGGCTGCCTCGGTCGCTGTGATGAATCAGATTACCTGCTCGTCCTGGCTGCCGTGTATACAGCGCCTGCTCCAACGCATCCAGCACGAACTCTGTCTTCATGTTGTTGCTGACGCGCCAGCCAACGATTCGTCGTGCAAAAACATCGATTACGAAGGCCACATAGAGCCAGCCCTGCCAGGTAGAAACGTAGGTAAAATCTGAGACCCACAGTTGATTTGGTCGATCAGTATGGAACTGACGCTGGACCTTGTCGAGCGGGCATACAAGCTTCCCATCAGGCACCGTAGTACGGATTATCTGGCCGCGGCGAACACCCTGTAACCCAAGCCGGCGCATCAACCTTTGCACCGTGCAGCGTGCGACGTTGATACGCTCTCGATGAAGCTGCTTCCACACCTTCACGACGCCATAACACTGCATGTTGTCATCCCAGACGCGCTGGATCTCACCACTCAGCAGCTCGTCTTGTCTGGCCCGAATGCTGCGTAGCTCTGGCTTGCGAGCTCGGGCTGCATGCCGGTAATAACCGGACGGAGCGATCTGCACCACTCGACAGATCGACTCGACTCCGTAACGGTCACGATATTCGTCGACGAAGGCGTTCAGGGTTTGTTGCGGCGGTCGAGCTCCGTCTGGGCAAAATAAGCGCTGGCCAGGCGCAGAATCTCGTTCGCCTTGCGCAATTCTCGATTCTCACGCTCCAGAGCTTTGAGGCGCTCTCGTTCATCAGTTGTCTGACCGGGCCGTTGGCCGGTATTAGTCTGGTGCTTGCGCACCCAGCCATGCAGCGTCTGCGGGACGCAACCAATCTTGGGCGCAATGGATTCGATGGCGGCCCATTCAGATGGGTAGTCTTTCAAGTTCTCCAGAACCATGCGAACAGCGCGTTCACGAACTTCAGGGGAGTAGCTGTTGGATTTCTTCATGCCTCATTCTCTCAAGAGTTGAGGCCTCCACGAAACCCGGTGTGATTCAAGAATCCCTCCTGATATAATTCAAATCATCGAGTTTTAGAGCCAACAGAAAACCGCGGATACTGCCTAGCAACTTCAAGCGACGGCTTTCAGGAAAGTCAGCATCGACCCCGATTGTCTCCTCAATCTCCTGAAGAAGCTTTACCTCTTCTGGGCTGTGCGCCAAAGTGCTCAAAACACCCCGTTCAGGCTTAGCCTTTTTGCTCCTGCTGACCATGGCAAGTCCCTTCCCCATAAGCTCTATTGGTTGAAGTTACCATAACTCATCAAGCGACCTAAGCAGACCTCAACCTACCGTGCAGTCGTTCGGGAAGAGGTGAGACGCTAGTGCTACGGAATCTTTCGGGTATATGCACGATTGCAGCTGCGGGCTCGGTCCACCCGCAGCCCCACCAATATGGGCAAAGATCCGGAAGGCGGCAGAGAAACACTTCTACGAAATTGCCCTGCCCGTCTCTGCCCCGGATTAACTCAGCTATTGCCGAAGCCCCGATACAGGCAATCAATAGACTGGCTGCTCACAGCTTTGCCGTGCGTTACTCGTATCGGTTGAATGGAAACGTCGAGAGAAGGTCTATGTGTCAAATCCTGGATTTCTTAATGTGCCCGAATTCGTGACGATTTTTTATGTGAGAAAGTCGCACCCAAAGGATACGGCTTAAAATGTCGATAATCAGGAATACGATCATTTATGCCGGTTTAGAGCACGATAGAAAACGACCATCTCGTCAATAATTTTAGTCCTCCGAACGCGCTTCGAATCCAGTCGGGTGCGCCATACCCGGTATTAATCAATACCTTACCAGCAGCATCGCTCAACAGTATCGCTGGCGACTCTTCGATCACGAGCGTCCTCCGTCTGTCTTGGACTGAAGCCGTTGCCGCTCCGATGACAACTGCCCCAATCTAGCGCATCTCCCCAATATTCGTATCGCACCTTCCTGACCTGATCTGACGTTTTCGGAAATCATCCTTGAGCCTGCAGCAGATCGTGCCCGTAGCATAGGATATGATTTGGACGAATGAGCAGTGGTTGAGGTTGAGGTTGAGGTTGAGGTTGAGGTTGAGGTTGAGGTTGAGGGTAATTTTCCATAAGCGAATCAGTAGGGACGACTGTGAGATGCCAAAGAATCACGGTGATGACTCCGACAATGTTACCGTGGACCTCCCACCAGACGTCCTAGCAGAAATGGGCGTCGGTCTCGGTAACTCATCAAGTATCGATTTGATTGACGGCGCGATAATGCTCAAGCCAATCCGGCATAGTGAAAGAAGCCCTGAGACAGCTCGTGACCGCCGACAGTACCTGGCCAACGACTGCTGTCGGCCAGTCCAGCCATGTGCTTGATGAACGGATACACATATCAATACCGTGCAAGACATTGCCGATTTTCGTGGAGTCGCGCGTCGTGACGAATCACGCCGTTATCTATGCCACCGGTTTAAGCAGGTAACTGCCGTAGCTTTGGTCTTCTCGGCGTCGCTGGCCGACCATTACTCACTGACGTCACTGCGCCGACATGCCGCCATCCACCGACAAGGCGGTGCCGGTCACGTAGGAGGACTGCTCGGAGAGCAGCCAGAGTACCGCGTTACTGACCTCGGCGGGGCAGCCTATGCGGCGCATGGGCACGCCGCCAACGTACATCTGGTCATCTCCACCAGTGACACGATCGAAGCTCGGGGTTTTGATCGGCCCCGGGCAAACAGCGTTGACGCGGATGCCGCGATTGGCATATTCCAACGCCACAGCACGGGTCGCGCCGATGATGCCATGCTTGGAAGCCACATAGCAGGCGGTATCCGGCATGGCCTTGAGACCGAAAATCGAGGCGTTGTTGATGATCGAACCTCCACCGCTCTGGAGCATGGCGGCCGCCTCGTACTTCATCATGTACAGGATGCCCTTGAGATTAATGTCGAGGACCTCGCTGAGATCCTCATCCGGAGTGCTATGAATCGGACTGAACGCGCGTTGCGAGCCGGCGTTATTGAAGGCACCATCCAGCCGGCCGTAGCTTCCCACCGCCAGTTGCACCAGAGCGGCACAGTCCGCAGCGAGGGACACGTCGGTGGCGCGAAACAGCGCCTCGCCGCCCAACGCCCGTACTTCTTCCAGCAGAGCCTCCCCAGATTCGGCATTACGATTACCGACAACCAGTCGCACGCCCTGCCCTGCTAGCGCCAGGCAGGTCTCACGTCCCATGCCGCTGGCCCCACCGGTGATAACGACAACCTTGTCTTCCAGATTCATAACCATTCCTCGCAATGTTCAGCGCATGCAACGCATGCCAGACAGGTTTTGTACTATTGCAAGCGGGCGGCGTCGGCCATGGGCATAAGCCATCCCGTCCGATGCCCGCCAGCGCTCGGATTGCCTTGCCCATCGGCACGGGACCTAGCGATCTTAAAGCTCAAGGTCGTGGCGCGAGCGAGTAAGGGTGTCGATCAGTGCATACATGATCTTGTGCGCGCAGGGGAGCAGATCCGGGATATATGTCGCGCCCATTCCGCCAAGGCCCTCGGCCACAGGCAGCGGCGCGCCTTGCGCTGGCCAAGGCCAACCGACTCGCGCAGTTGGTACACCATAACGGCGCAGCGCGGCGCCATCAGTCTGGCCACCAAGCAACTCGGGCTGACCGTGGGGACGCTGCTCGATATGTTCCCAACCGCGTTTGCACGACTGCACAATCCAGTTCTCCGGGTCGGTGGTGCCACCCGGTACCGAACCGTACATTTCCCAGTCCAGATCTAGCTCCTGATGCTTGGCCTGTAGCTGTCGAACGAAATCAGCGAATTGCGCCCTGACTTCAGCTGGACTGGTACGCGGATTGACCCGCACATCGAAGAAGATTTCCGTAACCGCCGAAGGGAAAGCCGGACGCTCCGGATCGCCACCACGAACCCCGGAAATCCAGCCGTGCGGTTTGACCACTCCCGAGGTATTGCGCTCGGCATACTCGATGATCCATTGCTCCAACTCCTGAATAACGGTCGCCGCCGGCACCACCGAGCTGCGAAACCCTGGAGTACCGCGGGGCACGCCAGCGTAACCAAGACTGCCATGCACGCGCAGCTTGAACCACGCCATGCCCGGCTCCTCGTGATACACCCAGTTCCACGGTTTCATGACAATAGCGAAGTCCGGCATGGCGCCGCGGTTGAGCAGATGCAGCACACCGCTGGACATGCCTGCGTTCTGGCGGCTGGAAATATTAACCGGCATTCCGCCATCGGCCAGGCCGACTAGCAGATCACCCATCAGCGGCACCTCAGCCTCGATCAGCGCAGTGGCGACCTCTGTCAGCGTGGCGATCATGCCCTTGGGGTTCGATGAACCAAGGCCGAATACCCAGTCATCGACTATCTGCGCCCTCGCTTGCATGTCCGCCTCGCCGGCTTCGCCGGTGAGGATCTTTTCGCTCTCGTCGCAATCCAGGTGGGTGTCGATCGGTGAATAAAGCATCACGCTGGCGCCGCCGCCACTGCCACGGTACTCGCCCAGTGCATTACCGCTAATGGTGCTCATCGGCATGTAGCGCGACGACATGCCAATGCTGCTCAGGTGCTGGACCATGAACTCGCTGGCGGCCCGGGCAGATCCGGTTGGACTATGGATGTCGGTCAGGTCAAACAAAAGCTTCTGCAAGCGCTTGGGATCAATCTTGGCGCAGGCTTGCTCGTACCACTTCATCTGCTCGGCCGAGAACGGTATTCTGCGAGTTGGCTGCATGTTGGCTCCTTAGTTACTTGCGACAAATTGTTCGGCGAATATATTGGTGGGATTCACGCCCAGCTCGACAAGACGTCTGGTGGCAGCGTCAATCATCGGTTGCGGTCCGCACAGATAGGCAACGGTGTCAGGGCTGGTCACATCTCCTTCGCGCAGGGCGCTGACCGGGTTGCCGTGGTGCATGCCGGGCTTCGGGTCTTGATCCACGCAGATACGGGCATCCAAGCTCGGCAGCCACTGCTGGCGCAGCTCGATATCCTCCATGCAGAATAACGCTTGCGGGTTCAGGCAGCCGAAGCTGAGTAGCATCGGCGGCTTGCGGCCGCCGCCCTGGCGCAGGCTGTCAATCATCGACAGGATCGGCGCGAGACCGGTGCCGCCGGCGACGAAGATGTGCGGTGCGCGACGGCTTTCCTCCCGCAGAAAAAAAGCACCATAGGGACCAGTGAGGGACAGCACTTCGTCCGGTGCGGCCTTCTCTTCCAGATAGCTGGACATGGCGCCACCCGGCAACAGACGGATAAGGAACTCCATCTTCGGAACAGCTGTCGCTGTGCTAGACGGCGAGTAGCTGCGCACAACCCCGAACCCCGGCACCTGGATCTGCATGAACTGACCTGGACGGAACTCCACCCATTCACCGTCCGCCAGCTCCAAAGTCAAGCGCATAACATTGCTGGCGATACGCTCTACGGAATCGACGAACGTATGAACCTCGTGCGCGGCGCTGGTGCCGACCTCGCTGCCGTACGGCACTTCGAAGGTGCAATCTGACTGCGCCTGACATACGCACAGCAGGCGCTGTCCGCTGGCGTATTCGCTGCCTAGTAAGGTGGAACTGGCGCCGGCGCGGGTTTTCGCCTCGCCTTCGGCCAGCTGTGCGATGCAGGTGGAGCAGCTACCCGAACGGCATTGATACAAAAGGGGGATTTCGGCCTCGATTGCGGCATCTATGATGTTGCTCCCTGCCTCGACATCGAAGCTGCGGCTGATGCCGTCAGAAAAATTGACTGTGACTTGATGTATCTGTTCTTTCATGAGCGGTGACTCCAAGCGGGCATCATCGGCCGGCATCCAACACCGGCTGGATTTCTCGCACCGCCATTTACAACGAGCAGTGCGGATATGTAATGACCCCGATCTTAGGAAGCCTCCCACCCGCTCGCGCTCCCGTAGAGCACAGCCTTATCCCAGCAGCGCAACTTCCTGCGACACAATGAAAAGCAGCGGAGAATCAAAGTCTTCGGCTCGAAAAAGGGTGGCGCGGCTACAGGCAAAGCCCATACCACGTTAGCGTGCCCTGCGTCTGCGGCTCAGCTCTTGCGCTTGAATTCTGAACCGGCAACACTGCCAATGGTTTGACCCAAAGCAACCAGCTCTGCCAACGAGGCCCCGCCGACGAAGTTATCAACGTAGGGAAGGGCCGCCTTCATACCTGCGGTCGAGGGTTCGTAGCCTTCGCTCGATTTGTGTGGATTCACCCAGATGACTTTGTAGGCTAGGCGTCGCAGCCTGGCCATCTGCTCAGCCAGAAGTTCGGCGCCACCGCTTTCCCAACCGTCGGAGGCGATTATAACAACGGCACCACGGGCCATCCCGCGTTGCCCCCACGTATTGAGGAAGCCCTGCAAGCCACTGCCCAAACGGGTACCGCCGCCCCAGTCGACAACGCTACGGGTAACCGCGCGCATGGCCACTTGCGGCGCCTGGCCACCAAGAAGGGGCGTCAGCCGCGCAAGACGGGAACCCATGGAAAACACCTCAGCCACTCTAGGCATGCTATTGGTCATTGCATAACCGAAGCGCAGCAATGGCTCGGCATAGCCCCTCATGGAACCGCTCACATCGATCAGCAGCACGCAACGCCGCGGACGCAGATCGGCACGCGCCCGGACTAGCCGGATGAACTCCCCATGCTGCTCGAGTGCCGCACGAACGGTACGCTGCGCGTGCAGCGGACCCAGGTGACTGGAACGTCGGTAGCGGTTCTGGCGAAGCGGATAGCTGAAACGCAGCGTCTCAATCAGACGCAACACCTCGCTCAATTCAGCTTGGCTCATGGTGGTGAAATCGCTTCCGCGAAGAACCTCCATGACATTAGCACTGAGCGCCTGGGTCTCCTTCCTATCCTCCGCTTCCGCAGCCTCATCCTCTCCACAAGACGCGAGCAGGCCGGTGACTCGCTGCAAAGCCGAATTATCCCCAGAGGTGGGAGACGGGACGCCACCCACGAAAAATTCTCTGAAGCACTCGTCGTAGAGCAGGAGATCCTCGCGCCTTGCACAGAGAGTAAAACGCCCTGCCCAATAGATCGACAGTAACGTAAAGGGAGCAGGCATGGTCTCCAGCGCCGCAAAGTAACTCCGCGCGTGAGCCTGACTGACATGCGTCAGCCGCGTCCGGAGGCGGAGCACGAACCCGTGCAGCAGGCCAGACAGCTCCGGCGGACGAGTAACCGTCTCCTTCACGGCGTCTCAGCCCCCGGGAAGGATGCGAGCTCGTCCTCCAGCAAGCGCTGCTGATCCTCGCGGTATTTCAGCAAGGTTCCCAGGGTCAGTTCGACGTTGTGGTTGTTCAGCTCTGTCGCCTCAAGCGCGAGGAGCGCTGCCGTCCAGTCCAGCGTTTCGGCTACACCGGGGCTCTTCAGCAGACCGATTTCCCGGAAGCGTGCGACTGCCGCTACGATGCTGAGGCCGAGGGATTCATCCAGCATCGGGAATCGGCGCTTAAGAATAGCCAGCTCCAGATCGGCATTCGGGTGATCCACCCAGTGGTAGAGGCAACGTCGCTTCAGCGCGTCATGAACCTCACGTGTCCGGTTCGAGGTGAGGAAAACTAGTGGCGGGACCTGTGGCCGAATAGTACCGATTTCCGGCACCGACACGGCGAAGTCAGACAATGCCTCCAGCAGGAAGGCCTCGAAAGCGTCATCGGCGCGGTCGATCTCGTCGATCAGGAGAATGCATGGGCTATTGCGGAACGCCTTGAGAATGGGCCGTTCCAGCAGGAACTCCCGGTCGTACAACGGCACGTCGACAGGCGCACTGTCGCTCTCGGCGCGTTTAAGATGCAGGAGTTGTTTGCGGAAGTCCCAGTCATACAAGGCCTGGGATACGTCGATCCCCTCGTAGCACTGCAGCCTGAATACCTCCAGGCCAAACGCCTTCCCGATGGCATAGGCAAGCGAGGTCTTGCCGACCCCAGGCTCGCCTTCCAGATAGATCGGTCGCTGCATCGCCGACGCCAAGAAACATAGCGTCGCCAGCGATTCGTCTGCCAGATAGCCAACAGACTCCAGCGCCTGGATGATGGTCTGCGCAGACGGTAGACGCGAAAACTGTTCCATCACACAATCGCTCCCCATGCTTTATGCGAAGGTCCAGTACACGCCGTAACCGACAATCGCCAGCGCGGAAACGCTGATGGCCGCGCGGAGCGCCACCGGCTTCCAGGCAACGCTGAGCAGATTCAGGGACTCTTCCTCGACCATGGGATTGCGCGGTTGAGCCAAAGCATCGGCTGGCGATTGCACCGAGTGCTCACCTGTCGAAGCGACTGCGACTTCCGGCACGGATTGGCTTGCCTCAATATGAGCGGCCAGACGCTTGGCAAACTGATCCATCAGCTTCTTACCGACCGAATCGATCACGCCGCCGCCGAACTGCGCGGCCTTGCCGCTCACAGTAAAGTCGCTCTCGACCGAAATCTCCGAGCCATTGATCGCCGGGCTAACGAAGAAGATCACCGTGGCCTTGGTCGAGCCGCCGCCCTTCACTTCGCTGGCAGCGGCTTCGAGCACCGCATGGCGCCGCTCGTCATCGCGTTCCTTGAAAACAATGGAACCACGAAACGTCATGTCGATCGGGCCGAGTTTGACCTTCATGCGCCCGGTATGTTCGTCCCCCTCACTCGACTCCAGAGAGGCGCCCGGCATGCAGGGTGCCACCGAGGGAATGTCAGTCAGAACGGACCATGCCTTTTCAGGGGTAACCGGCAGAGCGAACTTGTATTTGATATTCATTGAAGCATCCTATCTGTAGGGGAAACCGGGCATTCGTAAGAATATTCGCCCGACTGAAAGACAAACGTGATTCTGTGCAGGATCACTGCACCGAGCGCTCTTGAATGGAACGAAAAATGCGCTCCGGGGTAATAGGCACCGTTTCGATGACCACCCCCAGATGCGCCAGCGCATCGTTAACCGCCGCTACCACAGCCGCTGGAGCGGAAATCATGGCGGATTCACCCATGCCTTTGACGCCACCGGGCACCAGAGGCGAAGGCGTTTCAAGATGGCGTATTTGTATGTCGGGTACATCCAGCGTGGTCGGAATCAGATAGTCCATGAAGGTCGTGGTTACTAATTGGCCCAAGTCGTCGTAGATGACTTCCTCCAGAAGGGTCTGGCCGATGGCCTGAGCGATCCCGCCGCGGATCTGACCTTCAACGATCATCGGGTTAATCATGGTTCCGCAGTCTTCAACCGCGAAAAAGTCTGTGACCTTTACCGCATAGGTGCCGGCATCGATCTCAACGATGGCGGCATGCCCACCATTGGCCAGAATCAGGTCCGAAGGGTCATAGGCTGCGGTAGCCTCGAGGGCGGCATCGAAACCAGGCGGATGCGCGGCTTCGGCGAAATAGGCGGCGCCGACCACCTCTGTGAACGGCATGCCCTTGGCCGGTACGCCAGTCACATGTACCCGCCCGTCCTCAATGACGATGTCCTCACTTGAGGCTTCCAGCAGATGACCGGCGAGCTGTTTGACCCGCTCGCGCACAATGGATGCCGCGCGCCCGATGGAGCCGGCGCCAATTACTGCACCCCGGCTGGCGAACGCACCGAAGCCATAGGTATGCTTGGTCGAGCCCGACTGGATCACCACATCGCTGACCGGTACGCCCAACGCATCCGCAGCAACCTGGGCCAGAGTGGTTTCGTGACCCTGCCCCGACGAAGCCAGGGAAGTAGTGACCGTCACCTTGCCCGTAGGGTCGATACGCACAGTGGCCGTGTCGTGGGTAGTCGCCGGAGTACCAAGGAAAGACATGGTACGCGTGCCGGTACCTGTCACCTCGTTGAACACACTGATACCGAGACCGAGGTACTTGCCGCGCGCCCAAGCCTCAGCCTGGCGCTGGCGAAACACCTTGGGATTGACCATCTCCTCGAGCAAATCGATGGTCTGCAGGTATGTTCCCTCGCGATGGGTCTGGCCCAGGCGATTGGTGAAGGGGAAGTCTTCCGGCTTGACCACATTGCGCCGGCGGATCTCGAACGGCGACAGACCCAGCTGGCGGGCAGCACGGTCGATCAAGGTCTCCCGGGCGATCTGTCCTGCGGTGAAGCCCACGCCTCGGTAGGCGCCGATGGGACTCTTATTGGTCGCGACAGCGACGCTCTCCTCTCGAACAGCAGGTACCTTGTAAACGCCGAGGATCACCGCGTTGCCTACATGGGATTCGACCAGCTGGCTCCAGGGCAAGTTGTTGTAGGCACCACCATCAGTGATCGAATGGTTTTCCAGGGCAAGAAAACGGCCTTGCTCGTCATATGCCAGCGCCATCTCGTTGCGCTGCTGCTTGGCGTGGGTCGCGCCGAGGAAGTTCTCCTGGCGGTCCTCTATCCAGCGCACCGGCAGGCCCAGCTCGCGGGACAAAAGGCAGATCAGTAGTTCCTCCGGATGCAGGTGGGCTTTCTGGCCGAAGCCTCCCCCTACATCGGGCACCCTGACCTCGATCAGGTGCTCGGGGATGGAACAGAACATCGAGATCATGGTGCGAACGAAACCGGGCATCTGTGTGGCCGTCCACAGCACCAGCTGTTGGGTGGTCCATTCGTATTCCGCGACGGCGCCGCGGGTTTCTATGGGACAGGCGCTGACGCGCCCGCAGGCAAAGCTTCCACGCACAGTACCGGCACTGCTGGCGAAAATCGGCTCCAGGTCATCATGGGCACGACTGAAGCGCGATACCACGTTGCCGGACAGGGTGTCGTTGGCCGTAATCTCGCCGGCAAGAGCCGCCTCGACATCGGTCACTGCGGGCAGCTCCTCGTACTCGACCTGGATGAGCTGGGCGGCGTCCTCGGCGATGGCCCGGCTGGAGGCCACCACGACGGCAACCATTTCGCCGACGAAGCGGGCAATACCGTTGGCCAGCACTGGCTGGACGGTAGTCTGGAAGCCCTCGACCTGCATGGTCGAGACGATGCCCTGGGACAGTTCTGCGACATCGGGCCCGCACCAGACGATCTCCACACCCTGCAGCGCCTGAGCGTCGGCAACATCGACGGAAAGGATCCTGGCATGGGCGAACGGGCTGCGCAACGCAACGGCGTGGAGCATGCCGGGCAGAACCAAATCGGCGATATAGCGGCCGCGTCCGGTCAGCAGGCGGGTGTCTTCCCGCCGGAGCACTGACGTACCAATAGACTTTTTCTTCAGCGCAGCAACTTCATGCTTCATCATCACACTTCTCCTCGCCTTGCCGCCTCGACCACAGCCGGATCGGTGATCGCATCGATGACGTTTTCATAACCGGTGCAGCGACACAGATTGCCCGACATCACCTCACGCACCTCATCGCGCGAAGGCGCGGGGTTCTCGGCCAGGATGCTGCGCGCGGTGGCCAACATCCCGGCTGTACAGAAGCCGCACTGCAGCGCGTGGTGGCGACGGAAGGAGTCCTGCAGAGTATTCAGTTTTTCTCCCTGCGAGTGGCTCTCCACCGTTTCGATTGAGCACCCTTCGGCCTGCACGGCGAGTGTCAGGCAGGATCGCATGGGTGCGCCGTCGATGAGGATCGTGCAGCTGCCGCATACACCCTGCTCGCAGCCGACCTTTGTCCCGGTCAGCCCTACAACCTCACGCAAAGCATCCGCCAGATGCATACGCGGCTCGACATGAAACACGCGGGGTTTGCCATTGATGATGGCGGAGACGCGCATCAGTTGGCCTTCTTCATGCGCCTGCATACAAAGCTCCTTGCGCTGCCTTCAAAATAACGCGCTGGGCGATGGCTTTCGCCAGACTCAGGCGAAGCTCGCGACTGCCGTGGATATCGCTACGCGGCTTCAAGCCTTCTACCGCCAGTTCCGCGGCCTCGGCAACGGTGGCCTCGTCGATCACCTTTCCGATCAGGAATTCGTTCGCCCGGGTGGCGAGGTGGGCGGTTTCCTCGACGGCACCCAGTGCAACCTGGGCCTCCACGCAACGGCCGCCCTGCATGGAGAGTCCGGCTGCAACCATGACCAAGGCATAGTCGCCCTTACGTCGTGCAAACTCATCGAACTCCCAGTGTAGTTTGGAGAACGGTATTTCGATCCGAACCAGGACCTCCCCCTCCTCCAGATCGGTGTAATAATGTCCCTTCATAAAATCCGTGGCGCTCACCGAACGCACCCCCGCGGGGCTGGCGATGTACATCGTCGCCCCAAGGGTTGCCATTAGGAACGGCATTTCTGCGCCGGCATCGGCATGGGCAAGGCTGCCGCCCAGCGTTCCCCGATTGCGCACCGCCTGGTGGGCAACGTGGGCGAGCACCTTGGGCAAGATCGGCACACACTTGGCAACTGTCGGATCGGTCTTGTTGCGGTTGTGGGTCACCATGGCGCCGATACTCAAAAGTCCGTCAGACTGACTGATCTCGAATAGCTCACTGACATGGCGTAGATCCACGAGCCAACTGGGGTAGACCAGCCTGAATGCAAGCAGCGGCAATAGACTCTGGCCACCGGCGATGATGCGAGCGTCCGGGTCGTCCGCCAGCACCCGGAGAACCTCCTGCAGGGAGGCCGGTGCGATGTACGAAAAGGAGGGGAACTTCATGTTTTCACCTACTTCAAAAGGAAACCCATCGGGCAATTGGTGGAAGGCTGGCGTAGAAACTGATGCTAGCTGGATACTAAAACCCCTCCCCAACACAGGCACTCCCGCCAGCGCAACGCTTATCCCGTCAGCGCATCATTGCGTTGCAGAAGTGCCCTTCATAGCCTGCGGTTCTGGCTTGCGCTGCTCCACCATTGAAACGCACCCCAGCTGGGCAAGGGCCTTGAATGGCAGAAGCACGCACTTCCTCCGGTTACGGTACGCTACCAGCGGCGAAAACATCTCCAGCCCATGCCAAAGCATCTCCGCGGCGGCCAGCCTGCCCTCAAGGAAGGCGTCCAGATCAGTCTGCAAGCGTGTTGCCGCCTCCGGCGTGAGTCCTTCGCCGTTTTCCAGTAGCCAAGCCGTCGCAGCCCGGCACAATAGGCACCCATCTACACTGCCGCTCAAGTCCTGATACACGCCGTCCCGCAGGCTGGCCCGTATGGTCACCTGGTCTCCACAGAAGACGTTTTCCAACTTTCTTTCAGCGCTAGGCTCGCCTTGTGGCACAGGCAGCGGGCGCTCCGCAAACTCACGAATTTTGCTGTTGTAGAGCTGCAAAAGTATCGACATCTACCCCCTCAGCGCCAGCGAACTATCAACACCGGCCAGTAGCGCCGCGACATCCGCCAGGGTGTTGTACGGAGCAAAGCTGGCACGCACCACGGCGTTCAGTCCCAGCGCCCGCATCAGGGGCTGAGCGCACATCTGACCGGACCTCACCCACACGCCCCGTTCATCCAGGACCTGAGCTACATCGTGAGGATGAACGCCGTCGACCGTGAACGAGACGATGCCCATCCGCTCACGATTATGCGGTCCGATAACTCGGACCCCGGGCATGGACAGTAGCCCGTCCAGCGCCAGCCTCGTCAACCGGCTCACCCCCTCCAGCGCGGCGCGCTCGCGATCGAGCCAGTCGAGCGCCGCAGCCAGGCCGAGCGCCTGGCTAAACGGAGGGGTGCCTGGCTCCAAGCACCAAGGCATTTCCACCCAAGTACTTCCGCTCTGCTCCACCGCGGCGACCATGCCGCCGCCGAATGACACCGGCTGAAGCCCTTCCAGGCCACCGTTACGTGCTGCTAGCACGCCAATACCTGTCGGGCCAAAGGCTTTGTGTCCGGAGAAAACCAGAAAGTCCGCCTGCTCAGCCATCAGACCATGCGGCACGGCCTGCGCAGCATCGACGACCAGCAACGCGCCGACATCACGTACACGCCGTGCGATGGACGTTAAGTCGGAAACCAGTCCGGTGACATTCGAGACCTGAGTAACCGAGACCACTCGCGTCCTGGGGGTGATCATTTGCTCGAGCAGCAACATGTTCAACTCCCCCTCGGAGGTCACCGGCCAGACTTTAAGCGCAGCCCCAGTGCGAAGTGCCGCCTGCTGCCATGGAACGAAGTTGCTGTGATGTTCCAGCTCGGTGACGACGATCTCGTCGCCCTCACCGAAACACTGGCAAAGCGAACCGGCCAGCATATTCAAGCCTGCCGTAGCCCCGGCGGTGAACACTACCTGCTCTGCCGAGGTACCGAGAAACCGCGCGACCGTCCCCCTGGCCTGCTCATACAGCTCATCAGTACGCTCGCCCAGGCGATGCCCACCGCGCCGGACATTGGCACGCATACCCCTGTCCAAATGAGTCATGGCGTCGTTGGCGGCACATAGCATTTGTGCGGTTGCGGCGCTATCCAGGTAATGTCCGAAGAGCTGCCCCAACTCGCCATCACGCTCGAACATCCAAGCCTGCCGGGTCATACGAGCCCCTGGAGCAGACGGTCGTAGTCTTCAGACGTATCCATGTCTTCGATAACTGACGCGGCGCCGACATCCACCAACATGACCGCCTCTCCATATTGTTGCAGGAGCCCTTTGGCCCCTTCATCACCAGAGCAAAGCCGCAATAGCGGGAGGCACGCCGGTGACCAGAGCACGGGGTTGCCACGCTTGCGGCCATGACAAGCCTGGAAGCCCAGAAAATGAGGTTCTGTTTCATAGGCGGCGATCAGCCTGTCGATCATCCCGGCCGTGATTTTCGGCATGTCGCCCAGGCAAAACACCACGCCATCACGCTTGTCGACGGTGTTGGCGCCCACCCGCACCGAAGAACCTATGCCTTCGGCATAGGCATCATTCATAGTGAATTCGACCGGCAAGTCGGCCAGCGCTTGCCGCACTTTCCGCCCCTCATGCCCCAGCACCACAACCACCCGGTGGCACCGAGACGAGAGTGCCGCGCGCACGATGTGCCGAACCAGCGGCTCGCCGACCCAAGGCAGCAGCAATTTGTTCGCGGCCCCCATTCGCCGGCTTTGCCCCGCAGCCAGTATGACGGCGCTGACCGGACTCTTGGCAGCATGCACTGCTAGCCTAGGCGCATCAGCGTTGCGGCCATCAGGTCGCGTCGCGAACCCCTCCGGCAACCCCCCAACGCCCATCATGGCGACATCGCTGCGGGTAACCGGCATACCCGCCAGCAGGCGCCGCAGCACCCAGTCGAAGCCGTTGAGCTTGAGAGAACGTGCGCAGCCCGGCATTCCGATGACCGGAGTTCCGCCGAGCTCGCCAAGCACCAGCAGATTGCCCGGATCGACCGGCATGCCGACGCTGGTAACGCTTCCTCCGGCGCGACGAATCGCGGCCGGCAGCACGTCATCCCTGTCCGAGGTTGCCGAGGCAGTGGAAATGATCAGCAGATCGCAGTCGGCTTGGAGCATAACGGTGATGATCAGTTGCGCCAGCTCATCTACGTCATGCTCGCAGCGGCGCTCGCAAGCGAGTGTCAGGTCTCCGCTCAAGTAATCCAGGCGAGCCCCCAGCGTTATCAAGGTCTTGTCGAGGACCTTGGCCGGCATGTCCGGCAAGTGCGTCTGGATAAGCGCGACTCTACCCCGGGCGAAGGGCCGAATCCGCAGCAATACATCGAGCTCTTCTGTCAGCAGATCCATCAGGCGCTCGGCGCGCTCACCCGAGACACCGAAGGGAATTATTTTCAGGGTGCCCACGACTTGACCGCTGCGCACCAGCGTCAGTGGCGGCAGCGTCGACAGGGCGACAACTTCATCCAGGTTGTTGAATGCATGTATTGCCGGCACATTGAGCGCCAACAGCCCGTCACACTGCGCATACAGATAAACCCGTCCGCCGCAGGCCTCCCCAGCCTCAACATGAACACCTGCTATGACAGCAGAAAGCACTGCCGCGGCGTAATCTTCGTGGACATCGCCATTTTCGAGTCGGGCTACCCAAACAAGGGAATAGCCGGCCTCGCATAACTGCGAAACTTCATCCGGGCCCAGTACCTTACCCTTGGAGATCCGTCCTTTAGGAGTCTTCAGCGAGTGAGCCAGCAATGCTCCTTGCGCTTCGGCAACCTTTATCTCGGAGAAAAGCATGTGCTGCTCCTAGCCTTTTCCACGGAAGACGCTAACGATTTCGGACAGGATCGAAACGGCGATTTCACCGGGTGTGGCGGCGCCTATGGGCAGTCCGATTGGCGCGTGTAGACGTTCCACCTGACCCAGCCCGACCCCACATTCCAGCAAGCGCAGCCGGCGCTGCTCTTGCGTGCGTCGGCTACCTAACGCACCCACATAAAAGGCAGGCGAGTCCAAGGCGGCAATCAAACCAGGGTCATCCAATTCAGGGTTATGCGTCAGGGCAACCACGGCGGTTCTGGCGTCAGGCGCCAATTTGCCCAATGCGACGCCAGCATTCTCAATTAGAACCGGTACACCAGGGAATCGTGCTTCTGCAGCAAAGGCCTTTCTGCGCTCGACGACCGTGATATCGAAACCAGCCAACTGGGCCATGGGCACCAGCATCTGGGCGATGTGCACCCCGCCCAGGACGATCAGGCGCGTAGGCGGCTCAAAAACGTTGAGGAACCACTGCTGCTCGCGTGCATTGAAGACACCGGCCTCCAACTGGCCGGAGGGGAGACCCGGAAAACACGCACGAAGGCGTGCTGACGTACGGTAAAAATCGACTCGATTACTCGCCAGATCGGTCACTAGGAAGCAACTGCGACGCTGCCCAATGCTGGCAACAACGGCGTCATAAAGCTCGGAGTGAACAGCGCCCGGCCCCGTCATAGGGACAACGCGGATCGCAATGGTTCCACCGCAAGCCAGCCCGACTGACCATGCGGATTCGTCACTAACATCGAACGACAGCGTAAGGGAGTGACCATGCTCCATTGCCTCCAGCGCCTCTTCGAGAACACTGGTTTCAACGCAGCCGCCCGACACCGAGCCACAGAATGCGCCGGTCTCATTGATAGCCGCCATGCTGCCCGCTCGGCGCGGTGAGCTACCCCATGTGCGGACAACCGTGGCCAGCGCTACCTGATGACCCTGCCTCAGCCATTCAAGTGCCTTGCCGAGCACGGCGACCGCCGTGTCTGGCTCCTGCGAGAAATTTGCCATGTCCGCACCCTAAGTTGAGAAACCGCGTCCGAGCGATCATAGGAACGCATGAAGCGGCCAGCACTCCGCACAGTGCAACACTTATCCGAAAAGCGCAGAAGAGACTTGCGACACGGCAATGGCGTCTCCTGCATCACCGACTTTGAGGAAGCGGGACGCTTACACAAGGCGTCTTACCGGCGGCCTCCCCAAGCCAAGCCGAGATAATTTCTCAAGCAGCCTTGCGGCGAGCGGCACGCTGCAGAACATCGGATACAAAGCTCGTGCCGCAACGGCATGAGAACAGTGGATCAGCACTCAGGCGAAAGGACGTGCCCTGTGCCAGTCCGTCACTTGCTGCAGCGCCATGCCAGCACGGCACAAGACCCCTTCCTCACCCTTACCTGCAATGAACTGGCACCCGATTGGCAGACCACTCTCGGCGAACCCGCACGGCAGGCTGATACAGGGATGGCCGCTGATATTGAACGGCGAGGTGAACTGGATCAGGCGGCGGTTGGCTTCAGCATCCTGAGCCAGGTTCGCCAGCTGTTCGTGAGTGGGAGCCGCGTAAGGTTGCACAGGAGCCAGCAGCAAGTCGAGATCCTTGAACAGCGCGTCCATCTTACCGGTGAAGCATTGCGCATCGAGCAGAATATGCTGGTAATCCATGCCTGAAAGCGCACGACCGCCATCGATAAGGCGACTCAACGCCGGACCGTATTGTGGCGCATGCTGGGGATAGGTATCGGCATGCGCCACCGCCGCTTGTACGCCGCAATGGGCCTCCCAATTGGCACTGACCGCGCGGGTATCCGGCACGCGAACCACCTGCAGTAGACCTCCGCCATCGCGGATAACGGCCATCACCTGCTGGAGAGCCTCCTGAATCACCGGATCGACACCCTCAGTCAACCAGGCTTCGTCGATACCCACGCGCAACCCACGAAAGGAGTCCTCAATACCGGGGATTTCCAGACATACACTGGGCGATGAAGTCGGGTCGCGTGGGTCATGCCCGGCGATTGTCGAGAGCATAAACAGGGCATCACGTGCGCTACGTGTGATGGGGCCGATATGGTCGAGACTGGCCGCCAGTTCGAGAGCACCGTAGCGGCTAACCCGTCCCCAGGTAGGCTTGAGACCGGTAAGCCCGTTGGCAGCACAAGGGAAACGGATCGATCCACCAGTGTCACTACCCAGCGAGGCGTAACAAAGACCGGCGGCGGTGGCCACGCCACAGCCGCTGGACGATGCGCCGGTCCAATGACCGGCATTCCATGGGTTGTTCGGCGGCGTGGATTCAGGATGATGGATGGCGAACGCACCCTCGGTCATCTGCAATTTGCCAAGCATCACCGCACCCGCGTCGCGCAAGCGGGCGACCACGGTGGCGTCTTCCTGCGGAACGAACTGACTACGAATAGGCATGCCTCCGGCCGTCGGAACACCGGCCGTGCAAAACAGATCCTTGTAAGCAATCGGAATGCCATGCAGCGGACTGCGGCATTGACCACGCATTAATTCTTGCTCGGCCTCACGGGCCTGATCCATCGCTAACTCAGCTGTGACGCTGGCGTAGCTGTGCAGGTCGCCATCGAGCTGCCCGATTCGAGCAAGCATGGCCTCGGTGATTTCCACCGGCGACACCCTGCGGCTGCGGATCAGCAGCGACAGCTCGTAGGCTTCCAGGTAGTGTAATTCGCTGCTGCTCATCAATACCCCCCAAGGAAGGCCAGTGCCACCGCGTTGAATTCATCCGGGCATTCGGTCTGCACATGGTGCGCAGCCCTACCCATCACGTGCAGGCGTGCGTCGGCGAACTGATTGAGCATCAACATCGGTACGTCAACGCCGCCGAACCAGTCGTGCAGTCCCCAGAAAATCTGGGTAGGCGCCACTACTCGAGCGAATACGGGCAGCAGGTTTTCCCACTGGCCAAACGCGCCAGGATTTTCCAACAGCTTGAGGAACTCGGGATTGATACTGGCCTCGTAGCGCTGGCGCAGGTTTTCATCGTCGAGGCGATTGTCGTCGTGCAGCTCGTAACGACGTATCAGTGCAGCCATCTTCTCCGCACTCGGCCCGCTATCGGCCATAAAGTAATCGGACATCAACGTCGCCGCATGCTTGCTGAAAAGAGGCAAAGGCTGCGAAATGCCACGTTCCACAGGTTGCGAGGCGATCACTTGTAGGGTAGCGACCCGCTCGGGGTGCTCGGCAGCGAAGCGAATAGCCACGCAACCGCCAAAGGACTGGTTGACCAGATGCGCCTGGGGAATGCCCAAAGCATCCATGTAACCGAGCAGCTTGCGCGCATGCCAGCTGAACACCGGCCCTTCCACGGGCACCATGTCGGACTTACCGAACTGCGGAAAGTCGAGGAAATAGCAGCGATAACGGGCAGAAAACGCCTCAGCGCTGAGACGGAAATTGCTCCAGGCATTGCTCCCCGGGCCGCCGCCATGGGTGAAGATCACCGGAGGACGCTCATCCGGCCCATCAATCTCGTGGTAATGCAGGCGCACGCCGTCTACGCTGACGAAACGGCTTTCTGGGGTCTGGAGCATTGGTTGTTCCTTAAACAACTGGCCCGGCAGAACGCCGGACCGGTAATTGATATCAATGGTCGTCTTTAATCTGCTCGACCTTGTATCCCGGACGCTTGCCGTCGGCGGCCTGCTTGAAGATTAGGCTGGTGTCCTTGACCGATCCAGCCACACCGCGGCCGGGCTTTGCGACACCACGGTTCCAACGCGAGGCCAGCTTGCGCCAGGTGATCGGCGAGACGTCGGTGGCCACCAGCTGTTCGTCGTCCCAGCCGGTGCCGTCGGCATAGAAGCTCTGCATCGCCTCGCGGGCATATATGTCGCAGTCGTTGAATCCATGTAGGCAGAGCGGCTTATACATGTGGTCGTAGCGATACTGGAACTTCTTGCGGTCTTCCTCGGTAGGGCACACGCGCACCAGGATCTCCCAGTACTCGTGAGTATCGTCGGTGATCGGCACGTACCATTCGTACTGCACCACGTGCTCTTCCGGCCAGTTTTCGACCATTAGTACGCCGGGCATCACCACAGAAGTACGGTAATAGCGGCCGTTGAGGCCCTCAACTTTGAGGCCGAGCTCCTGATTCTCCAGTATCGGCGCCCACTTGTCGGTGAACAGCCACTGCATTAACCCTTTGGGACCGTTTTCGTCCTCGACTACGGCGATGCAATCGTCGCTCGTCGGCACCAGACCCAGAGGCAGAACCCAGTCCATAGCGTGCACGATGGTGTTGTCCTTGTGCACCAGAATATGCGCGTTGTCGAAGCCGTTCTCGCAGGCAATTCGCCAGTTACCGAAGCCGGTCCGGTGCATGCCGTGAACCACCGCGTTGTCATCTAGCACGCTGGGCGAAGCCGGCCAGAGCGGATGCGGGAACTGCTCACTGCCCTCTGGGAAACGGAACGGCAGATCTTGCGCCAGCGGCGGCACGTCCTCGTCAGCGAAGTCATCCTCACGGACGAAGACGAAGATCATCCCGTTCACCTCGTGCACCGGGTAAGTGGTAAGGCCGGTGGTGCCGATGATCTTGTCGTCCGGGTTGGCCACGATGGTGACCAGCTTGCCGGTTTCCAGGTCGAAGGTGAAACCGTGGTACCAGCAGGAAATGGTGCTCTTGGTGAAGCAGGTCGGCTTCTCCGACAGACGTACGCCACGGTGCACACACTGATCTTTGAGCGCGTACACCGTGCCGTTGACCCGGCGCAGGACAATCGGCACGCCACACATCTGGACGCCCTCGACCTGGTCTTCTGCAAGTTCGTGGGTAAATAGCGCCGGATACCAGTGATTGATGAAGCCCCAGGCGGCATCCTTGTAGGGCTGGTACTGGCTCTGAGTCTTAGCGTTGTTCGCGCGCGCGTCACTGATTCCAGTCTTGACCTGGCGACGGCGAATAATGGGTTGATCAGACATGTGACTCTCCAGATAGACAAAACAGGCACCGCTTCATGCGGCGTTTGTGATGCCATCCTCGCAAGCCCGCCCCTGGCTGACGCTCCCGAGACCGAAGCGCCTATCCCTGTAGTGCGCAAACTTGAGCGCACAGGAGTTCAATCAAAAATGCAGCAGAAAGCGCCGCGCCTGGCGATAGCGAAAACAAGTTGAATCCGAGATTTTCGAGGGAGGAGGACATCCGTGTCCTGGGGTTCAGCGAGCTAGTGTTCCCGAAGGGCTCTCACCGAAACGGCGCTTGTAATCGGTGGTGAAATGACCGAGGTGACTGAAGCCCCAACTGAAGGCTACTGCCGTGACTGTGGTTGTTCCTGAGCCCTGACGCTTCAGCTCCTCGTGCACGTTGCGCAGGCGCACTTCCTTCAAGTGCAACATCGGCGAGGTATTACGAAAGCGTCGGAAGCCGGCGAACAGCGAGCGGCTGCTGACGCCGGCATGCTCGGCCATGTCGACGATGGTAATCGGCTCATGGGCATGCTCTTCGATGAAGCGCTCGACCCGCTTGACGAAGCCTGGAGCAATAGAGGTCTTCTCCTCCTCTAACATCTCAGCGCTATAATTGTGCGGTTGACAGGCAAGCAGCATGTTGACCAAGGTGCTTTCGTACTGGGAACGCAACAGCGACGGCAGCTCTTCATCCACCGATAGGCTGTCGTAAATCCAGCCGACCATGCGGGTCCAGCTCTGGCCCATTGGAGTATCCAGCGGCATGGCAGGTTGAAATTCGATCTCCTTGGGTAGAGTGCGGCCGAGGTGATTCTGACAATAACGCTCGAGTAGGCTACGGTCGATGCGAATTATCAGCTTTTCGGTGCCCTGGTAATGGCGGATCTTTGACGGCGAATGGGTGTTGAGGATGGTGCCGAGACGCGGTGTCGAATGTACGCGATGGCTGTCGCACTCAACCAGTTCGTGCCCACGGATCGGCATCTGAATCAGGGCAAATTCCTCCATTACGCCGGGTTCGATGGTGATATCGCCACCGTAACTCATCCGGCCGATCCCGATGCCGCCGATGCGGCGATAGTAGATGTGCGTGTCGACAGCGCCCTGCGCACCCAGTCTTTGCAGGCGGTTTTGGCAGAAAATGCGTTCGCCCCAGCTACAGGCTTCCTCAATATCCCGGGTTTTGCAAACTTCGAAGCTGGAAAGAACGACATCAGGTGGCGTCGCGGACCAAAAAGGTAGATTTTCCATTCAGCTAATCCTCTACTCCACGGCTACGGAACAGACAGGTGTCTGTGCAGGCGTGCGAATCGATTTATTTTTTCTGAAATTCGGTTCTGTTTTTTTCGCGCAACGAGATAAGCGTGTTTTTCGGTAATTCTTCCCGTCCTTCGCCCAACAATTAATGCAAAAATCACACCAATACTACAACCTAGACTATAAAATATTATGTAATGTTTTGAAACTATCGAACACGAGCTGCCCTCCCGCTAAAATCCCGTGGTTCGGGCAAGAACGGCCTTGGAATCTGAGAAGGCAGAACGATTCAGCGGGCCTACGGCATCCGACCAGCGGCAACCATTACGAACAACAGTTTAGCTGGCGTGCTACCCGCGTTACGCCAAGCGTGCCGTGTTCCCATTTGTATCACTATGTCGCCACTTTGCAACACACTGGTGCATCCATCGTCCAGCTCGAGGATGATCTCACCGTCCAGGACCACTCCATAGTCGATGGAGTCCGTGCGATGAAAGCCCGGTTCGTCGGCTTCGAATAGCTCTCCCAGACCAGGCAGACGTTCGCACAGCTCAGCTGTCGCTGCCTGGGGATCGAAACCTTCGACCGACTGATCGGAGGGCGGGAAGGTCACCAATATCGCGCTCGTGCCACCGGGTCCCGGCAGCACGGAGGTCAGCGGAACCTCTGGAGCCTCGGCTTCATCGCCGACACGCGGGGAGCTTGTGGTCTGCCAGACCACCGCCGCCGAGAAGCCCGGCGAATGAACGAAGGACTCGGTGCCAGGTAAACGCCCGGAGCTGACGACACAGGAACGACCGGCACTGTCGTGACCGGTAACTATGCGTTTGATGTACATGCGGAGTCTCCTTGCTAGAATTAGGAAAGGCCATCGACGCATCTCTCACAGCGTTATGCATCGATGACGAAGGTCACTCAGGAATGGCTTATGTGAAAGTTGACGAAGCCGCTACCCTGGGACTGGATATCCTCAAGCGCCTCGTTGAGCTGCTCCAGCGGATAGGCCCGTTCCTCCAACAAGGACAGATCCACTGTTCCGGCGTCGATCATGCGCGCCATTTCTTCGCCCTCGGCGGTGGTGAACCAGAGGGAACCGATGTACTGCAATTGCGCGCACATGAAGGGGTGCGGGTCAATCGGGATGGGACCGGCCACACCGCCGATCTGCACGATGCGGCCACCGCGGGCAACCGCCTGCATGGCATCGACGGACAGTTCCGCCGGTGCCTTTGCGCCGAGAGTGTCGAGCATCGCGTCGACGCCGTCCGGGCAGTGCTCGCGAACCTGTTCGGACACCCGACGCGAGCCGACGGTCAGACCAATGACCCGCTGCGGCGCGAGCGCTTCCAGCCGCTCAAGGGCCGCACGGTCACGGGCTGCCACAAGCACCTTGGAAGCGCCGAACGCCAGGGCCAGCAGCGCTGCTCCTACGCCCAGGGTACCCGAGGCCCCGAGGATCAGCACACTCTGACCGGGACGCAGAGCCGACTTGCGGATGGCCGAGTAGGCGGTGCCTAGATAGCCGAGGCGTGTGGCCTGGGCACTACTCAGGTTGGCCGGCAGGCGCACTAGGTTATTGGCCGGAGCGGTCATGTACTGAGCATATCCAGCGTAGGGATATTGGTTGAAGACGTCCTGCGAGCCGGGACCGAAACCGAAGTAGCCGACAAAGGTGAAGGCGTCGCAACGCGGGGCTTCGCCCTGATTGCAGAACCGGCATTGTCCGCAACCCACGCCTGGGTTCACGTAAACCCGGTCTCCCGTCGCGAATTCACGGACCTTGGCACCCACTGCGGTGACAATTCCTGCACTGTCCAGGCCGAAGATCGCTGGAAGTTTCGGCAACGGCAGGAAGGGGTACCACTCGGGAAAATGGGTGGTGACGTTCTTCAGGTTGGGAATGATGCCGCTGGCTTCGACTTTGACCAGGACATCGTAATCGCCAGGGGTAGGTACGGCGACCACGTCAACGCTGAAACGACCGCCGATTTCGTGCAGGCGCGCGGCTTTCATATTCGACATAACAAGCTCCTTGACCATGACCGGTGCGTTCCCGCCACGTCAGGTCATATTATTCTTTGGGGTAGTCGAGGCGTATCGCCTCCAGGGAAATTTGCGGCTCGCCCGGCCCTCGGGCCGGGGCGAGCTCGCACCTAGCGACCAGCCTTCTGTAGTGTTTGCAGGGAGAAATCACTGGCTTTAGCGTCGAAGTTACTCCGCCATGACGCAACGTCAATCAGCGAAACCGTGGCGTGATTTCGCTGGAAATCAATGACCGCCACACTGGTGGTGCGGGCGTCGCCCTCTGCTTCGTTCAGGTAGGAGTGAGTTTCCATGAACTTCCAGAACTCGCCCTTACGGTCGTAGGCTTCGACGTAATAGATGCGTGGGTACTTGGCATCCATGTACATCACCTTCTTGCTGTAAGGGTGCACCGACGGGGTGGTGGCCTCGACGACATAGACTTCCCGCGGCTCGAACACGTCATTATTCATGTTCCAGTACGGCGGCTGGTTCTCCAGAACCGGATATTTCTCGTTGAAATCGCTGCCATTCGGGTTCCACCTATCGGTCTTGCCGTTAGCCACGGCAAGAATCCAGCGCTTGCCAAGCAGCTGGTACTCGGGATACCAGCAAGGGCGTGCGTTGAACATGTCCATGTCATCCTGCAACTGATCGGAAGAACCAACCGGATCCATCCATGCACCACCGGAAAGTCGGCGAACACGGCGAACAGTGGGAATGTACGCCCACACGCTAGGCACCTTTTCCGACTCATACATCACAGTGTAAGTACCCATCCCCTTCATGTCGGAAGGGGATTTAAAATACAGCAATTGGCGGCCACGCTCATCGCCGTCACCTTCTACGGAATTGTCGCCAGTTAAACGGCCGGTCATCTTGTAGCGTGTATATTCGCCCACCGGGGCGCCGTGGATACCTGACTCGCCGTCGATCAGCAGCTGGACGAATTGGGGGACCTGCGAAACGTCACCCACCAGCTGGCCGAGGTGCCAGTTCCAGACAAGCTTCTCGGCCGCCTGCGGATCCTTCTCATCGATGGTCGGGAACGGCTCGCCCGCCGACCAGCCGTCCACGCGACAGGTGTCCTTGTTGATGCTGGTCTTGCCGTCGTTGGCCTGGGAGGCGCTGATCCACTCTTGGGGCAACGGTACTTCCTGAGAATTGGCAAGGGGCAGCTTCCAGCCGGTGTTACGGATACGCCACTCCATCTTTTCGGAGAGCAAACTGGCGATACTGTGCCCTTCGAAAGTGTCGTTCTCGATTTCGTCGATGTTCTCGGCGGATATCACGGTGCCGGGCGGCAGTTCTGCCGCGAAAGCCGGAAGCAAGCCACTACAGACTACGACAAGACTGGCGGCCAAGGTGTGTAGGGCAAAACGGGATGCGCTCATGGTCGGAACTCCGGTTGGTGGGGGGTCAGAAGAGGTAGGTCAGGCTGGTGTAGAACTGATCGCGGTTATTCGCGTAACCGAACAGCGTGGTGCCATCGCAGCGCGCGCCGTTGCCAGCCGGGCACTTGTCGGAACTGCGCGAGTCGTCGTTCCAGAAACCGTCGTACTCGATCTTCCAGCGCCACTTGCGGGACAGCTCGACCGTAACGGAAGGAACCACGAAGCCGCCGCCATTGCTCATGTCGGTGCCAATAACCAGGTTTGGACGGATACGGCCGTTGTTGTAGCTAAGGTCGAAGATGGCGGTAGCCAAAACTGTGTGTTCCTTGACTTTGCCCCCCCAGCCGATGCTGTACAGCAGGTTGTCGTCCTCGTCGTAGTTCTGCACCCATTTATCGAACAGCTGTAAGGAGAAGAACATCGGCTTTTCAGTGCCCAAGAGGTTCTGGGTGAAGGCGAAATTCTTGTCCATGCGCAGCATGATCGCGAGCACATCCTTGCGAGTGTAACCGTCGAATCCTGGGGCGACGAGCTCACTAATCAAGGTAGGGATGGGGGCCTCAAACTGATACGGCGCATCCTTGATGTAGGCCATCTCGGTGCTGAATACCGCATCCGCCCAGCCAGAGTAGCGGCTAGCGGTGAAACCGAAGATGTCCACGATTGGATAGATGATTTCGGCGGCGACGCCACGAGTTTGATCTGTGCCCTTGGTGACCGCACCGGACGGCAGATCAGGCCGGCCGATAAGCGCCAGGTCGTCCGAGGCATTGACGATCGGCGAGTTGTAGAAAGTCTGCAGGTACGACAGCGAATAGTTGGTATCGCCCCACAGGCCGCTCCAACGTAAGCCGCCGGTCCAGTCGCGATAATCGCCTTCGTCGTTCTTGAAGTTATACGGCTCGACGTTGCGAAAATCGACGCCAGCATAGGGCTGGCCCGACCAGCGTCCACCATATATATCGATCTCGGTGCCGATGTCTTGCTTGCGATCCAAGCCGGGACGAACGAAGGCTTCGAATCCCCCCACCATCTCTGGCATGTCGACGTTCACCTTGACGATGTTGTTGGTCTTGCGCAGCTCCTCATTGGCCGGTTCGAGGAAATTGCGCCAGGTATAGTCAAACCCGTGCACCAGGTCGTTGGCGGCGAAAAAGTCGGTCTCGCCCCAGGCCAGCTGCTGTTTGCCTATACGAAAGAAGGTGCGCTCGCCCACCGGAAAATCGACATAGAGCTCGCGGATCTCAAGCTTGTTGTAGAGATCCATAATGTCGCCGCGGCCATCGCCCTCGCGATGGTTGTAGGCGCCCATCCCCTCCAGATGCTCGAGGAAATCGGTCTTGTATTCGCGCACACCGCGCAGCTTGGCGACCACGGCGACATTGTCAGTAGCATCCCAATCGAAGTTGAGGCGCACGGTACTGCGGGCCATGGACATCTTGCCTCTGTCGTTGTAGCCCGGAGTGTCTTCCCAGTTCTTGGTGTTCCAGGAGAATTCCTGTCGCAGGTAGCCGTCAACCTTGAGGCTGTCATCGGCCAGCAGGGGCGTGGCGGTAGCACCCAGGACCAATGCCAGGGCGAACTTATCTATCGGCGCGCGCAAACGCGCGACCGGCGTACTGTACTTATTCATTGATAACTCCCAGAAGTAGTGTGGCAGCGTGGATCCGGTGGTTGTTGTTATCTCTTCTCAGGCATGCTGAAACGAACGGCCTGGAACACTGATACCCGGCACTTCGCGGTAAACCCCGAAGATGAAGCGCGGGCGAAACACATAGAGCAGCGACGGCATCACGAAGAGCGCGGAGAAGGCCGACACGCCGAGCCAGATGGACATCAGCAGGCCCATCTCGGCCTGAAAGCGCAGGGACGACGCCCACCACAGCAGGGTGCTGAGAATCAGCACGCTGGCGGTGACGATCACACCCATGCCCGCCGAGTTCAGCGCCACGCGAATGGCGTCTTCGGGGCTTTTGCCAGCAGCGATTTCTTCTTTGATGCGGTCGACGATGTAGACGGCGTAATCAACCCCCAGACCAATACCCAGGGCCGCTACCGGCACGGTGTTGATGCTCATGCCGATGCCCTGCCAGGTCATGAAGGCGAAGGTCGCCATGTTGGACATGATTACCGGCACCAGGAACACCATGCCCGCGACGCTGGATCGATACACCAGGGTGCAGATCACCGCGAGCACCAGTAGGGCCAGGGCGATGGCCTCGATCTGGCTGGAAAGAATGATCTCGTTGACCGCGGCCATAACGCCAATCAGCCCGCCCGCCAGATACCACTCGCCTTCAGCCAGCGGGTGAGTGTCGATAAACTCTTTGATGCGGGCCACCGCGGTGCGAATGGTCTCGCCCTGGCGGTCGCGGAACATCAGAGTCACCGAGGCATTGGCGTACTGATTGTCGGCAAAGCGAGAAATGTCGCCCGGCTCTGACACAGAATCGAGCATGGACACCAGGCTGGCGTTAGTCGCGCTGCTGTCACCCAGCTCCAGGTACCGCGGGTTGCCCTCACGCAAGCTGCTGTTCACAGGTGGTAGCACATCGGCGAGAGAACTCGAGCCACCTATTTCTGGTTGGGCCTCGATGAAACGCTGGAAGGCGTTCATTGCGTGCAGCACCTCACTGGTCTTGACCAGGCCCGGCTTGTCGTCATCGCCAAGCACCACGAACATCCGGTCGACACCTTCGAAGCGGTCATTGATCGCGGCGGAGTCTTGGTTATAGGTCGATTCCGGCCAGAGGATCGGTGACCCTGGATTGGCATCTCCTATCTTCAGATTCAGCGAATAGAAGCCGGCGCACGCAACCCCCACCAGACTTACGCTCAGAACCACATATCGCGCACGTGAAAGGGTGACCCGAACCGCCAGCTTGAGCACCTTGCGCAGCGCCGGCAGGCAGTCGAATGGATGGGCCATGCTGTGGGGCTTGCGGATATAGGACAGCATTACAGGGGTGAGGATCAGAGCACTGACCGTTAGGGTCAGCACCCAGACGACCGCCAGAATTGCGAGCTTCTGCAGCATCGGTATCGGGCTAAGCACCACCACTAACATGCACGCGGCATCTGAAATTACCCCCAGCATGCCCGGGCGGAACAGGTCCGACAGCGCCACCTGCGCGGCGATGCGCGAGACATTTGGACCCGGCGGCAGCAGCTGTAGCTCGTCATCGAAACGATTGACGAGCTGCACCGAATGCGAAACGGCCCGCGAGGTGATCAGCATGACGACCACGATCACCAGCGGTTCGAAATGGATATTCAGCAGTCGGCAGATACCCAGCGCCCACAGAGCGCTGACCACGCCCGCCAGGAGGGGCAGGGTAACGCCGCGCCATGTGCGAAGCAGGGCGAAGAGCATCACCAAGGTCAGCAGCAGCGCAGCGGCCACCAGCTGCATGGTTTCCGGCAGGTAGTGCCCTACCCAGCCGTAGAGGATCGGATCACCCACCACTCGGATGTTCACGCTGCCATCATCGACCACGGCGATCAGGTCGCGAATCTGATGGAAAACGGTGGCGTAATCCATTTGCTGGTCGATGAAGTCTACGGTAACCAGAGTAGCCTGCAGATCCTTCGATACGTAAGAGCCGTAGACTAGCGGATTACGCAGCACCGCCTGCTTCAGCTCAGCCATTTCCTCGGCGCTGGCCGGCAGGTCCGGCCACATCAGCGGACGGCTTTCAATGCCGGCAGTGGAGGCGCGTACCTCCTTGAGCTTCTTCGAGGCCAGGGACGTGATCTGGTACTGGTTGACCGCAGAGACCTCACGCAGGCCCAGGGTCACGGTGCGAACCTTGTCCAGCACATCGGCCTGGAAAATGTCGTCCTGATCCACCTCGAACATGATGGTGACCATGTTCGAGCCGCCGAAGGTGTCCTTAAACTTCTCATGCGTGACCACGTAATCGTGGCGCGAGGGCAGCATGTCCTCGAATACGGTTCGCACGTCGATATGCAGGGCGAACCAGCTCAGCATCATCGTGAGCAGGATCAGCACGCCGACCACCCAGTTACGCTGGCGAATGCAGAATGCAGCTATACGCTCAATCATGCTATGTTCTCGACTGAAATGTGTTTGCGCGGATTTCATGGCTGCAGCTCGAACCAGCGCCCGCCGTCCCAGCGCCCTATATCGGCGCCGGCCAGCCAGATGTCCGACTCGACTACCAGCGCGCTGGTGTGCCAGGCACGACTACGCTCGTCTAGCACACCGGTCTTCCAACCCTTTTCCCCACCGGACGCCCAGCGCCCGAGCGCGCCGCTGACGAACCAGCACCCCTGCTGCTCGACCCAAAGGACGTCGAACAGGTGATCGGTCATGCCAAGGTCGACGCCTTCCCAGCTATAGCCGCCGTCTTGAGTGACCAGCACTGCTCCTTCCAGGCCAACGGCGACGCCGTTCTGCGCATCACGAAACTGCACCGACATAAGCGAATCGGGAACCGGCGGCTCCACGTCAGTCCAAAGCTGCCCCTCGAGGTCGCCGATCAGCACTTGGCCGAATTCGCCCACCACGACAAGACGGCCGTCCTCGAGAATAGCCACGTCGTTCCAGGCCACATCCTCCTCCTCGCGCAGACGCTGCCAGTTCTGGCCATAGTCGCGACTGATCAGCAGCGCGCCCATCTCGCCAGTGGCAATGGCCAGACCACCGGGAGCGATGCGCACCCGATTGAGTTTGTTGGCCACCTCGGAGCGCGGTACGCCTGCGGCTACCGTCCAACTTTCCCCGGCGTTCTGGCTGTACAAAATCACGCCGTCGTTGCCAACCGCCACGGCATGATTGACATCCCAGATGGCAATGTCCTGTAGCGTGAGCTCGGTAGGGGTCGTCAGTTTCTCGATGGCTCCATCGCTGGCGATCGACAGAATCTTGCCGTAAGAGCCGCTGACCCAAACGTCCCCCCCTGGCGTAAGCGCAAGACCGTAGAAATGATCTCGGCGCTCAAGAGCCGCAGGAGTGACGGTTCCTCCAATCGGCTGCGGCCGTATGAACAATCCGGCGCAGAGCAGACCAGCGATTATCGCCCAGGGCAGGACCGCCAGTACCGCTTTGCCGACGCGCGCCGTAGCGCTCGGCCGCGAAAGCTGCAGGGATGCTAAATGTTCTATCTTGCTGAGATTTGACATAGGGCGAGCCCACGATTTTGTTATGGAATGTTCTTGGCGGATCGCCTGACAACGCAGGCAACCTAATTCTAGGTAGGCCCCACAAGGCAAACTATCCCGTCACTGCACAGCCTGTCCGCCGGGCGCAGTTATTGATGTGGGCCCAGGAACGCGAATAACAGAACGCCCTTAAAAAAACGGCAAAGCGACGCGGCCTGGCCATGGACATCAGAATGATAAGAGGGTGGACGGTGAACAGGAGGACAGCCTCATGGATCCTGTCGCAGGCAGCCGGCGGCACATTCCTGGTTCCGCAAATGTAAATTGCCTGGCCGACGTCGCGCCGGCCAGGATGAGACTCAAATCATGAACGCGCTGCCAAAAGATCCAGTGCGACGTCGACGATCATGTCTTCCTGACCGCCAACCATACGGCGCCGACCCAGTTCGACGAGAATGTCGAGGGTCTTCAGCTCGTACTTCGCCGCAGCCATTTCGGCATGCCGGAGGAAGCTGGAGTAGACCCCGGCGTAGCCCAAGGCGAGGGTTTCGCGGTCGACGCGCACCGGTCGATCCTGCAGCGGGCGCACTAGATCGTCGGCAGCGTCCATCAAGGCGTACAAGTCAGTGCCATGGTTCCAGCGCATGCGCTCAGCAGCAGCGATGAACACCTCAAGTGGCGCGTTGCCGGCACCGGCGCCCATGCCGGCCAGGCTTGCATCGATACGATCACAGCCCTCTTCCACCGCAACGATGGAGTTGGCCACCCCCAGACTGAGGTTGTGGTGAGCATGCATGCCGATCTGGGTTTCCGGGTTCAGCACCGCCTTGAATGCGCGAACGCGGTCGCGGATGTCATTCATGTTCATGGCACCACCTGAGTCGGCCATGTAGATGCACTCGGCGCCGTAGCTCTCCATCAGCTTGCCCTGGCAAGCGAGTTCTTCTGCCGGAATCATGTGGCTCATCATCAGAAAACCCACGGTGTCCATACCGAGCGAACGGGCATATTCGATATGCTGTTTAGACACGTCTGCTTCGGTGCAGTGGGTGGCCACTCGTACCGAGCGGGCGCCGGCGGCGTAGGCGGCTTTCAAGTCATGCACCGTGCCGATGCCGGGCAGCAGCAGTACGGTGATGCGCGCACGCTCAATCACGTCGGCCGCCGCTTCGATCCACTCCAGGTCGCTGTGGGCTCCGAAGCCGTAATTGAAGCTGGACCCCTGAAGACCGTCGCCGTGGGTAACTTCGATGGAATCGACCTTAGCCTTGTCCAGCGCGCGGGCAATGTCTTGCACGTTTTGGATAGAGTATTGGTGACGAATCGCGTGGCTTCCGTCGCGCAGGGTTACATCGGAGATATAGAGCTTCTTTCCGTTCATTTCGCGTCTCCATGATTCATCGCCAATGCCATGCGCTCGGCAGTGGCCAATGCGGCGGAAGTCATGATATCGAGGTTGCCGGCATAGCTCGGCAGGTAGTGGGCAGCGCCTTCTACCTCGAGGAAGATCGAGGTCTTCAGACCGCTGAAACGTCCGTGACCGGGGATATTCAGCGGCGCGTCAGTCGAAATCACGTCGAACTGAACTTTCTGCTTGAGTCGGTAGCCTGGCACGTACGCCTGCACCGCGGCGGCCATCTCTTCGACGCTCGCCTCCACCTTGATTTGATCGGCGGCCTCGCTGAGTACGAACACCGTGTCGCGCATCATTAGCGGCGGCTCGGCCGGGTTCATGACGATGATTGCCTTGCCTTTGGCCGCCCCACCGATCACTTCGATGGCCTTGCTGGTGGTTTCGGTGAATTCGTCGATATTTGCACGGGTGCCCGGGCCGGCCGACTTGCTGGCAATCGAGGCTATAATCTCGGCGTAGTGCACCTTGGCCACACGGGACACTGCCGCGACCATCGGAATGGTCGCCTGGCCGCCGCAAGTGACCATGTTCACATTGGTCGCCGCCAGATGTTCTTCCAGATTAACCACAGGCACGCAATAAGGCCCTATCGCGGCCGGGGTCAGGTCAATCACACGCAAGCCGGGCTTGTGGGCCCGCAGCAAGGCCTCATTCTTCACGTGTGCGGAGGCCGAAGTGGCGTCGAAGACGAAATCGATCTCGGAGAAGATCGGCAGGCGGGTCAGGCCCTCTACGCCTTCATGGGTAGTGGCCACGCCCAGTCGTGCTGCGCGGGCCAGTCCGTCGGACGCCGGGTCGATGCCGACCATGGCGCCCATTTCTAGGTGCTGCGCATTGCGCGTCACCTTAATCATCAAATCGGTGCCGATGTTGCCGGAGCCGATGATGGCAACTTTGCGTTTTGTGCTCATGGGAATCTTCTCTGTGTAATCACTCGGCGCTAAACTGCACGGCCACCTGGCCAATACCTTCGATCATCGCTTCAAATCGGTCGCCGGCAGCCACTGCGGACATTGACCCAAGGGCTCCGGTGAGGATCAGGTCCCCGGCCTTCAAGGGTTCACCCAATCCCGCCATGGTGCGCGCCAGCCAGACCGCCGCATTGAGCGGGTGGGCCAGACATTCGGCACCGCTGCCGCTGGACACCAGCTCGCCGTTACGGGTCATGTGCATGGCAGCCTGACGTAGATCCAGGCCATCGATGCGATGGGCCGCCCCCCCCAGCACGTAGCAACCACTGGAGGCATTGTCGGCTACGGTATCGACGAAGCGGATGTTCCAGTCCTGCACCCGACTGCCGACGATCTCGAGCGCCGGCAGCACCCAGCCGACGGCAGTCAGCAGCTCCGCAAACGTGACATCAGCGCTGGGCAGGTCGCGCTCAAGGATTAGTGCGATCTCCGCCTCGATCTTCGGTTGCAGCACCCGACCGAACGGCACGGTCTCGTTGTCGCCGTATGCCATGTCGGCGAATAAGGTGCCGAAGTCCGGCTGATTCACGCCCAGCTGCGCCTGCACCTTGGGATTAGTCAGGCCGATTTTTCGGCCTACCACGCGACGGCCGGCGGCTACGCCATGAAGGACATTGATCCTCTGGATGGCATAAGCCGCCTCGCCGTTTTCTTCACCAATGCGCTCACGCAGCGGGCCCACGGCCTCGCCGCTGGCTTCTGCGTCGCGTAGTCCCACAGCCAGCTGTTCCAAGGTTTCTCGGGAAAGGGTCATCTCGCGCCTCGGCTCAATGGGTGAGGAAATCCAACACCATGCGGTTGAATCTGTCGGCGTGTTCCCACTGCGCCCAGTGGCCGCAGTTATTGAACACGTGGAGTTCGGATTTCGGAATGCCAGCCACTAGACGCAGGCCGGTATCCATGGGCACAAATCGGTCGTTGCGGCCCCAGATCACCAACGTTTCAGCCTTAATCTCGGCCAGACGCGAACCGACGTCGGGGAACTGCTTAGGGTTGGCCGTCACGCTCTTAACGAAGTTATCCAAGTGGTCGCGACGCGCCAGCATGTTATCCAGGCGTGACTTGAATAGCGCTTCGGTGAGATCACTGGTATCGAAGACAAAGATGCTCATCATCTTCTTCAGGTTCTCGATGGTCGGCTCACGGTAAAGCGCTTGGATCAACTTGATCCCCTCCGTTGGCATCGGCACGAAAGAACTGGCACCACCGGTACCCCCCCCCATTAGCACCAACTTGCCGACCCGCTCCGGCCAGGCCAGCGCAAAAGCGACGGCACTGTGCCCCCCCATGGAGTTGCCGAGGATGTGCACGCGCTCCAGGCTGAGCTGGTCGACCAACCCCTTGAGGATCCGAGCGTTGAGATCTGAACGGGAGCCCTCACACACAATGGGGTCGCTTTTGCTCCAGCCCGGGCAATCAAGCAAGATCACACGGAAGCCCGCGCTCACCAGCGGCTCGATATTGCGGCTGAAGTTTGCCCAGCCACTAGCCCCGGGACCAGAGCCATGGAGCATAACTACGGTCTGCTCGCCCTGGCCGCATTCGTTGTAGTGAATATTCAGTTCCTCCTCGCCTTCGCGGATATGCGCGAAACGGCTGGTGGAAGCTTCGGTCAATGCAGTCATCTCAGGACTCCTTCGCAATGGATTGGGGCCGGGCGCCGAGTGCGCCGAAGCCGGCGATCCACTCAGGAATCGGCCGGTAGTAACGTGCCTCGGTGGCGTACGGCCCGAAGACGGACAGCGCGGCGAAAGCCGCTACCCAGGTTTTCACCTCATGAGTGGACTTGCCGGCAAGGTTCGAAAGCTCGGCATTGCTCAGACTGTCAAGTACAGTCAAATCACCGTTAGCAAGGATCTTGAGGAACTGTTGATCCCAGTCCGGATTGAGCGGATGCAATGAGTTCTGATCTTCCACGAAACGCTCTGCCGCAGTAATCACCCGCAGCTGGCGCGCCTGGCGTTCGTCCGGCGGCAGGTTGCGGCCGCTGCCCATCAGCCTGTCGGCCATTCGCTCATCGACCTTAGCCAGCTCCGGCACGGGCGGCTGGTGAGACAAACCGCCAGACCCCAGGATCAGTACACGTTTGCCCAGCGTCCGGGCGAAACAGCCGATCGCTTCACCTAGCAGACGCGCACGCTGGAAGCCCGGCAACGGCACGGCCACTGAATTGATGAAGACTGGGATCACTGGGCAACGATCGAGACCACCGAGCAGTAGCTCCAGCGGTTGCGCAAAGCCGTGATCAACTTGCATTCGATAGGACAGTGCGACATCTACGCCAGCCTCCAGGACGGCCTGGGCACAGGCTTCTGCAATTTCCTTCGGCACTGCGAGCGGCCCAGCTAGAGTGCCGAAATCGCCGATAGCGTGGGCGGCCGTGCCGATGCAGAAAGATGGCATCACGTCATAGAAAAAGCCGTTGTAGTGATCCGGTGCAAACAGGATCACCAGCTCTGGCTGGAACGCTTCAATGCGATCACGCGCGGCGGCAACGACTCCATCCACCTCAGCCAGCACCCGCTGCGCAGGATCGAAATGCCCCGCCAGGGGGGTATGGGATAGGCATTGCAGGAGCACACTCATCTCAGGCACCTTGTAAATTGGAAGATTGAAAAGCCTGCAGGTGAAGTGACCCTCGCCCAGATAGCGGGAGACTTTGGCTTCATTCAGGCCCGACAGGCTTCTGGCAGTCATCCGCAGCGACTGGCATGACGCTCCTCTAGGCGACCCACCAGGTTTGGCTCAGGTCGTCACAAAAGCGTTACTTCAGCTGAAAAAATCGGATCAACTACCGCTTCATAACCCCCATGGTAGGGAGTAGAGGACGCGCGGGCGCTCCCATTGCTTACCCCGTTATCCCGTTAGCGCAGAAAAGCACTGCGGACAGTTGGGGTTGTTAGCGAGTCATTCCGCATTGACCACGCCTTCGTCTCTTGGCTGACAACAGCACCCGGCTACCCCTCAGCGGGGCAAGGTATTGCCAGCGCATATCTACAAAACCAGGAATATCGTAATAGCCCTTTTGCAGCTGGCCGCCGCCATTGGCAAAGTCAAAACGGCCGCGAGGTCTACTGCCCGCGCCGCCCACGCTTTGCAGCCTGATAGATCATAAAACCGATACTCCTATCGAGATTTCCTTCCAAGTCAGTCAGAAATTGTGTGAGTGTCTGCTAAAAACCCTCTTACCACCGATCAAGTGCTACGGCGCGAGTCGGACGGTTGGTGGTTGATGACCGGAAGCATACATCTCAGCCAAGGACTGGATCTCTGGCTACTGAGCCAGAGGGAACATTCTCGAAGTATTGGAACCGGCTGCACTTGGTGAACGGACCGCCACGTCAACCCACCGTACGGTAGAGCTCTACACAAGCGACTCAGTACGAAACGGATCTTCGCTAGCATGATTCATCCTGTCTTCTGGCAGCTACATGGAGACGAACCAATGAAAACGTACTCAGTCTTCCTGCAGCGCATAGTACCGAATGCAGGGTTTCGCTCGAGCTTAACTCTTACTGCTCAGGCAGTGAGTTCGGATATGGCTAGGGTAACGGCCGAAGCCTACAGTCCCGCTCTGAGCGTCGATGAATATGGGGGGGTATAGGCCGCTTGTTAGGATGCGAATCGCGCCGGTACTACAGCTCTCAGAGGAGCATAAGCAGTCTAACTGGCGGCTGCTGTACTTCTCGCCTTGGTGATGGCCGGCTGCAGAAGATGAATCCCGCTAGCTTACAGGTATGCCATGCGCTACTCGTATCGGTTGAATTGGAACGCCGAGAGATGGGCTATGTGTCAAATTCGGGCTTTCTTAATGTCCTCGGATTTGTGACAATTTTTTTGTGTCAGCAAATCGCGTCCACAGAATGCGGCCTAGAATGTCACAAAGTGGGCATACTTAAAACGGATATGTTTCATGCACTTACACTATCTTCGAAACATTTATGCCCGTTTAGAGTAAGATAAAAACGACCTATCTCATCGATAATTTTTGCCCTCCGAAGGCAATACTCACCCTCTTGTGCCACGATGCGGCTAGATGTCAGAGTCGCAGCGTTTTATCTATAAGCACCCGTAGCTCAGCTGGATAGAGTACCGCCCTCCGAAGGCGGTGGTCACAGGTTCGAATCCTGTCGGGTGCGCCATTTTCCTTAAAAATCAATAGCTTGCACGACTTCAGAATCGATAAGGTCAAGCTTTGATTCCTGTCGCACTCAGCCGGCACTCAATTACTCGTCGCGCGAATGCTGAAAAGCATGACATCTAACTCAAATCACGAGCAAACCCTTAAAAATCGTCTGTGCCCAAGTTGTGCCCAAATCGCGCCCACCTGGTTTTAGCGATGAGTGAGTGCGCGGCTTAATTGAGTACCGCCTCAGACTGGGCACAAAGGCATCTGGCGCGAATTAATTCATCTGACTCGCTACACTTTTTGGCTGACCGAGGTCTTTCGTCCCAGGCAGGTATCGGCCCAGGGTGTGTAAAAACGTCCTGACAAATCCTTGCTATGATTTCCGACACTTCCATCGCAAGGATTCCCATGAAACGGTTTATCCAGGGTGAACACCGAGGTCAAAGCACCTTGCTTCCCGA
>NZ_JACGWE010000031.1:0-37948 GCF_014077575.1 Pseudomonas sp. 5Ae-yellow | reverse complement strand
AGCATTGGCGCTACTCCAGCGCGCGGAACTATGCGGGGCTAGAGGGGCTGATCGAGATTGATCGCTGGGACTGAGTGGACGCGGAGCGTCTCAGGCTGCATTCCCACGCGGAGCGTGGGAACGATCAACGAACAACTGGCCTGCCCGACTATCTGACGGCACTCCCCGCCTTCCGCTCCAAATGACTCCGATACTCCCCCGGCGTCATCCCGGTCCAGCTGCGAAAGGCACGGATAAAGGAGCTTTGTTCAGAGTAGCCGAGCAAGAGTGCGACATCGGTTTGCGCCAGTGCCGGGTCGGCCAGGTATTGTCTGGCGAGGGTGTGCCGCGTGTGCGCCAGCAAGCCGCGATAGCTGTAGCCCGCGCTGCGCAGCTGTCGATAAAAGGTGCGTACGGAGCAACCCAGGGCGGCGGCGACGGCTACGGCGCTGACGTCGCCATTTTTCATCGACTCCAGGATCTGTTCCTGCACCCGATGAAAAGACGCACCTGCTTCGGCATCGTCCATCTGCGGTAGCTGGTTGAGTAACGCCTGCGCTTGCTGTTCGAGCAGGCGCAACAGATAAGGGTCTTTGCCGGAAATCGGTAGCGCCAGCAGGTGCGCGGGAATGGTTAGCTCGATGGCGCTGCAGTCAAAATCGACCGGGCAGCCGAGCAACGCCTGATACATGCCCACATCCTGCGGTTTCGGGAATGGTAAACCGGCGCGAAGCGGTGTTATTGCTCGGCCAATCAGCGCTTGGCACAAACTGACAAAGACCGCGAGACTGAACTCACTGGCCAACGGGGTGTTGGCTACGGACTGGGTCCAGCGCATGCGCAAGGCACCCTCCTTCAACTCGGCACGTGATACCAGACCATGCTGCAGCAAACGCTGGTAGCGGTGATAGCGCGCCAGCGCCTGCCCCAGAGTGCCACAGTAAGACACCATATAGCCGACTACGCCAAAGTAGCCGGGTTTTGCCGCCAGGCCCAACCTGACGCCCAGCGCGCTGACTGGTTCTTGCTCCCAGACGGCGGCCAATAACTCACAGAATTTTTGCGCAGGAACGCTGGGCGATTCCAGGCACTGACTCATCTCCTCCTGGAGCGCGGCAGCCGGCAGCGCGCGCTCGGCGACATAGTCCTGCAGCGTATGGATGAATCCTGAGGGAAGGTAGTCTGGCTTGCTCATAAAGGCACTATCGGGACGCTGGCACAAAATGTCAATCAGGCAATTACTGCCAATACGCACACACAAGCCCAGACATACCATAAGGGCTTTGCAATCTATGTGCGGAGTAGATAATGGCTTACGTAGTCACCCAAAGCTGTATTGGCAACAAACACACTAGTTGCGTCGATGTGTGCCCAGTAGAGGCTTTCCGTGAGGCGCCGGAAATGCTGTTTATTGATCCGGACGTTTGTATTGACTGCAACGCCTGCGTCTCCGCCTGCCCTGAGGGCGCGATCTTTCCGCGCAGCATGGTCCCCGACGACCAACAGAATTTTATCACCCTCAATGCCGAGGGCGCGAAAACCCACCCGGTGATCCGCCAGAGCCTGCAAACCGGCCAACAATCGGCCAGCCCGCTCGCCAATGTGTCGAGCCGCTTTGCGATTATCGGCTCAGGCCCTAGCGGCTTTTATGCCGCCGAAGCACTGATGAAGCAGTTGCCTGGCGCCCAGGTGGACATGTTTGAGCGTTTGCCCACGCCATTCGGCCTGGTGCGTTATGGCGTGGCGCCGGATCACCCGCGTATCAAGTCTGTCACTAGTAGCTTTGAGCGCATCGCCGAGAGTGAGCGCTTCCGCTTTTTTGGCAACGTGCAGATCGGTCGCGACCTGAGCAGCGCCGAGTTGCGCCAGCATTACCACGGCGTGATCTACGCCACCGGCGGTTCACAGAGCCGCCCGCTTAACCTGCCCGGCGCCGACAGCGGCAACATCTTTGGTTCATCTAATTTTGTCGGCTGGTACAACGGGCACCCGGATGAAGCCGATTTGGCGCCCGACCTGTCGGGCACAACCGCCGTGATCATCGGTATCGGCAACGTCGCGCTCGATATCGCCCGTCTGTTAGTACTGCCCCATGCGCAATTGAGCAAGACCGATATCGCCGACCACGCCCTGCAGGCACTGGCCAATAGCGGCGTGGACGAAGTCTGCCTGCTGGCCCGCCGTGGTCCCGCGCAAGCCGCCTTTACGCCAAAAGAGCTGGAACAGCTGATGGCCATCCCCGGCCTGCAACTGCGGGTAGATGCCGCTGATCTTGAACTGGACGACGCAACCGCGCGCCAGCTAGAGCAGCCCGAATTTGCCGAGGCGCGCCAGAACCTCAGCCTGCTGCGCGAGATTGCTGCGCGCCCCTTGAGCGCAGGCAAGCGCATTCGCTTTATGTTTTATACCAGCCCCGCCGCCTTCACCGCCGCCGGCGGACAGGTCACCGAGGTAGAGGTGCAGCGCAACGAACTGGTACGCGATGAGCAAGGTGCGCTGGTGGCACGCCCTGCGGATCAAAGCTCACGTCTGACTGCCAGCCTGGTGGTCCATGCGATCGGCTACCAGGGCTCGGCCATTGACGAGCTGCCCTTCGATTTGGGCCGTGGCGTGATGCAGCATGAGCAAGGCCGCATTCAGGGCCATGCCGACAGCCGCGATTACGTGGCTGGCTGGATCAAGCGCGGTGCCAGTGGCGTGATTGGCAGCAACCGCCAGTGCGCCACTGAGAGTGTGCAGCGCTTGCTCGCCGACCTGGGCAATAGCCTGCCCGAGCGCGGCGGCGATATCAGCGAACTGTTGTCTGCACGCGACGTACAGAGCGTCAGCATGGCGGACTGGCAGTTGCTTGATCAACATGAGCAAACCCGTGGCCGTATTGAAGGCCGGGTGAGAAGCAAGGTCGTCAAGATTGCCGATATGCTCAGCGTTATCCGCGATGCCCGCGCCCACGAAGAAGAACAAACTCGCCTACCGGTGAAAACTCACCACCGCGCCTGCACCCTATGTGAAGCCATGTGCGGTGTGGTGATCGAAACCCAGGGCGAGCAGATTCTGTCGATCAAGGGCGACAAGGACGACCCGCACAGCGAAGGCCATATCTGCCCCAAAGGCTACGCCCTGCAAGATCTGCACAACGATCCGGATCGCTTGCGTACGCCGCTGGAAAAGGTCAACGGCGAATGGCTGCCGATTGACTGGGACAGCGCGCTCGACAAGGTCGCAGCCAAGCTGGTGGATATCCAGCGCCGCCACGGTGACGATTCGATTGCCGGTTACTGGGGCAATCCCTCATCGCATAACCTGGGGTTGATGATGGCCTCAGGCACGCTGCGCAAGGCGATTGGCACACGCAATATCTCGTCCGCCGCCTCCCTCGACCAGATGCCCCACCAGTTGGTCTCTTACCTGATGTTTGGCCATAGCCAGCTATTTACCATTCCGGACATCGACCGCACGCAATACATGCTGATGCTGGGCGCCAACCCGGCGGCGTCTAACGGCAGCCTGATGACCGCTGGCGACATTCTCAAGCGACTGGAGCGTATTCGTGAGCGCGGCGGCAAGGTGGTACTGATTGATCCACGCCGCACAGAATCGGCGCGCTATGTCGACCAGCACCTGTTTATCCGCCCCGGTACCGACGCCTTCTTTTTGCTCGGCCTGATTCGTCACGTGCTCGACCAGGGGCTGACCAAGCCAGGCCGCCTGCGTGACCTAGCCGACGACTGGACGGCGCTCGAGCCGCTGTTCGACGGCGTATCACTGGAGCAAGTCAGCGCACGCTGCGGTATTGCGGTAGCAGACATCAAGCGCATTGCCGAAGACTTTGCCGCCGCCGAATGCGCTGTGTGTTACGGCCGCATGGGCGTTTCCACGCAAAGCTACGGCGCACTCAACCATTGGCTGATGCTGGTACTCAATATCCTGACCGGCAATCTCGACCGCCCCGGCGGCATGATGTTTACTACCCCGGCCTTTAATAAGGCACAGAGCCGGCCCATGGGCAGCTTCAATACTTACCAAAGCCGAGCGCGTGGGCTGCCGGAGTTTGATAGTTACTTCCCTGCGGTGACCATCGCCGAAGAAATGCTCACGCCCGGTGAGGGCCAGGTGCGCGGTTTTGTCTGTGTGGCCGGCAACCCGGTGCTGTCGACGCCCAACGGGCGGCAGATGGACGAGGCGCTGGACCAACTGGAGTTCATGGTCTCCATCGACTTCTACCTGAACGAAACCTCACGCCACGCCGACATCATTCTGCCACCCACTGGGCCGCTGGAGCACGAGCAATATGACATCGTGTTCAACATGCTGGCGGTGCGTAACCTGGCGCGCTTCAGCGACCCGGTATTTGCAGCACCGGAAGGCACGCGCTGCGACTGGGATATCGTGCAGGGGCTGACCGCGCGCATCATGGCACTGAAAAACCCGGATGCCGAGCCTGCGCGCAAAATGCCCTCGCCTGAACAGATTCTTGATCATGGCTTGAAAACCGGCCCCTATGCCGAAGGCTTCCATGAGTACAACAGCGGCGAGCCAGTGAAGTATGACGAGCCGCTAAGCCTGGACGTACTCAAACGCTACCCGCACGGTCTGGACCTAGGGCCTATGCGCGAATCCTTCCCCGGCTACCTGTTTACCGCCGATAAAAATCTGCATCTCACGCCGCCGGAACTGGTCGCCGATCTGAGCCGCGCCATGGCTGAGCTGCGTGGCGCCGAGCAAGGCGAGCTGATGCTGATTGGCCGTCGCGATCTGCGTACCAACAACTCCTGGATGCACAACAGCGAGCGACTGGTCAAAGGCAAGGACCGCTGCGCCCTGCTCGTCCACCCCAGCGATGCCGAGCGTCTGGGGCTGGCAAGCGGTAAACAGGCGCGCATCATGTCACGCACCGGAGAACTGCTGGTCAGCGTGCAGGTGAGTGAAGACATCATGCCCGGCGTGGTGTGCCTGCCACACGGCTGGGGCCATGATCGTGAGGGTGTGAGTCTGCGCGTTGCCCAGAGCAAGCCCGGCATCAACGTTAACGACATTACCGATGATCAGGTCGTCGATGTGCTATCCGGCAATGCTGTGCTCAATGGCATTCCGGTGTCGGTAGTCGCGGCGTGAGTCGTTCCAGCTAGTAGCGCAGCATCACGCAGTAACGGTTTCGAGCCGAGTAGACAGAAGCCTGATGTGTGAGTGATTGAGGGGAAACCAAAAAAAGGCCAGTGCTAATCGCACTGGCCTTTTTTTAATTCAAGTGAGTGTTAGTGGGAACTCAACTCACTTACTTCTTTTTCTCGGCAATCATTGCCCGCAGATGGGCGGCACGATCTTCAGAAGCGGGGTGGCTATCAAACATGCTGCTGCTACCGCTATTCATGGCTGCAAGCTTATCAAACGCACTCACCAGGCCGTCTGTGTCCAGGCCACGGTCTACCAGCAAATTCAGCGAGAATTCGTCTGCAGCGCTTTCCTGCGACTGTGAGAACTGTGCACCAATCAGCGCTTCAGTCATTGCGCCTAGCTTAGACTGGGCCGCAGCGGATACGGCTGCGTTGCTGGAAAGCGCGGCGGCATTGCGGCCCACAGACGTTGCGGCGGCGACCTGCATGGCGCGCTTGGTATGTCCCAACGCGACGTGACCCATTTCGTGGCCCAGCACACCGGTTACCTCTTCGTTATCCATCAAGTCCATGAGACCCGAGTAAACGCGGATGCAACCATTTGCCATTGCCCATGCATTGACGTCATCGGCCATATACACCTTGTAATTGACCGGCGTACCGGCGATCTCATTACCCAGTGAGCTGGCGATGGAATTCAACCGGCGCGTGTATTCACTATTGCTGGGGGCGATCTCGGCGCGAGCATCCATCTCTTGGCATGCATCGTTGCTCATCGCGATCACTTCTGCGTCGCTGAGCGTCGCTGCTTTCAATCCAGTCATGCCTGCTTGCAGAGCATTGCCGTCGAGGTTGCTGCAGCCAGTGACCAAAGCGCTGAGAGAGAGAGTGAGAAAAATACCAGTGAGTTTCACGATACATGTCCTTTGCGGTGAGGATTGAAGTAGTTAAAAGACGCCCTTCAGCGGCGCGCGCAGATACTACCGGCAAGCGCCATCACTTTAAAAGCCATCACCCGTGCTGTATCGAATCCGAGACTCGTAAACCTCGACCATTGCGCAAAAATGGCTGAATGGCGGAAGAAGTAGTTGAATCCAGGACACATTCCTAGGGCCAATTCTTGGTGAAGTCCCAACGGCACCTGGCGACGCAGGAGCCATCAAAACTGATGCTTGTACCTGAGTTGATCATCCCACCCGAAGCGGCCCATAAAGGCAGCCAATTGATTCGCGCTTTTACCAACCAGCAACAGGCCAATCATCTGGCTGCAATGACCATTCAGAGCCGTGACCTTGCCATTGGGCTATTGCTGACCAGAGCGGGTTATCGCTTGCAAGCGCATCGATTTATGCCTGAGCAGTGAATACAATGATAAATACTATCAATTGCATTACTGAAAGGCGCTTAACGCATTTCAATAATGCAAAGGCATCATTTTTTCGGGAAGTCGGTCTGGATGGAAACGCACACACCCAAGTACGACGCAACCGCCCGGCTGCTTCACTGGATTTCTGCGGCGGTGATTTTGTGGGCCACTCTGACCGGATTTTCTACTCTGCTACTAGCCAATGACAGCGCCCTCAAACATGTCATTGCCGACTTTAATGTGTCGCTGACGACGCTTTTTATTCCGGTTTTTCTGTGTCGAGTAATCTACCGTCTGCGCACGCCCTCGCCTTCTTATAACAACCAGCTCAGCACCAAAGAGGCAGGCATTGCCAAAGTAGCGCATTGCGTTATGTACATCCTGGTAACCCTGGTGCTGCTGAGCGGCGTGTTGATGATGACGAAAGACATTGAGCTATTTCACCTGATTGCCATACCTCAGATGGTGCACAACGACTTTGCACTAGCCTTGCTGAAAAAGTTGCATACCCTGGCTACAGTCCTGCTGGGTATCGGCATTATTTTGCATTTGGCGGCCGTGGTAAAACACGAGTTGGCCGGCAAAACCATGCTGCGGCGGATAGTCTAACCACCCGCTTGATTTATTGGTCATTAAGCCTATAACGCAGAGCGGGCATCCACCATAGCCGAGAAAAAACCGCAGTTAGCAAAGCTTCACACAAGCAAAAAGCGCATTGCCGGATACCCGATCCCAGGGCAGGATTCTGTCGTAATCATGCTCCAATACCTGCACATCAAAATACGGCGCAAGCAGGGCGAGTAATTCGTCAAAGCGCACCGCAACCATGGGGTGTGAGTCGTTCCATACCTGCCTTTCACCCGCCGTATTTTTTTCAATACGCAGTTTTAGCGCCTGCTGCGAACCAGTGCCAGCGTAATGCCAACCCGAGCTAAAGCTGAATAGCGAATCCGCGTGTTTAACGTTGTGCGAGACCCAAGAGCCGTTGTCGATATGCTGCCTGTCCACCGCGTTAAAGCAGAAGAGCCCGCCATCGACCAGTGCCGAATGCACGCTGGCGATACAGGCGTTCAAGCGCTCGATACTGGCGCTGTAATGGATGGAGTAGAGAAAGCAGGTAATCAGATCGAACGGCTGACTCGCGGAGAAACCGCACATATCCTGCAGCGAAAACTGCGCTTCAGGGCATCTGGTCAGCGCCCGGTCCAGCATGGGTTGGTTGATGTCGAGCCCGCTGCTTTGAAATCCGGCATCAAGAAAGTGCCGGATGTGCGGCCCGGTCCCACAGGCCAGATCAAGATGCCTTTTGCCACCATTGCCAAGCAGTTGCTGCAGCCGCTGAACGCAACTGCTTTGCGCGCTGTAGTCGATATCAGCGCACATGAGATCGTAGTAGCCCGAAAGGTCGGTGTAGATGGCGTTACTGGGCATGGTGACCTGAGATATGAGGTTGCGCATTGGGGGCGCGCATCATATATCGGGCACACACAAATTAACCATATCTAAACACCGGTTTTCAGCGGCCGACAAATTGCGTTAGCGCCACTGCGGCCTATTCGCTAGCGTCATCTTTTTCACTGCGCCCTATGATAGCCGCGCCCACCAGATCACCGGTTACATTCAGAGCCGTTGCGCCCATGCCCACCAGCGCATCTATGGCCGCAAGCAAGGCAACGGTTTCGATCGGCAGGCCCACTTGGGCAAAGACAGTCGCAATCATCACAATACCCGCACCGGGCACGCCTGCCGTGCCTATGGTTGCCAGGGTGCCAACAATCACAATTTGCATCATCTGCATCAAATCCAACGGCATACCAATCACGTTAGCCGCGAAAACGGCAGAGATGGCGATTCGGATCGCTGCACCATCCATATTGATGGTTGCGCCCAATGGCAGAATGAAGCTCGAGACCCGGTCAGACAGCCCCATGCGGCTTGCCGCATTCATGGTAATAGGCAAGGTGCCAGAGCTGCTCTGCGTAGCAAAAGCGGTAACCACGGGGGTTCTGGCATGACGGATAAAATTACCCAGCTTCACGCCCGATACCAGCATGGCCAACACATACAAGCCTGCATGCACAAAGAGCGCGATATACAACACCAAAACCATGCCCGCGAGGGAGGTAATGGTATCGGCGCCCTGCTTTGCAACGGTGCCAGCGACGATCGCGAAGATGCCAATAGGCAGGTAATGCAGCACGCCGCGCATGATCATCATGGTGGCTGCGTTGAGTCCATCAACTACCGTCAGCACCTGTTTGGCAGCATCACCATAAACCGGGGAATCCCGCAGTTTCAGCAGTGCAATCCCAAAGGTCACAGCAATAAATATGATGCCGAGCATATTCATATCAACAAAGGCCGCAAACAAATTGTCAGGCACAATGCTGAGTATGACCTGAACGATACTGGCCTCACTTTTCACCTCGACCACAGCCTGGCTATCAATCTGCATGCCCGTGCCTGGCGCCAGCACGGACGCCACGGCAATACCGACGATCATCGCAATGGCGGTGGTCAGCAGGTACCACAGGATAGTTTTTCTACCCAGACGTCCCATCCCGCCGACATCTCCCTGATTAATTCCCACGATCAGGGTAAACAGAACAATGGGCGCGATCAGAAACTGCAGCAAACGTAATAGCAGCTCACCCAAGGGCGCAAACCCGTCTACGACAGACTGCGTCGCAAACAGGCCAACGCCCAGCCCCAATATCAAGGCGATGGTAATCCGGATTATCAGAGAGGATTCTGTATACTTCTTGAACAACGCTTGCATAGCTTCTTCTCTGAGTTAAATAGGGAGCAGCAGTGCGCCGGGCCTGGTGGTGCTGGCGTCGCCTTCGGGCACTGTGCTGCGCAGTATAAGAACTCGCCTACCTTTCACAACCTCATGCACTGCAAAAGTGACAATTGCGCTTCGTGATAGCAGTCTAGCGAAAGCGCATGGTCAACGGTAAAAGCCGAACCGCCGCACGCACACATCTACGTCGAACGCCTCACCAATGGCAATCACCGCTACGCTGCGCATCGTTGCAGGGTCGAACTCAGCGTCAGTACGGTGCGCGCTCAACTCTGTATAGGGCACAACGAAGCGCGTCCATTGTGGCGCTATCGGCAAGGTACAGCGGAAAGACTGCCAGGGTTTGTCCAGCTGAGTGGTTTTTACATTGAGGTTATAATCGTGCGCCGGGCCGCATAACTCTATGAACAGGCCTGCATATTCAGCGAGAGGCTCGCCTGGCTCGATCTCGAGCTTCATCTGCAAAAAGCCGCCATTATTCTCCAGGCTGGTTCGACCCGTCAGGCAGGTGCATGCCGAACCAACACGGCAGTCCTGCCGTATTCCCCCGGAAGACTCACCACCCATGACCTGATCGCTGATCGCCATCCAAGGCGAGCGGTCATTGGCACGCGCCTGATAGATATCGACTAGTTGCTCGGCCTGTACAGCAGGACCATGCGTTCGCAACGTTTCTTTCATAGGCCTTTGGTATTCCTGTTGACTGATGATGCGGTCTCAGCAGCGGGAACGCGAATCCAGCATCACTGATTAGCATGCGAAAATTGGACTTGGCAGGATTGCACAAGTTTGGCTTTAGAGCGTCACGTAGCGCTGTACGATACGCGCATAACTGCCATCTTCAACCAGCCGTCTCAGCACATTGATATAAGCCTCAACAAAAACCGGATCGTTTGAGACCTTACTAAAAGCGACTTCTGCCGCAGCGCTGGATACCACAATACCGGTGGCCTTTATCTGTTCGCTGAGGCCCAGCTGTTGCAGCTCATAGGCCCCCGTATACTCGTCAGCAATCACGCCGTCGATGCGCCTTCGGTACAACATACTCCATAGATTGGTCCTATTGGTCACCATCGAAACCTGAGCAGCAAAAGTCGGATCACTCATTAACTGATGATAGTCGGGTCCATAGTGAACATTAATCTGAGCTCCCAGACGAAACGAGGTGTTCTTCAGCTCAAGTAGTCGAGAAATAGGCCAACTCGCCAACGCCTCCTGGTGCATAAACAGAATGTTGCGTGCCGCAGGAAATACCGGCCCCGAAAAATAAGCGTAGGCCTGACGCTGCGGCCGACGAAAGGCACTCGGAAGAATATCCAGTCGGCCAGCCTCGAGTTCCCTGAGCGCACGCGCCCAGGGAAGTTTGCGCAGATTGGCCTGACAATTAAGCTCCGCCAGCACGAGAAGGCTGAATTCCACATCAATGCCCACCACCCTACCGTCAATACTTTGCATGCTAAACGGCGGGTCATCATCCCAGCGCAAGGTTTTCTCGCAGGCGACAGCGTTCAGGCTTTGCGAGCAAGCCAGGATCAACATTACTAACAATAAACGGCGGCCGGGGTTTGAAGACTGGCGTGCCGCAGTAACAGCGAAGGACACCATTGGCGCAGTGCTCGATAAGCGGTTTAAAGAGTTTAGTAGGCCTGGTGGAAAACACCATGAGTGTCAAACGACGCGCCAACGTGAGCCTCTAGACAGCAGCACGCCGCGCTTATCCGCCAACCCATACACCGCATCCATATGACACGCTCTATCATGCAGCCTAGCTCTACCAACTGAGCGTATTACCCTCAAAATCGACAAAACGCTGCTCACTCAATCCCAGTGCCCCTTCCAGTACAGCGACCATCCCGGTGGCGCTTTGCTCAACCGTCACAGGTGCATAGCTGCCGCCCATGTCTGATTGAACCCAGCCGGGATGCAGATTAAGCACACCAACACCGGCGGGTAGGGCCTGCTTGACGGCAAACCCACGTGAAAGACTATTGAGCGCTGCTTTACTAGCGCGGTAAAGCTCAAGCCCTTCGCCGTCATTGAGCGACACGCTGCCCATCCTGGAGCTAACAAAGCCGATGACACCGCCGTGCTTGATTGCCGGAAGAAGCGCTCGCGCAAGGCGCAAGGGAGCCATAGCGTTGATGTCAAACAACTCAGTGATTTCGGCGTCAGTTGCCTGTTCAACGCGCTGGTGGTCTGGGCCAAGAATGCCCGCGGAGATCACCAGAAGATCCAGGGTCTTGTCGGGCATCAAGGCGGCAAGCGCAGATACTTGCTCGGGTAGTTTCATATCCAGTGCGGCGATGGCAAGACGGTCCCCGTAGTGGTGCCCGACCTCACTCAAGGCATACGGCACGCACGAAACATCTCGCACCGTAGCCGTAACCTGCCATCCCCGCGCGAGCAATACGCTTACAAAACCCAACCCAATGCCGCGCGATGCGCCAATGACCAACGCTCGGCGGCCCGGCGCTTTTTCAATCGTTTGGTTGCTCGGCATAGTGCCTCCTCACAGTGATGTGACCAGGGTTAATCCGGGTTGCGATCAACTATTCAAACCTGCTGCCTTGGCACGCGCAGCATGCAGCTTCTGGTAACTCTCAATCAGACGCTGATGCCGGTCGAGGCCTTCGAGCTTGGTGCTGGTAGGCGTGAGGCCGTAAAAGCGGACGCTGCCATCGACCGAGCCGAGCGCGGCGTCCATCCGCTGTTCACCAAACATGCGGCGGAAGTTGACCACAAACTCTTCCAGCTCCAACTCATCATCCAGCACCACTTCCAGCACCACATTAACTGCCTGATAAAACAAACCGCGCTCGACCGTGTTGTCGTTGAACTGCAGGAAGGTCTCAACCAGTTCTTTCGCTTCGTCATATTGCTGCAGAGCCAGATAGATCAGCAGTTTGAGCTCCAGAATCGTCAACTGCCCCCAGGCCGTATTGTCATCAAACTCAATGCCGATCAGGGTGGTGATATCGGTGTAATCGTCAAGCTCGCTTTCTTCCAGACGCTCGACCAGCGCTTGCAGTTCATCCTCATCAAGACTATGCAGGTTAAGAATGTCTTCGCGGAAAAACAGCGCCTTGTTGGTGTTATCCCAGATCAGATCGTCGACCGGGTAAATCTCCGAGTATCCCGGCACCAGGATGCGGCAAGCGGTTGCGCCCAGGTCGTCATACACCGCCATGTAGACTTCTTTGCCGAGGTCTTCAAGGATGCCGAACAGGGTTGCCGCCTCATCACTGTTTGAGCTCTCACCCGCCCCGGAAAAGTCCCATTCGACAAAGTCGTAATCGGACTTGGCGCTGAAGAAGCGCCAGGAAACAACGCCGCTGGAGTCGATAAAGTGCTCCACAAAGTTATTCGGCTCAGTCACCGCATGGCTTTCAAAGGTGGGCGCGGGCAGGTCATTCAAGCCTTCAAAACTGCGGCCCTGCAGCAACTCGGTCAGGCTGCGCTCCAACGCCACCTCAAAGCTTGGATGCGCGCCGAAAGAGGCAAACACACCGCCAGTGCGCGGATTCATCAGAGTGACGCACATCACCGGAAACTCGCCACCCAGCGAGGCGTCCTTCACCAGCACCGGGAAGCCCTGCTCTTCCAGACCCTGAATACCGGCAACAATACCGGGATACTTGGCCAACACCTCCTGCGGTACATCGGGTAGCGCCAGCTCGCCTTCGAGAATCTCGCGCTTAACTGCGCGCTCAAAAATCTCGGACAGGCACTGCACCTGTGCCTCGGCCAGCGTGTTACCGGCACTCATGCCGTTACTCAGATACAGGTTTTCTATCAGGTTGGAGGGGAAGTACACCTGCTCGCCGTCGGACTGACGCACATAGGGCAGTGAGCAAATACCGCGCTCTATGTTGCCGGAGTTGGTGTCATACAGGTGCGAGCCACGCAACTCACCCTCAGGGTTGTAGATAGCCAGGCAGTACTCATCAAGAATCTCAGCAGGCAGCGCGTCTTTGCGGCCCGGCTTGAACCAGCGTTCGTTGGGATAATGCACAAAGGGCGCGTTGGCGATGTCTTCGCCCCAGAACTGATCGTTGTAGAAGAAGTTGCAGTTCAGCCGCTCGATGAATTCGCCCAGTGCTGAAGCCAGCGCGCCCTCTTTGGTTGCGCCCTTGCCGTTGGTGAAGCACATAGGTGACTGCGCATCACGAATGTGTAGCGACCACACGTTGGGAACAATATTGCGCCAGGAGGCGATCTCAATCTTCATGCCCAGGTCCGCAAGAATGCCCGACATATTGGCAATGGTCTGCTCCAGCGGCAGATCCTTACCCAGAATGCAGGTGCCCTCGGCCGACGCAGCTGGCAGCATCAGCAAGGCTTGGGCGTCGGCGTCCAGACTCTCCACCTCTTCAATAACAAAATCCGGACCGGTCTGTACGGCCTTTTTGACCGTGCAACGGTCGATAGAGCGCAAAATACCCTGGCGGTCTTTGTCTGAAATATCGGCCGGTAACTCGACCTGAATCTTGAACGTCTGCTTGTAGCGGTTTTCCGGGTCAACAATGTTGTTCTGCGACAGCCGAATGTTGTCGGTAGGAATATTGCGTGTATCGCAGTACAGCTTCACAAAATAAGCCGCACACAGCGCCGATGAGGCCAGAAAATAGTCAAACGGACCAGGCGCCGAGCCGTCACCCTTGTAACGGATAGGCTGGTCAGCAACCACCGTGAAGTCATCAAATTTGGCTTCGAGCCGAAGGTTGTCGAGAAAGTTGACCTTGATTTCCATGTGCGATTACCAGAGTTGCGAGCAAGACGAATTGGCCGCCATTATCCGGCTTTTCAGCGCAAAGTCATGTACTCACCATGACGGGGCAATGGCGCAGCGTAGCAGGCGCTTGCTCATGACGGGCCATAAGTAGACGCCTATCGTTTAGGCCAAAGCAATGATGCCCTGCGGGCAAGGTAAAACGCGGTCTGAGTAATTGGGCCGATAGCTACTTTTGATGGGAAAAGCAGGCAGTAGCGCCTAAAATGGTCCGCTCATTTTTTTGGCCTTTGCTGATGACCGACTTGCCTGCTGTTCACTACGACATTACCAAAATCGCGAAAATCGATGCCGTCCCCTTGATCCTGAAAATGATCAAGCAAATCACCGGCATGCGTTTCGCCGCGGTTGCCAGAGTAACCGAGGCCAAATGGGTTGCCTGCGCTGTCGACGACTCGATCGATTTCGGTCTGCAAACGGGCGGCGAGCTGGTCGTTGGCGACACCATCTGCGACGAGATACGGGTCCATCACCAGCCGGTCGTATTCCAGCACGCCAGCGAAGATCCTGTTTATGTCGATCATCACACCCGAAAACTGTTCGAGCTGGAAAGCTACATCTCGATTCCCATTATCAGGGCCAACGGCGAGTTCTTCGGGACGATCTGCGCAATCGATCGCGTGCCTGCGCACTTTGACGAAAGCACGGTAGTGACCAAACTTGAGCTCTTTGCTCAGTTGATTGCGGTTCAGCTGGATATGCAGGAAGCCCAAGAGAAAATAGAGGCGGCGCTGATCAAGGAGACGGAAACCGGTCGCTTACGCGAGCAGTTTATTGCCGTTTTGGGTCACGATCTGCGTTCACCGCTAACGGCTATAGGAATGAGTGCCGAGTTACTGGAAAGCAAACTGACAGTCGAACGTGATCGCGGCCTGGCAACATCGATCAAACAAAGCTCAAAACGCATGAGCACGCTGATTGAAGACGTGCTGGATTTCTCCAAAGCGCGCCTCGGCAGCGGCATTCCGGTCAAGCGAATGGTGACCAACCAGCTAACCTCAGCGATCAACGACGTTGTCGATGAAATCGCGTTATCTAACCCAAATACCGCTATAAACCGCCATATACAGATACCAGAAGAGGTCTTCTGTGATACCGGCAGAATGGGCCAGCTACTATCCAACTTACTGGTTAATGCGGTCACCCATGGCGCGCAGGATTCGCCCATTGGGGTGTCTGCGGTCATGGATAACAACGAGGTCGTGCTCTGCGTTACCAACCAGGGAAAACAGATTCCGCCAGAGCTGATATCCCTATTGTTTCACCCTTTTACCCGGTCTGAGGCGCAGAGCAGCGGTGAAGGCCTGGGATTGGGCTTGTACATCGCCGCTCAGATTGTCGCCGGTCACGAGGGCACGCTTGATGTCCAGTCCACGGCAGAAGCCGGCACTTGCTTCGTCGCCCGCTTCCCCAACAACCGCCGTGCAGCAAACGAAGCCTGAAAAGACGCACCGGCATGGATGCCAGAGCTCGGTTCAGGCGAACATCGAATAAAGCATCAGCCCCCAACAACAGATCACCACATATGCCAGATTAGGATGTATGCAACGGATAAAGTTACGTGCCTGAGTTGCTAAGCTGGCGTGATAGCCACCGCGAAACAAATCCGCCAGGGCCACCTCGTATAGATCGACAAATTTACTTTGCGGATTACGTGCGTCCAGCGGGCGCTGCTGACCAAGCATGGCAAACACCAGAAAGGTCATGGGCACGGCAATGCCCACCACAAAGGCAACCATGATATTGATACCAGAGTCCCCCAGGCGCTTCACATAAGAGCAGATAAAGCCATAAATCAGCACCAGCACCGCCACGATCAATACCTTGCCATGCATCACGCTGGGTAACAGCGCGTCAGTCAAACGCAGAATACTTGCCGTGATGCCGATCATGGCAGCGAGAGCCAACAGGAACTCGCCACGGGTAATACGCCCTTTCAGGTTAAACAGGGTTTTTCCCAGCCAGGCCCAGCAAATTTGCTGTGGCGGCGCATTCAGGCTTTCCTCGGCGGCTACCAACAGCAAGCTCAGGCGCTCAAGAAGCTCTCTTTCCACGCCCCAGTTCAGGCTCTGATCGGTGCTCCATTGGAAGCGCTCATCAAGACGCACCAGTATTGCGGCAGGGACTGCGGCGCGCTCCTGGTCGCCAAGGTTGTCCAGCAACGCGCTCAATAACTCACGCCCCACGACCAGCCGCACCTCAAGATTATTCAGATCAGGCGCCAGCAGCAGTGCATCCCACGCTGCCGCATCTGCGCGGCGCTGCGGGTCGTTAACCAGTTGAGTAAAGTCGTTGCCCAACTGGTCCAAGCGCTGCTGCGCACGTGCGCCCTCTTCCCGCACAGCCTGCTCGCGCTGCCGGTGCAACTCCTGGATACGCTCACGCTCGTCTGCCAACGCCTGGCGTGCGGCTTGCTGCTCAGCTGCTTTTTTTGCCAAGGCCTCTGGCGACATAACCGGCTCAGGGGCAGCGGGCTGGTCCGGCGGAGAAACAGACTCGGGCGGAGGAACAGGCTGGCGCTGCCAATTTGGCTCCGGCGCTGACACATCGGCATCAGCCATGCGGCGCGGCGCTGTTTTAGGCGCACTCGCCAGCGCCTGCTCATAAGCTTCGCGCAACGCCATGAAGTCTTCGGGGTGGTCTTCCGGATGAACCTCTTTAAGCAACCGAGAGTAGGCGCGTTTGATGGTTCTCTGGTCGCTGCCGAGCTCAACGCCCAGCGTCTGCCAATAGCTCACCAATGCCCCCGCTGATCCTTGATTTCACCAAGACGCACTTCAAGCTCGTCGCGCACGGCGTCACAGCGCTGCACATCCTGCGAGTCCATCGCGGCTTCAAAAAGTTGAATCAACTCCTCGATGTAGTCGCGCTCCTCGCCCAGCGCTTCGGCCCACATACGCTCGGCCTCGCCCAGCAAGGCAATATTGGCGCTGTGCTCGCGCGGATGAAACTTCAGCCTCTCCATTTCCTTGAGCAGCAGTGCCAGTTCGGCCTCATCCAGCTCGGTCGTGGTGTTCTGAATAACCAGGTGTGAGCGCGCGCCATTACTGACTACCTCAGCCTGTACTTCCAATACCCCGTTGATGTCGTAGGTAAAGCGCACATCCACGGCTTCCGCACTGGCCTTGTTGCGCGGTACCGAGACCTGCAACTCACCAATCTCGATATTGTGACGCACCAGCCGCTGTTCGCCCTGATAAACCATCAATTTGACCATATCCTGATTGTCGCTGACGGTATAAAAGCGATCTACCCGGCTTACCGGTACCACGGTATTGCGCGGAATGATCACGTGATAAAAGCCAGCCTGGTGGCCTTTATTCAAGTCTCTGGCGGTTTCAATCCCCAGCGAAAACGGACAGACATCGGTAAGCACCGTATCGCGCAGGCTCTGGTTACGCTGTTTCAACGCCGCCTGAATAGCCGCACCCATGGCGACCACCAGATCAGGATCAATGGTGGTCGAGGGGATGCGACCAAACAAACGGCCAACAAAGTTGCGCACCAGCGGCATGCGCGAGGCGCCGCCTACCAGAATCACCTCATCAAAGTCGTCGCGGCCCATGCCGGAATCACGCACCGCACGCTCAATCGGATCACGAATGCGCTGCAGCAAAGCATCACAACAGTTACCGAAATCATCACGGGTAAAGCAGATTTCCTGTACGGCGCCGCCGATACTCGCGCTCAGCTGCACCTCATGCTGCTCTGCCAAGGCCTTTTTCGCTTCATCACACAGGCGATACAGATGGGCGCGCTCCTCGCGGGTCAGCGACTGACGCTCACGCCCCAACTTCTCACAGACGGCGCCGACCATGGCAAAGGTAAAATCTTCGCCGCCCAGAAAGCTGTCACCACTGGTGGCGTGTACTTCCAGCAGGTCTTCAAACTTTTCCAGAATCGAGACGTCGAGAGTCCCCCCGCCGAGATCGACCACGATAAAACGGCGCTCTTCTTCTGTCTCTTGGATGCCGTAGGCCAATGACGCCGCCGTGGGCTCGTTGATCAGGCGTTCAACCTTGAGATCCGCCAGGCGCGCCGCATTCAAGGTGGCGGTGCGCTGGTTGTTATTGAAGTACGCCGGCACGCTGATGATGGCCTCATCCACCGGCTCGCCCAGATAACTCTCGGCGTCGGCCTTGAGCTGCTTGAGTACCAGCGCAGACAGCTCTTCCGCAGAATAACTGCGTTTGCCGAGGTTAAGTTTTTCCGCCGAGCCCATCAGGCGCTTGAACTGGGACGCCGTAAGCTCAGGATGGGTAACCAGGCGATCCTTGGCTGCCTTGCCCACCAGCACCATGCCCTGCTCGTCCACGCTGACCACCGAAGGTGTTAGCCGATCGCCAAGCGCGTTGGGAATAATCACGCTGTTGCCGTCCTGCCAGACGCTTACCAGGCTATTGGTGGTACCAAGATCAATGCCGACTACGGCCATAAAGCGTCCTTTTTAGCGGGTTATCCTCTGCGGACAAAATTATACACGCGCCCCGTTACAGGACCAGCGACCGCCGTCTCAGCTTGAAAACTTGGCTCTTGGTATACCCGTAAGCAGATTGCGCCCAAGCGCGAAACATCGCAGGATAAGCACAACATCCACCCAGCCCGGCCGCCATGACGTCTACCGCCTTACGCCAAGCTTGCCCACCCGGTACCTGCGACTGCGATCGTGATGCCTTGCTTGATTCCCCTGACGCGGACGCACGCATACTGCGTTTAACCTTGCATGAAGAGCAGCGTCTACTCGCGCGACTGGAAAGCATCAGCACACTCTCCGAGCTGGAGCACCTGCAGCAGCGCATGCACGAGCAGTTGGGCATCCGTCTGATGATTGGCCCGGGCTTGAAAGAGGTACGCAGCCTGCGCGGCATCGGTATGCAGTTTGAGCCGCAACGCGGCCTCTGCCGCAAAACCCGAAAATCGATCCCGGCGGCGATACGGCGAAGCCTGCAGGCACACCCAGAAATCGTGTTTGATCTCCTCAACAGTCAGGATTTGTTGCGCGATGCCTAAACGCAGCCAGTAGTAGCGGTGCAAGAGAGACGAAAAAACACAAACCTCGTACCAGACATAAAGGACTGAAGGTTGCTGCACAACTGCGCCTGCAAGCCGTTATAGAGAACCTGATCACAACGCCCTATCCCCGGTTTGACTTGCAGATTCCCGAGTGTTGAACTCCGCGCTCAGGAGCGAGCACCTCGCTTATAATGCATGGCGTTCGGAAGTCGCAGGGATGAATATCACAACGCGGTTCGCCGTTTGGCTACACGAGTTTAAAGCTCGCATACAGCCCAACACCCGGCTGTTCAAACTGATAAGAAAAGCAGAATATCGCCTGGGTACAGCGTTAAGCCTTGAAGACATTCGCTCGATCGTCGAACTATTCCGTGAGCTAGAATCACCGATCACCTTCCGCTACTTGACGGTATTTTTGAGCGTCGGCTTGGCGAGCATCGTCTGGATAATCCTGATTGCAGTCAATATGGCCGATGCCCACGGGTGGGTGGGCCAAAAGCTGCCTAGCCCGTACTTTGTTCTGCAAGACGCCATATTAGTGTGCGTTACCGTTAGTGCGGCGTCGGTTGTGTTCCGGCTTCGCTCGCACCGAAGAGCGTTCGACGCGTTGTCGTCAGATTTACATAGACGATATGCCTATCTCTTGCACGGCATAAAAACCGCCCCCGTCAAAGATGACCTAGCAGGGCTGGCCAAACACTTCGCTGAGTTTCGCCGGGGCGACACCGGTCGCGTACTGTCAAACAAGGTTGTGGGTAGTTATCAAGGGGACACACATAAACTGTCATTCACCTACTACCGATTTCGCTATGTAAAGTGTACGAGCGACGGCGAGAACACGAGCAAACAAGAGTATGAGCGCTTTGCGCTAATCAACGAATTTCCGCCGGTGGGTAACGTGCTCATCAGGGGAGATCATCGCGCTCAGCCCAAGGTCATCGTGATTACCCTGTTCGGCGATGATAGTGGCATCGAGCGCGAGCCAAAGAAACAAGTGCCTGAGCGCTACACCAGCAGCTCCTCAGCCTTCAATAAACGTTTCAACATATTCGGCAGCACCAAGATCGCCTGCGCGCGATTGTTAAAGCCCATCACCACACTAACCTTGCTGGAAAAAACCGCCTCGCTTGAACGGCTAAATATGCAGTTCGCCGACGAACGCTTGTGCATGAGTTTTGACAACAAAGACATGCTCCATTTCACCACCTACACCACACTGCACAACCCCGAAGCGATGCTGGAGGAAATGCAGGGCGGGATAGATAATTACCGCATACCGCTGCTTGAGCACTATCTGAAACTGAACCACAGGTTAGCGTGCCAGCACGACGATAACTTCTCCCTACCATCAGACAAACCGGCATAACGAGGCCCTATGACAACCACATTATTTATCCTAATTCTGCTGATAATCCTTGGCATCACCACCATCGGCGTCTACAACCGCATCATCGCTACAGCTAACGCGGCTCAGCGCGCCTGGGCAGACGTGTTGGCGTACGAACGGCAGAAGACAAAAACACTGGAGGCGCTGACGGAACAGGCAGACGCCTTTAAAGAGCATGAGCATCACCTGATGACCGAACTGACCCAGTTGCGCGAGTCGATAGCAGCGCTTCCGGAGTCGCCCAACGGCGGCACATTAAAGCCGGTCGAAACGATGTCGCAACAGGTTGTTGACCGCGTCAAGCTCGCCGTGGAGGCTTATCCCGAGCTGAGATCGTCTAACGTAGTGACGGGATTTATGCGGGAAATCAGTGAACAACAAGCCAATGTCGGTGCGGCGATCAACGTCTTCAACAGCGAAGTTGAGCGTTTCAACAACAGCATTCAGTTTTTTCTGGCCGCGCAGGTTAACAACCTGATGCTGCACAAAGAACGCATAGTGCCGTTCAGTGATAGCGAAGCGGCAAGCGGCTTTGAGTACCAGCCCAACTTCTGAGTTACCACCGGGGAGAAGCCTACACGCTAGTGAACAGCCGACCTGTATTGCTCGAAGGTTAGCACCAAAGGCACACCCATGGTCACAGCAACAGCCTACCGACTGTGCAAACCTTCTGCTCCGTTAATAGCGATATCGGTACCGATCACCAGCACCAGCGGAACAGAAAAAATCACCAGCATCCCGTCCGCCATAACCGCTAGCGGTGTGACCAGCGTGCGCAGTGCCACCACGTGAGGGCCGAGGCTTTCACTGACCTTGATTCGGTAATCCCGATTCAGCGCCTGCTGGCGCAACGACTCATCCGCTCGTACGCCATTAGCGGCATAGCGTGTGCCGGTAATCTGACCATCAAACACCAGGGTTTGATCGTCCGCCCGATAACCAGCAGCCAACGCGGCCTCGCGCTCAGCAGCGTTTGCGTCGCTAATCTGCAGACGATAATGCCCTGAAACACGTTGCGCGGAGCTGACGCTGAACTGGTCAAAGCTCGCGCTCACCTTGGTACGAAACCCGGCACTAAAGGTCTCGCGTAAAACCGCCGGCAAGGGAAACACATAATGATGTTTGGGAGTCAGCACCACCATCCATTGCTGATCCGCCGACAACATAACGGCATCCAGCGTTTCGGTGTAGTCGCGGCTTTCATAGAGCTTGCTGGTAACACAGCCGCCAGCAAACAATAACGCGGCGATGAGCGCCGCTCGGTAAAACCTGTTCATTTAGCCTCCTGCCAACATATCGCAAAGCCATCCTGCTTTGCCCCTCAGGCGGTATACCTGAAAACACCAGCAACCGCTTTTTCTTTCCCTCGCGATTGTCTACTCGCTCTCACTTGGGCGGGCTAAAACCCGGTTTAACAACCAATACAGTCTCCCAGAGGCGACTTGGTGGTAGATGCGTGACACCTAGCAAGTAACACGCGCTATGAACACCTATTATCAGCGCATCCCCGCTAAAAAAGCCAAGAGCTTATCCACTACGACCTCGGGCTGCTCCTGCTGTACCCAGTGCCCCGCATCAGGGATTAGATTGCAGCTGCGCAGGTCACTGCAGGCGAGGCTCTGCATGGCCTCAAATGCGCCAGGGCTTTGATAGATGCCCCAATCGCTCGCACCGGCAATAAAGCACGCGGGCACGCTAATGGTCAGGCCGGCAAACAGCAGCAGCTCGGCCTGTGATGCCGCTGAGCCAAACGCCCTATACCACTGCAACCCACCCTGAAACCCGGTTGCAGCAAAGCTAAGCGCATACACCGCCAGATCCTTATCTGGTAACCAGGCACAAGCACTCACCTGTTCGGCCGTTGGCATCGCCTGCGCCACGGTTTGCGGCATCGTTTTATCCATCGCCATCACGTAATACTCGGGCATAGTAGCCAAATCAGCGGCGCTGGCGGATGCCAAAGGCGCAGGCTTATTGCCCGGCCAATCGGCGCTTTTCATGTGGAAGTAGGCACGCAGAAAATCAGGCAAGCCTTGCGCGCAATCCAGCATCTGCTGGTTCGCCTCCGGCAGACACAGGTAACGCTGGTAATGCAGGCGCGGCGGATTAAGCGCAGCCAGATCCTGATGCACCTTGGCTGCTTGCTCGGCCGCGCTGCGCCCATCAAAACGAAAGCTGGATGCTCCCGGATAGGGTGCACTCATCAGGGCCACCGAGCGAAAAACGTCGGGCCTGGTCAGCGCGCAGGTCGCGGCCACTGGTGAGCCGATATCGTGCCCCACCACCGCCGCAACCGACTTGTGCCCCAAGGCAAAAATCAGCCCCAGCGCATCCCGAACCAGATTGAGCAAACGGTACTGACTGACATCACCCTCGTAGCGCATATCGCTGCCTTCGGTCATGCCGTAGCCGCGTTGATCCGGAGCAACCACCTGATAGCCTGCCTCCGCCAACGGCAGCATAACCTTGCGCCAGGTATAGGCCAGCTCAGGAAAGCCATGCAGCAACAACACGCACTCTCGCCCCGAGGACTCATAGCCAGCCTCCAGAATGTGCATATTCAGGCCATTGCCGTTATCTATCTGGCGCGACCGAATACCCGGCGGTAGTTGGGCGATCAGGGTAGCTTTAGCGGCAGCGCGCGCTGAATGAGAACGGGAGTCAGGCATGCGGGTATCTTCTTGTTATTCGGTTAGGGCAATGAAGGCATTTCAAACTAACCAGCCCGCCAAACGCCGTCAAGCGAGCCCACACTATTCAGACCGGGTGAATAAGTACCAATTTGACCCATGGATAAACAAAAAAGGGCCGCTGAATTAGCGACCCTTCAAACTACGCGTAAAGCTGCATGCTCAGGTTGCAACAACCAGATCAGATTCTGCCTCGGCCAGCATGGCGAATTCCTCATCCGCCAATTTAGCGACCAGATGCTTGCGGCTATAACCGAAGTAATAGGCACCGCCGATCACGAAGAGTACTACGGTGTAGAAAAACGCTCTTGGGTCAAAGGCGTATACACCGGTAAGTGCAATCAGTGAGAGCACCAACGCGATGCCAGAGGTGACCACACCGCCCGGTGTCTTGTATGGGCGGACCAGATCAGGTTGCTTGATACGCAGCAGAATATGACTCAACGCCATGAGCGCGTAGGACACAGTCGCACCCACTACCGCCATCGCCAGCATCAGATCGCCCTCACCGCTGAGCGACGCCAGAAAGCCAAAGACACCAGGCACGATCAACGCCCGTGCCGGCACCTTGCGCGAGGTGGTGAGGGATAGCGACTTGGGCAAATAGCCGGCACGTGACAGCGCAAACACCAAACGACTGTAGCCGTAGATGATCGAGAAGAACGAGGCAACCAGGCCCGCCAAACCCAGCACATTCACCAGCGTCGCCAGGCTGCCGTTGCCAGTCGCATTCAGCGCGTCTACCAGCGGCACGGCGCTCTCGCCCATCGCCTTGGCACCTGCAGCGCCCGGCACCAGTACCACCACCATCAACGCGGTAAACAGCAGAAAGACCATGGCACCGATGATGCCCTTGGGCACATCCTTGCCCGGGTCCTTGGCTTCTTCAGCGGCCAGGGGTACGCCTTCAACCGCCAGAAACAGCCACATGGCAAAGGGCAGTGCCGCCCACACGCCATACCAGCCCAACGGCAGCATATCGCTCGCGCCTGCGGCGTCGGTAGTGGCGATGTCGAACAGATTGCTGGCATCGAAGTGCATCACCAGCGCTACACCGGTTGCCACGATGGCAAATACCGCCAAACCGCTGATGACCATCATCACCTTCAGCGCCTCACCCACGCCTGCCAGGTGAATACCAACGAAGATCAAGTAGAACGCGGCATAGACCCAAGGGCCATTGAAGCCGAGCAGCGACTCAACCGCCGAGCCGATAAAGATAACGATGGCAGCGGGCGCCAAGGCGTACTCAATCAACACTGCCAGCCCCGTCATAAAGCCGCCGGTCGGCCCCATTGCCTGACGAGCAAAACTGTAGCCACCACCTGCTGCCGGGATCGCCGCCGACATTTCTGCTAACGACAATACTAGCGTCAGATACATCAGCGCCATCAATACGGCAGCAATCGCAAAGCCGCCCCAGCCCGCTTCGGCGATGCCGAAGTTCCAGCCGGCAAAATCACCGGAGATCACATAAGACACACCCAGCCCCGCGAGCAGAATCCAGCCTGCGGTGCCGCGCTTGAGTTGCCGTTTGGCAAGGTACTCCTGATTGTCTGTAGCCATGTTCATCCCTCTATTTTTTCTAGTTAAAAGTTGCGTCTGGTTTAAAGCGCTTAGTCTTTTTTAGTTTTGTGTTGTCACGTGCCATATCGGGGTTATTCGGAAATCAGAAAATTCTTGCCGCCGCCGTGCTCGATCACATCGTCTTCAGTGCGGTCCTTGAGCTTTACGCCAGAGAGCTTCAGACGCCGCGCCTCGCGTAGCAGGTAAAGCACGCGCCGCGCTGCTTCGGAGTAAGCGAGACCCGCCGGGCGGACGTTGGAAATACAATTGCGTGCCGCGTCGTTGAGGCCTGGCCTGGCATCCCAAGTGAGATAAAGGCCAAGGCTATCCGGCGAACTAAGCCCGGGGCGCTCACCAATCAGCAACAGCACCGCGCGGGCATTGAGCAACTCGCCAATGTCATCACCTACGGCCACTCGGCCCTGCTCCACTACCGTGATCGGGGCTAGGCTCCAGGGCTCTTGCTCGGCCTGCAGCAAGTCCAGCAAGGGAGACAAAAACGCCGCTGCGTTCTGCTGCACTGCTAGCGACGACAAACCATCAACGATGACGATGGCCAGATCGGTTTTTGCCGCTGCACTGGCGGTAGGCAATCCGATCAGTTGCTCGCGCGACGCATCATCCAGCAACCGCCCCAGATCGGGCCGCTGCAAGTAGCTCACCCGGTCCTCGGCCTGCGAGTGCAGCCGCAATACCGGCCCTGATGGCAATCGGTTCAACCCAGTGAGTTCAGTACAAAGCGCTTCTACATCCAGCGGAAAATGGACGGCGTCGCGGGCCTGTGCATGTGAGAGCTGAAATGCCAGCATTTCGCTGGTAGGCAGGCTGATACCCGCTCTGCCCAAGCCAATGCGCGCATCGGTGAATTCACGCAACCGGCGCCAGGGATTCTCCACCACCTTGCCGTTCTGTACATGCTGCTCGACGCTGCTTGCCGGTTTGGCAGCTGTGTCGCTTTCCGGCTTGCGCTCACTCATGCGCGACCTCCCGGCAGCGCCTTCAGCGAACGCGCAAAGGGCTCTGGCAATGCCTCGTGCAGAATGTGTCTATCGGCATCGCGCATGATCTGCATACGCGTCAACCACTGCTCAAACTCCGGTGCCGGCCGTGAGCCCAGTACCCGGCGCACGTACAGCGCATCGTGGAAAGAGGTGGTTTGATAGTTGAGCATGATGTCGTCCGAGCCGGGGATGCCCATCACAAAGGAGCAACCCGCCACACCCAGCAGCGTCAGCAGGTTATCCATATCGTTCTGGTCGGCTTCGGCGTGGTTGGTATAACAAACGTCACAGCCCATGGGCACGCCAAGCAACTTGCCGCAGAAGTGATCCTCCAGGCCGGCACGGGTGATTTCCTTACCGTCAAACAGGTACTCCGGGCCGATAAAACCGACCACGGTATTCACCAGCAGCGGCTTGAATTTGCGTGCGACGGCATAGGCGCGTGCCTCGCAGGTTTGCTGATCCAGCCCGTGATGCGCGTTGGCCGAGAGCGCGCTGCCCTGCCCGGTCTCAAAGTACATAACGTTATCGCCCACGCTGCCACGCTTGAGGCTCAACGCAGCCTCGCGCGCCTCGGCCAGGGTATTCAGATTGAAGCCAAAGCTGCTGTTGGTGGCCTCGGTACCGCCGATCGACTGGAATACCAGATCAACCGGCGCGCCCGCTTCGATGCACTCAATAGTATTGGTTACGTGGGTGAGTACACAGGACTGGGTAGGAATCTCGTATTTTTCGATCACCTCGCCCATCAACTTCATCAACTTGATGGCCTGGGATACGTTATCGGTCGCCGGGTTGATGCCAATCACCGCATCACCGTTGCCGTACAGCAAGCCATCGAGAATGCTGGCCGCAATGCCATTCACATCGTCCGTCGGGTGGTTTGGTTGCAAGCGGGTAGACAGGTGGCCAGGCAGGCCAATGGTGTTACGAAAGGCGGTCGTTACGTGACATTTTTTTGCGACCAGAATCAGGTCCTGATTACGCATGATCTTGCTGACCGCCGCGGCCATCTCCGGCGTAATGCCGAGCCGCACTGAGCGCAGCACCTCAGGTGTGGCGTAATCGCTCAGTAACCAGTTGCGGAAATCGCCCACGGTAAGATGGGCAATGGGCGCAAAGGCCTCGGCGTCATGCTCATCCATAATCAGCCGGGTGATCTCATCCTGCTCATAGGGCACCAGTGCGTCATTTAGAAAGGTCTTAAGCGGTACTTCGGCCAGGGTCATCTGCGCTACCGCGCGCTCTTCTGCCGACAACGCGATAACACCAGCCAAGCGATCACCAGAGCGGTGTGGCGTGGCCTTGGCCATCAGCTCGGCCAGGTCACGAAATTGATAGGTCTTGCTACCCAGTACGTAGCGATAGGATTGGCTCATCATTCACCTCAGGCACAGAACTTGCTGCTAAAATGCGGCAACGTCGCTCATACGCAGCAATTAATAGCAAAGAGTCATGCGATGAACGTTCCAGGCAACTATCACGTTTTGGCAAATCGACTTTTTCTCATCAATTCAAACGCTTGGCGCATGCTGATGAACCATGAACACTAAACCCGCCCCAGAAGACGCACTCCAGCGCGCGCCCGTGCACCCGTCTTCAGCACCCGGCGCACCAGGGCGGAGCACGCTTGAGGCGCAGGACGCCGACGAGCACGCTCACAACCTGACCAACTGGCAGCAGGAATATGACCAGCTCGCTGGCGGTCGTTTTTATGGACGCATTGATGAAGTCGCGCTGGAGGGCTTTCAGCTGTTCAAGGAGCACACCAACCGCTCACTGCGGCAACAGTGCAATGTCTGGAAGGATTCGGTATGGCTGGGCATACCTGCGCAAACGGCGGACTGTCGTATCAACGGCCTCCCCGTCGACAGCAACCAACTGATGTGCCGCCCCGGCGCGCGCGATTTTGAATTGATGACGCCAGATGCCTTCGACATCTACGGCATCGTGGTAAAAGAAGAAGTATTACTGCGCGCCGTCGAGCGCGAGGGCCGTGCACTGAATCTAGCGCTGCTGGAACAGGCACCGCGCCTGACCGTAGAACTGCAGCGGCTCGATCAGGTGCGCTACCTGCTCGAACGGGTAGTAACGCATAGCGCTGATGGCCTCAACAGCCGGCTGCAGCAGGATCTTGCCAGCACCGCCCTGCTTGCCCTGCTCAGTGAAGACAATCTGACCACGCAGACCACACCCAGTTATGCGCACCGCAAACAGGTGGTAGACAAGGTTAAAGCCTACATCGCCAGCAGCCCTAACACCCCCGTAAGCATGACCGAGCTGTGCGAACTGACCCACGTCAGCCGTCGCACCCTGCAATACAGTTTTGAAAGCATCCTCGGCATCAGCCCGCTCAAATTCCTGCGCACCACCCGCCTCAATCAAGTACGCCGCGCGCTCAGTGACCCACTACACGACACGCCCATTGCAGTCACAGCCGCTAATTGGGGCTTCTGGCATCCAGGGCAGTTTGCGCGCGAGTACAAGGCATTATTTGGCGAGAATCCGTCGCAGACGGTGAAGAAGGCACAAAGCGCCTTCCGTTAATAACAGAGAGCCGATAGCTAGTGGCGCTAGCGTCCAAACCTCAACGCATCGCCCTAAGCTGAATACCTACGCGCTGCTCCAGCGCGACCAACAGATAACGTCGGGCGGACGTCCCCCTATTGGTTATGCGGCAAATAGCGAACGCGATGTTATGCATACAGCGGGCAGACTCATCAGACATCGCTTTATTACGCAATATCCGCTGAACCTCATCCGGCGAAGCAACCGCCAACAGGCAATGTTCGGTGCAGGTCACATCTACCCACCGACCGTCATCAGTTTGATCCAATAGTTGCCAGCGTTCTGCCCCACCCACCAGGCGAATCCGTCTTTCAGACAACTCGCCATCGCGGCGGACCAAGCCATAAATGGACTCGTCTGACGCGTCAAAAGTTAAAGAGCTATCAACTTGGGGGACTAGCGCACAGGCAGTGAGCGACGTAACAGCCAGAACGACGAGAAGTGAAGCCAGGCGCTGCGACCAGAAGCTGGAACAGCGGTTGAATAAAGCAATGACATCAGGAGACATGAGCGACTTTCCTTATCGATACTGCGCTTGCATCCGAGCAAGCGTTAACAAAAAACAGCTGAACTCAATAATAGCAAGTGTCTGGCATGTCGTCTGCTGCCAAGCCGATACGGGCGCACGCACGCCTCAATACCGCATGCAGCAACGCTAGCCTCGCCGCCAAACAGCACCAGTCAACGCTGGCGGAGTCGAACGCTGAGCAGGTACAGGCTTTGCGCACTAAACACCGTAAGAGCCAACCCTAGCAAAGCCAGCGTATAAACGTGGGCAATGCCTTTACCCGTAAAAACCTCAAAAAGCCATTGAGCCCCACCAGGCTCACTACGACGCCCAACAACATGGCGAAAAGGTCACGATTATGGAAGCCATTTTTTTCTTTGAATAAGAATAAATAGCTTCATCAACATAGGCGCCATGGCGAAATGCCTTACCGAACGAGAATATTATAATCAGTATGGATAACGGCACCAGGAGCAAGTCCATGGTCGCAATCGGTAAACCGGCCAGCCTGAATAAAGGCGAGCGCCCCGAGAATGACAGCCGGACTGATAACGAATTTCTCCACCCCGCAAGCCGGTCCCATTGGCGCCCCATTCTGACAAGAGACTCGCCAAAAACCACCTCAACAAGCCAGCCAAAACATTTGCTTGGCTGGACACAGGGTATTCCTGGGCCGAAGCTGGGCTTCAGCGCCAGCTGCTAACCAGAACTCCAGGGATTTCCCGTGGATTGCACCAGCCTACCTCCTTACTTTACCAAGCCATCCTGAAGGTAGCCGCTATCCCGTGATGCTCGTCTGAGCTGGCAAATTCGCCGCGGTAACCCAGGTCGAATGACGCGCTGTCATTCAACCGCATGCTCACTGACAGACCCACACGGGCACGGTCGCGATCCAGCGCTGGACCTTGCACGGTAAAGCTGGCGCTAGGGTCGGCGGCCATGCCGGCGCTCAGTGCAGCTGGCTGATCAAGATATTCATGCACCCAGGCCAGCTCCAGCGTCGGTTCAATGCGCAGGCCGCTGTCCGTGGTGGAGGCATGTGCAAGCCGGGTACCGAGCACCGAGCGCAGTGAGTCCTGTCGGTCTCGCTCACCCTGCAAGCCCAGTCCGGCATTATCCTTTTCAACGAAGGACGAGCGGTCCACATGGGCATATTCCAACCCGGCCAACGGTGTGACGCGGACATTGTCGGTCAACGCAAAGGTGCGGCCAGCCTCTGCAGTCAGATGCCCGGTCCAGGCGTGGTAGTCGGTTTCTGCCTTGCTACCAAGGTTGCCTACCACAATCTGGCGGCTGGACTCGATGTCATGGTAGCCCAGGCCCATCACACCGCTAACATATACCTGATCCGGCAGTTGCCATTGGCCGTACAGCGCCAGTTGATAGCTATCGAGCTGCAGACTGCCTTGCGCTACATCGGCGTTGGCGCGGCTATAGCCAAAGGCTGCGCCTAATCGGTGTTGATCGGCAATCAGGGTATCTACGCCGACTGCCGTGCCTGCCGCGCTGTAATGGGCACCAAGGGCATTGCGATCGCCGTTGATTTCACCGTAACTGCCGGTGCCACGCAGCCACAAGCCCTGGCCTGTCTGCGGTTGGTTGGTATTCAGACTGGCATCTGTGCGATGGCCAGAACCGCTATCAGCGAGGGTAAGCTGGTCATTATTGGCCAGCATGGGGGTATTGCCTTGTAGGCGATCAAGCAACAGCCCTTTGAATTGATTGTCCGCTTGCAGGGCAATCAGGTTGCTGTAGTTATGTTGTACGCCGCTGAGGGAATCATAGGCACGATTGGCGCCACTGCCGGTCAGCGTGTTCAGTTCGTCCAGGAGATCTTCGACGGCGCTAGGGTCGTTATCGAACAACTCATCCAGGGCCGAGCCGACCGAGCCCTGGTTAGGGCTGTCTGCGACCGAGGCATAGTCGGAATCATTGCGCCTCAAGTTCAGTAATACGGCGTTGGCATCGTAGGACAGGGTAGGTGTCAGAAAGGCCAGACTGGAGCTGATGTCATTGAAGCTTGTACCGTTTAAACCACCCGCCGCAGTGAGGATGGTGTAGTTGGTGTTGATCATATAACTGCCTGCTTCGGGCAGCACCATGACCGAGCCGTTGGTCAGGTTTGCGCTCCCCGTGACGTTGATCAGGTCGGTGTTGCCAGCGGCATCCACTTCCACCTGATAGACACCACCGCTGCTGAAGTCCAGATCACCATTTACATTGAGCGTGCCGATGGAGTTGCCTGGCATGAGGGTGCCACCGTTGAGGCTGACGTTGCCTACCGTGCCACTGCCACCCAGGCCCGCGCCGATATTGATCGTCGTCCTTGAGTTGGCAATCGAACCATTGACCACCAGTAACCCATTGTTAACGTTGGTATCGCCGGTATAGGTGTTGATGCCCGTCAGGGTCAGGGTACCGGTGCCGGTTTTACTGAAGCGGCCGCCGGCTGCACTGGATATCACACCGCTGAACAGGGTGCTGGTATTGTCACCGCCGGAGGTCAAATGATAGTTACCCAGTCCATTCTGAAGAAATACCCGTCCATTGCCGGCCAATGAGCCAATATTCAGATCGCTACTGAGCCCCAGTATGCCGTCGGTGTTAACCGTAACCGCACCATTGTTGCCTAAAGCGGACAGGTGATTAGCAACAAGTCGGCCGCCGTTAATTGTAGTACTACCGGTATAGGTGTTCTCAGCCCTGAGTACCTGAGAGCCCGGGCCGTTGACAATAATGTTGCCTGTGCCTGAGATAACCGCGTCATTAATTGGAATATTGCCATAAGAACTGGTGTTGATGGTCAAGGTATTGGCATTGAGCAAGACCTTGCCGCCTGCATCTATCAAAAGGTAGCCAAGCGTTTCATCACTGAGCAACTCAAGCTCGCCAGCACCCGTCACGATGAATGAGTCACCAATCGCATTGCCACCCGAGACGGCCAGGCGGCCCTCGTTGATGGCTACCTGGCCTAATCCGGTTTGCGTACTGGTGCCACTCAAGGTCAGGGTGGCGGAGCCGTTTTTTACCAGCACCTGACTGAAGGTGGTGTCGGTATGACCGGCAAAATCACCGGCATAAGTGGCATCGACCGTTTGATTGATGGTCAGGGTTGAGTCGCCGGTATCACCGGTATCGATAACACCGCCTACCCCGGATAGGTTCGCGACCGTCTGGTCAAAATTATTCAAATCGAAAGTGCCGCCGTTGACGGTCAGATCGCCGGTATTCAAAAGGCGATTGTCAGCGCCTAGCTGTAATCTTCCGTCGTAGATCTCGGTACCACCGGTATAGGTATTGCTGCCCAGCAGGGTTACCGACCCTGCACCGGTTTTAGACAGGCTGCCGTTGCCGCTGAGAACGACATCAATGAGGGCATTGACGCCGCTGGCGGCACGAATATCTGCCCCGCTGTCAGCAAGTACGATGGTGCCATTATTGTTGCTGTCCTCCAGCAAGTAGCCATCCGTGGCGAATTGCAAGCCCTGTACGGTGTGGGAGCCGTCAACCTCAACCGTCCCTGCGGCACCAGAGAAAACAGCGGTAAGATCGCTCCAGGCATCATTAGTGTCACCGGATGGGTTGGTCCAATTCGTGTCGCTAGCCGACCAGACCCCATTCCCGCCATCAGGCACTGCATTTGCCGTGGTTTGACTGCCATCCCAGTATTGCAGGCCGGTAAAGTCAGCAATCAGAGCAACCTCGCCTGCTGTGGCGGTATCAACGCGGTAGTTGTACCCCGCCAATAACCCCTCACCCAATGTGAGGAGATTGTCGGTCAGACTGCCGCCATAGTTGAACAGGGTATAGCTGCCGGTATCACCCGCGGTTACAGCAAAATCAAAACCGCCCAGGTCGGTGATATTGAGGATGCCATCCAGGGTGAGATCACCTGTCACGGTGATCAGGTCACTATCAACTCCCGCTATGCCTGTGGGGGAATCCAGCTCAAAGTCGAGGACTGAGGCGTTATTCAGCTGTAACTCACCGAGGGTCAAGTTGCCGGGTGAGTTGCCGGCAGCCAGGCGGCCACCATCGCTGACCGTGACGCTGCCGGCGATACTGCCGCTGCCACCCAGACTGGCACCGCTGGCCACGCTGACACTGCTGCTGCCGGTGGCGCTGCCTGACAGGTTATTGACCTTGAGGGTGCCGCCGATGACCCGCGTACTGCCGCTGTAACTGCTGCTGCCGGTCAGGTTTGTGAGGCCGGAATAGAGTTCAACCTCGCCATTGCCGGCGATGTCAGTGGCAAAGGTGTAATCGCTGCCGGTGTGGTTGAAGACGATCTTGCTGTTGTCAGAGCCGAAGGTTACCCGGTCTGCCGATAAGGTCCCGGCGGTCACGGCACTGTTGCCGGCAGCCGCACCGATATTCAGCGTGCCGGTTGCAGTGGACGAGCCCAGGAGCACGCCGCCGTTGGCGGCGGTCGCGGTAACACTGCCATCGTTGCTGATGGTCAGCGTACCGGCATGGCTATCGCCGACATTGATTGCGCTGGAATTCAAGCTTGAACCGCTGCCATCCACACTGATACGGCTGGCGCCATCGGCACCCGAAATAAAGCTGTTGGTATTGCTGACAAGGCCGCCATTGTTTATGGCCAGTTCACCGTGTTCGACACGAAAGTCGCCAATATCGATGTTGCTGCCGGTCAGACCCAGCGTGCCCGTGCCCCGCTTGATGAGGTTGTGGTCGCTGATGTTACCGCTAAAGACGGAGTTGTCAGACCGGTTGAAGACCACAGTGCCAATATCCGTTTGGCTACCCATGATATTGCCGGTAATGCTGCCGCTGAAACCACCGTCACCAATCGACAGCGTGGCTCCTGAGGTGTTGTAGGTGCCGCCAGAATAGCTGTTATTACCGGTCAGGATAAGGGCGCTTGAGCCGGTTTGAGTAAGACTACCGCTACCACTGATGATGCCGCTGTATGTGATGGCATCTGCGCGATTGAATACCAGGGAGGCGTTATTGACGATATTGCCAAGCACGCTGCCTGTCGTACCTCCGGCGCCAATGGAGAGTGTTCCGCTATTGATCGTGGTGCCACCGCTGTACGTATTGATACCGCCCAGAATCAAGGTGCCGTTGCCGAGTTTTCTCAGCTCGCCAGTGCCGGAAACCGCCCCGGCAAAGCTGCCGTCCGTGGTCTGATTGAAGGCCAGCGTGGCGTTGTTGACGATGTTGCCTTGCAGGCTGCGGGTGTTGCCCAGCAGGGTACCGGCGCTGATGGTCCAGGGGATAGGGGTATTGGCATCACCGGTCAGGCTCCAAGTACTGGTGCCGGTCTTCTCGAAGAACTCGAAACCCTGGTATTGCGCCGTGCTGCCGATCTGGCTGATATCAAAGCTGCTGTTGCTGCTGCCGCCCAGGGCCAAGGTATCACCGGTACCGCTGCTTGTGCCGCTGCTGCTGACCACGTTGCCGGTGATGCTGTAACCCTGCTCCAGTGTCAGCCTGTTGTTACCGTCAGACAACTCTATGGCGTTGGCGCGCGCGCTGCCATCGGCGGCAAGACCGCCGCTGATGCTGCCAGTGGTCGTGATGGTGCTGGCCCCTTTGACGTTGACACCGACCCCACCCTGGCCAGGTGTGCCCGGGCTGGGGAAAGGACCAGTGCCAACACCGCCAACACCACCTTCGCCACCACTTATCGCGCCATTGTTGTCGAGAGAGATAAAAGTACCGCTAACGCCCACCCCGCCATCACCGCCGCTGCGCCCGCTGCCGAGGCCCATGCCGCCTGCGCCACCGCTGCCGCCACGTATCACCCCGCTGTTGTTAAGCGCAAAAAACAAGCCGTTAACCGCCTCAGCGCCGTGGCCACCATTGGCACCGTTGCCCGCGTTACCGCCGGCACCACCGCTTATCGTGCCTTGGTTGATGAGTGTCGTACCCTGTGCAAGGATCGCCTCCCCACCATGGCCGCCATTACCGCCAACGGCGCTATCTCCAACGCCACCGTTGCCGCCGGCGCCCCCGCGCATCAGGCCGCTGTTGTTGATCGTGGAGCCGCTACCAACCAGCCATGGCCCAAACGCCGCGCCGACGTGACTCCAATCCTGCGCGTCGACAGCTAACCAGCCATTTTCACCATTGCCGCCGCTGGGGTTGCCGGGTGTACCTGAGCTACCATTGTTGCCGTTACCGCCACGCAGGGTGGCTGCGGCCATTACATTGAGGGTGCCAAGTCTGAAGGCTCGGATTGCCTCAGCGCTGCCAACGAGGTTGGTCGGTTGGTTACCGTCACCCACCTGCAAGATGCCATTCAGCAGTTGCCATTGCTGTGCGGGGCCGCTGCCTGTCAGCGTCCATGTGCTGCTGTCCGTCTTCATTAATTCCATGAAGCCAAAATATTGTTTGTCGATCAGGCTGGTGTCGAAGCTGGCATCCTGGCTCCCACCTAAATACAAGGCATCGCCACCATTAGTGGAACCACTATGGCTAACCACGTTGCCGGTGAAGCTGTAGCCGTCATGGAGTGTCAGGCTGTTGCCGCCCCCGGAAAAGTCCACAGCGTTGGCGCGTGTGACACCGTCTCCGGACAAGCCGCCGCTGATGCTGCCACGGCTGGTGATAAGACTATTACCGGTACTTAGGATGCCTGCACCGCCCAAGCCGTTGTTACCGAGAGTACCCGCAGGGCCCAGTGTGCCGATAACGTTCAGGCCTCCCGGACCGCCAATATTACCGGGCCCGCCATTGCCACCGGAGATGCTGCCGGTATTGGTGAGCGTGAACCCCTGTCCATCTACGCCCGCACCACCATAACCGCCATTGCCGCCGTTACCGCCATTGCCAGGCAGACCAGCGAAGCCAGCTTGGCCATTAGGAGCATTGCCTGGGCTGGGTGCATTGGAGCCACCCGGGCCGCCTGCACCACCGATACTACCGAATCCGCCAATGCTGCCAGCACCACCGTTGCCAGCATCGCCGCCGAGGATGGCGCCACTATTGCTCAGGATGAAATCTGTCCCGGCAACACCCGCACCGCCGTTGCCACCTGCACCACCGTTGCCAGCGTTGCCGCCGTTACCACCGTTGCCACCGTCTCCGCCGGGCAGGCCCATAGTGCCGGTGCCACCACCCGCGTCGCCGTTGCCGCCATTGCTGCCGTTACCTCCGGCTCCGCCGTTGCCCCCATCTTTTCCGTTGCCGCCCGAGATACCGCCGCTACTGATGAGCGTATAGCCCGCGCCGCTGACACCCGCGCCGCCGCTACCGCCATTACCACCGTTACCGCTGTTGCCACCGCTGCCGCCGTCGCCGCCGTCGCCACCATCTGTGTTATCACTACCGCTGCCACCGTTACCAGCGTTACTGGCGTTACCACCAGTGCTGGCTTCACCCCCTGCAATATTGCCAATATTGATGAGAGTGAAGTTGGTTCCGTCCAGCCCTGCGCCGCCATCGCCACCGTTACCAGCATCACCACTGGTGCCACCCCTGCCTCCGACGCTGGCCGCACCGTTGCCGCCTTGGCCTGAGTTACCAGCGCTGCTGGCGGTGCCGCCAAGGATGTTGCCACTATTCTCATTGGTAAGAATGAACCCCTCACCCTGGACGCCCAAGCCACCGGTACCACCGGCGCCACCATTACCGCTGCGGGTGCCGTTTGCGATCATTGCGTCAGTGGAGGAGGGAATGCCTGGCAGACCGTTTCCGCCGTTACCGCCAGTGCCCCCGGCGCCCCCCTCAATACTGAAGCTGTTTGTTTCTGCCTGACCGGCGAAGTAGACCTTCCCTGCGCCCGCGCTGCCACCGGCAGTACCGGATGTGCTGACTAAGCCTGGGCCAAGGGGCGTGCCGTCCGTACCGGCCGTACCGTTTGCGCCGCAGATTTGTTTGATATCTGGAATACAGGTCGCTGCCATTGCTGGTGTGACCATGACCGCGAGGGTTGGCAGCATTAACGCGGTACATAACTGCAGATAAAGTGTGGCTCGGCGAAACTGAGGGACTAGGGTAAGGCTGACTCCCGCTTGGCGGCCTCGGCAGCGTCCCTTCACTGCACTCTTGGCCAGTTCACTTACTACCACCCAGAGACCACGGGTAGCGTTCCAGATAACGCGGTGAAGTCGGTTCATGCCAGTTCCATTTGCCAAGAATGATGAGTGCGGACGGCATGCAGCGTGCAGTGCTATGCCATAGTAGAGCGACAATACTTAGGCGCGGCGCGGGGCACTATCCGATTTCCGCAAGGCGAAGACAGGAAGCGTGTTGTTAGCGGGTAGGTGAGCGATTTAAGAGGCGAGAGTTGCCGAGGGTGACTCGGCGAAGATCTTTTTGTAATCAACGGAAAAGCGACCGATGTGTAGAAAGCCGAAACGCATGGCCACGGTGGTGACGGAGGTGCTGTGCGGGTCAGCAGCGCGCAGCGTTGCGCGGGCCCGATTCAGGCGGCAGAGACGCAGGTATGCCAGCGGCGACATCTCAACGTAGGCACGAAAAGCATATTGCAGGCTGCGTTCAGAGACGCCAATAACACGGCAGATATCAACTACGGTGGGCACCACGTCCAGCTCTAGATGATCAGCAATAAAGGCACGCGCCAACCGGTAAACGGTAAAGGCCTGGACGCGCTCTGTGAGTGGCGGATGAGCTGTATTTTGCGCTGCAGCGGCGGTAATGTGCGCAATACTGTGCAGGAGCAAATTGTCGTCCACAGAGCCTGAAGGGGAGCGCAGACTATCAGCCATCAGCAGCCACTGATTAATCAGGGTTTTCAGGGCGCTTTGTTGTACTGCCTGGAACAATTGCAGCTGTTCTGGCGTGCACTCCCACTGTTCGGGGCTGAGGGTACGCAAAGCGTCAAGTAATGCATCCTGCTTCAGACTGACATAGGCTGTCTGCACGCCCGTTGGAACGTAAATATCAAACTCGGTCTGCTCCGGCATGAAGAACATGGTGGCTGCAGAACTGGTGCCTAGCTGGGAAAAGCGAAACCCCGGATCAAACGTGCAACAGGAAACGGTACAGAAATTAGCCGGGGTAATACCGAGTTTTTGTATAGGCGCTAGCTGGCGTTCGCGCACGGGGACTGTCAGGTTTTTTGTGTTCGGGCTCTTAACGGCCTGCCATCAGGTAGGCCTTCACTTACCAGGTTGGCCTGGTGAAACGATCTTCATACAGGATCGCAAACTGGTTCATAGCGGCTTTCC
>NZ_JACGWE010000040.1:0-25886 GCF_014077575.1 Pseudomonas sp. 5Ae-yellow | reverse complement strand
GGCGAACGGCCTCTTCTACAGCGATTTCGCAGAAGGGGTTCATCGACATTTTGACGTTGGCGAGATCGACGCCGGAGTTATCCGCTTTGACGCGAACCTTGACGTTGTAATCGACCACGCGCTTAACCGCTACAAGTACCTTCATGATTGCCTCATTTTTGGATGTATCCAAACCAAACCCACCAGAACATGACTGTAATATGCATTTCGTTCACGCTTAGACTAAAGTGAGCAAGTCATTCAAAAGCCCCTTATGATGACTCTCAGCCCAGAGACGGTCAACAGTTGCAAGTCGACCATAGCCGCAAAGGCGAGACAAATAGCCATCTTTGCATTGGAGCCGAAACAACTGGCTGATATACTTCGCGGCTGATCGATCATGGAAGATCATACGAAAATCGATACTTGTGACCGGCCTAAAAGTAGGAGATAAAAAGTGGAACGCGAATTCATGGAGTTTGACGTTGTCATCGTAGGTGCTGGCCCTTCCGGCTTGGCAGCTGCATGTCGAATCAAGAAGCAAGCAGCTGAATCCGGCCAGGAAGTCAGTGTTTGCGTGGTAGAAAAAGGCTCTGAAGTTGGCGCCCACATTCTCTCTGGTGCCGTATTCGAGCCCCGCGCATTGGAAGAGTTGTTTCCTGACTGGAAAGAACTCGGCGCGCCACTGAATACACCGGTTACGCGTGATGACATCTACATGCTCACCAGTGCCGAAAAAGGTACCAAGATACCTGACCTTTTTGTGCCCAAGACCATGCACAACGAAGGTAACTACATTATTTCTCTGGGTAACCTGTGCCGCTGGCTTGCCGAGCAGGCTGAAGCGCTTGAAGTTGAAGTTTATCCGGGCTTTGCAGCGCAAGAAGCCCTGATTGATGAAAATGGCGTGGTACGGGGCATCCTCACCGGCGACCTGGGTGTCGACCGCGAAGGCAACCCGAAAGAAGGCTTCTACACCCCCGGGATGGAGCTGCGTGCCAAGTACACCTTGTTCGCGGAAGGCTGCCGTGGCCACATTGGCAAGCAGCTGATCAAGCGCTTCAACCTGGATTCAGAAGCAGATGCCCAACATTACGGTATCGGCATCAAGGAAATCTGGGATATCGATCCTGCGAAGCATGAAGAAGGTCTGGTCGTGCACACCGCTGGCTGGCCGCTGGAAGTCTCCGGCACTGAGAACACCGGTGGTTCGTTCCTCTACCATATTGAGAACAACCAGGCTGTGGTTGGTCTGATCATCGATCTGTCCTACGCCAACCCGCATCTTTCGCCCTTCGATGAATTCCAGCGCTACAAGCATCACCCAGTAGTCAAACAGTACCTGGAAGGCGGCAAGCGTGTTTCTTATGGTGCACGTGCGATTTGTAAGGGTGGTCTGAACTCACTGCCGAAGATGGTCTTCCCCGGTGGGGCACTGATCGGCTGCGATCTGGGTACACTGAACTTCGCCAAGATCAAGGGCAGCCACACCGCCATGAAATCGGGCATGCTCGCCGCTGACGCCGTCGTTGAGGCGCTCAAAGCTGGACGCGAAGGTGGTGACGAACTGACCGGTTACGTCGATGGCTTCAAGGCCAGCTGGTTGTATGACGAGCTGTTTGCAGCACGTAACTTCGGCCCCGCCATTCACAAATTCGGACCTCTGTTCGGTGGCGCGTTCAACTACATCGATCAGAATTGGTTCGGCGGCAAGATTCCGCTGACGCTGCACGACAACAAGCCTGATTACGCGTGCATGAAGAAAGCGTCCGAAGCGCCCAAGATCGACTATCCCAAGCCCGATGGTGTGCTCAGCTTTGACAAGCTGTCTTCCGTGTTTATCTCCAACACCAACCACGAAGAAGATCAGCCGGTTCACCTGACGCTGAAAGACCCCAGCATCCCGCTGGAGAAGAACTTGCCGATGTACGATGAGCCGGCGCAGCGTTATTGCCCTGCTGGCGTGTATGAGATCGTGACTGAAGACAACGGCGACAAACGCTTCCAGATCAATGCGCAGAACTGCGTGCATTGCAAAACCTGCGACATCAAGGATCCTTCCCAGAATATCAACTGGGTGGCGCCTGAAGGTACTGGCGGCCCGAACTACCCGAACATGTAACGCGCAAGCGCGTTACAGCGGCACGTTTCACGCTGCAAGCGACAAGAAAAACCCGGCCTCTGTGCCGGGTTTTTTGAATGCGGCTGGCAGCTGGAAGCCTTTCCTCGGTGTGATAGTGAAGGTGTCCGGCTGGTCGCGACGCTTTATTTACTCAGAGACGACGCGCGCCAAGCTACAAGAACGAGCCATCCACCAAGAAAAGGACTTCCAGCTTCGAGCCTTAAGCTCAAAGCTACAAGCCCGCTCATCCCCTGCCCTTACAGCCAGCTCCAGGAAAACCCGGTATAAACACCAAAACTCTCGCCGGGTGTTAGGCGCGCGGCCTCAACGCCGTTGTCGTTGTACCCCGGCGTCACCGTGGCAGCATAGTGCTCGTCAGTCAGGTTGCGTAGCTCAAGCCACGCTTGCCAGTCCTGCTGGGGGGCTTCGTAGCCCAAGGTGGCGCCAAAGGTGTTGTAGGCATCGGCGGACCAGGAGTTGGCGTAATCTACCGGCACCTTGGAGGCATATTGAGTATTTAGCCCGACATAAACACCCGTTGGGTGCTGATAGCGTAGCTCGCCTTGATAATAGTGACGCGGCAGGCCCGGCAACGCGTTGCTACCCAAGGTGTCATCGTCACGATAGTGGAAATCGCTGAACGTGTATGCCTGACGCAGAGCCAGCGCACCCAACTTATCACCCTGCCACAGGGTGCTGGTCAGACCCGCCTCAATCCCCTGATGGACGGTGGCGCTGGCATTGGATTCAGCGAAGATGCCTGGCTCAATCTCAACGCTCAACAGCTCATGATTGACCCGTGAGTAGTACCAGGCCAAGTCCCACAGGCCGATCATCGAGTCACCGCGGGCACCAACCTCAAAGGTTGTCGCAGTCTGGTTATCCAGACTGATCGGGGTACTTTGGCGCCGACTCCAAGGTTGGGTGTTTTCTACGAAGCGGATTGGCGAACCCCAGATCATCGACCAAGCATGCGGCGGCTCAACCGAGCGCGACAGGTTGCCGTAGAGCTCTGTACCGGACTCCAGCTGGTAACGCAGGCCAAGGCGCGGTGCGTAATCCCAAGTGCCTTCATTCAGCTTCTGGTCGGTATCTGGCCAGGTTACTTCGACTTCGCGCTCGGTATAGATCAATGCCAGACCACTGGTCAGCCAGAGATTAGGCGCCAGCTCCAGGTCGTTGCTGACATGCAGTACGTTATCCGAGCCCTGGTGGATATATCTGCGCATCAGTGTGCCAATAGGATAGGTGACCGAGGGCTGAGCCCTGTCAGGCGTCCACACTTCATACGCCGTTTCTTTCGCGTCGCTGCTGGGCAGGTTGGTGGTGGTGCGCCAGCCAACGGTGGTGTTCGAATTCAGCCCAAACAGCTGGTGCTCACGCGTGTAGTTGAGGGTGGCACTGATGTCGCTGTAGTCCACCCGAATACGATACGGGCTCTCCATCAGATCCATCGGGTAGTGGTGATAGACCAGCCCCACTTCCAGCGTACTGACGTCGTCCAGACGCAGCGTGGTCTTGTTCGCCAGCCAAGTGCTACCCGGCTGCTCGCGTTTTGCATCGCGGGCAATGTTGGCGGCATTGGCCTGGGTTGGGTCATCATCGATCTGCGACTGGGTCAGACGACCCGGCGTCTGGTGTTCGGTTTCACGGTAACGCAGGTAAAAGCGGGTCTCTAGATCAGGGGTTAGCTGCAGTCCGACATTGGCCACCACGCCCTTGCCGCTACCAGCCGAATGGTCCTGCTGCCCATCATAGTGCAGGTCGGTCAGACCAACGTAGTAATCCAGATTGCCAATCACTTGGCCTGAGGCGATATGGCGCTTAAGGTAGCCATCAGTACCCGCCTCCATGCGCAACTGAAGGCGCGGCGCATCGAATCCGCTGCGAGTGATGTAGTCCACCGCACCGCCCAGTGCCAGCGCACCGCGCTCAAAACCATTGGCGCCCCGTAGCACTTCGGCACGACTGAGCCACAGCGGCTCAAGCAATTCGTAAGGGGTGCCGCCAGAACCGGTCAGCGGTAGGCCATCGAGCATAATATGATTGCCGGAAGCATGCGCGCCGGGGCCGCGGTTGATGCCTGAGCCGCGGATGCTGATTTTTACACCCTCGTTGCCGGGCGACTGGGCGTAAACGCCCGGCTGATAGGCCAGCACATCAGCCACACCGGCCACCCTGCCCTGCGCTACCTGCTGCATGTCGACCACGTTGGTAGCACCCGGCACTTCATTCAGCTGCTCGCGCGCTAGATCAACCTCATCCAGCGTCATACCAGAGATAGTCATGGCATCGAGTTGTACTGCGTCCTGCTCCTGTGCCAGCACAGGAGAGGCGAATAGGCACGCCAGATATAATGGCGCCAAACGGGTCGGCGGGGTTAACAGATGAGACATGCGGCAACTCCAGCATCAGGTAAACAGCACATAGACCTTGGCCTGCGGTGATATAGGACTGGCGCATTTTACTGGATTACCCGGAGCCGACAACCAGCGCGTGGGCTAGCCGTCTGTTCATGGCCTTGTTGGGTGTTCAGCCGGTTCAGGCCTGGAGTTTAAGATTGAACGGCAGATAAAACGCGCCCTGGCGCGGGCGAAAACGCCAGCAGGCCTTCACCTGCTTGCCCGCTAGCGCCGCTAACTCACGCCCCAGCGCTATCTGCTGGGCAGCGCGGTGCCCGCACCGGCCCGCTGGCAGAATGCCCGCAGTCCGATACCGCCCTATGCCGTCAAAGTAGCGAGGCTTCTTCACGCAGCGGTATTACATCTACCGCCACACTAAGCACATGATCTCCGCCACCGGTCATCACTCCTTTCAGCGGCGTGACATCAGCAAAATCTCGGCCCCAGCCCAACACGATATAGCGTTCATCAGGTACGCAGCCGTTGGTAGGGTCAATCTCCAACCAGCCCCATCCCGGAATAAACACCGCAGCCCAGGCGTGGGTCGCGTCAGCCCCCAGGAGCTTAACTTCTCCAGGCGGCGGCGAAGTTTCCATATAGCCACTGATATAGCGTGCCGCTAACCCCAACGAGCGGAGGCAGCCAATAATAAGATGAGCAAAGTCCTGACAGACGCCACGCTTGCTACTGAGCACATCAGCCAGCGGTGTGGCTACGGTAGTAAACTCGGGGTCGTAGATAAACTCGTTAAATATCTTGCTGTTGAGCTGCAGCACGGCATCAACCAGATTGCGCCCCGGCGTAAAACAATCGAGTGCATAGTCTGCCAACCAGCCTTGCTGGTGAATAAACGGCGAGCTCAGCACATACAGACGCGCTTCGAGACAGTCCCGGTTAGTCATGCGTGGGTCCTGTTGCAACGCCCCCACAGCCGACTCCCAGGCAATACTGCTGAAAAAATCAGACGCCAGCCGAGGGCGTGTCACGATATCGCTGCTGACGGTGACATCCAGACTGTCATGCAGCGATTCGATAGAGAAGTAAACAACTCGGTTACCAAAGAAATCCGTGCGTTCGCGCAGTCGGTCGGGGGTAGGTGAAATCACCAGGCGCGTGTTATTGCAATCCTGCCAAGGCAAACTGCGCGGCAAAATACGCGCCTCGTTGTGACTTAGGGTGACCGAGCCGCTGTATTCGTAATGGGTGGTGTGGCGTAGCTGGTATTTCATTACTGCCTCGGTCAGTTTTGCCCGCTGTAATGCATACTTACCAGCTGACGTGGGGCTTCAACGTGGCTGAAATGGCTGTGCGAAATAGCATTGGACAGCTCCGACATCGGCTCGATCAGTTGATCCAGCAATTGAGCAAGCGCTTCCCGTGCAGTCTCGGAACCTTCGATATCAGCCAGCACGGCAATATCAACCAAATGCAGTGTACTGGTAGCCTGAATAACCAGGCGCTGCTCGGTATTGCGATAAGGCGAGCTGCCCGGCGAAGGTAACTTGGCAATCTGCTGGCCCAGTCGTTTTAGCATGTACCCAATCGAACGCGGATTGGTTTCATCAAAGAGTAACAGATCGAGAATCGCCAGCGGGTGTAATTGCGAGCGATAGCGACGACGGTAAACCGTCAGGTTGTCGGTAGTTGCCAGCACTACCTCCCACAAGGGTATACCTGGCTCCTCTGCGGTCAGCAGCGCCAGTTTGAGCAATTCCAGCGAACCAAGCGTGCGCTCAATGAAGCGCCCGATATCCAGAAAACGCCAGCCGTAATGGTGCGGCATGGTCTCATTGCACAAACCGAAGAAGGCGGCCAGGTCCAGCACCATGGCTTCCAGGTGTCTTTGGCCAACCACCACACCGCGCGTGCGCGAAATACTGTTGAACTGTTGCCTGAGGCTGTTAATCGCGCGCCAGGTATCGTCTCCGAGATGGTCGCGAACGGCTCTGCTGTTGCGTACAAAATGACCAAAAAGCGCCGGCAGGCCATCCGGCAAATCATCGGCAAACATCTGCAAAAGGCGGTCGCGAGTCACCAGGTATTCGCGGGAGACACGCCCAGGAACGCCCGCCACATCTGCCACTTTCAGGTCTTCCGGATCTAGAGGGATTTCGAGCGCTCTGAGCAAATCCGGTAATAAAGTCGAGCCGCTTTCCTGTCTGTCATCTTGCAGCAATCGCGCTAGCGACTCGCGCAATAGGCGCCCCCTGCTGTCCAAACGCTCACCGTAGCGCCCAAGCCAGAATAGACTTTCTGCCACTCGACAAGGCAGATCCTTACCGTCACGAGTTACCACTATGGGCCCCAGCGCCTGACGCAGTAAACTGATGTGTGGTTGCGGAACGGGTGCCAATACCCAGACGTCTTTAACCAGGCGACTTTTCATCAGGGGCGCACCGGCCTCCCCAAGCCAGGCAAGGCCTCCTGGCATAACACGATAGTTACGCTCGACCACAGGCTTCAGCAAATCATCCGGCTCAACCAGGCTAAAAAACCGCAACGTCGTTGTTTGTCGCTCCAGCTTGCGTGTTTGAGTATTGAAGCCGGGCGTAACCGAACCCGCTATCTGCCGCTGAGCGGTAAATAAATAGGGATGATGTTGCAGGCTCGCACGCAAATCACGCAAGGAATCGAGACCCATTTGATCTGCACGGTAAAGCTTACCGGGACGACTGATATCACGCAGTATCCAGGCATCCAGTTCACTCTCCACCTTGGCGAGCGCATCAGCCGAGCCGCACCAGAGCGTTTCACGGCAGGGCAGCAGCAGGTCTTCACCGAGCAGCGCGCGACACAAATCAGGCAAAAAAGCGGCAAGCCCTGGGTGCTCAAGGATGCCGGCACCCAGCGCATTAGCGATATGCACATTGCCGCAGCGAGCCGCCTGCATCAAACCGGGCACCCCGAGAAGCGAATCAGGGCGCAGCTCCAGCGGGTCGCACCATGGATCGTTGATTTGCCGCAAGATGACATCCACTTGCGTAAGCCCGCCCAGAGTGCGCATTGAGACCTGGCCATCACGCACGACGAGATCATCCCCCTCGACCAGGGAAAAGTTCATGTAGTTGGCTAACCAGGCGTGTTCAAAATAACCCGGGCTGCCAGGGCCGGGTGATAACAACACAATATTGGGCTGCTCACGCTGTGTCTTGGCCAAGCTGGCAAGACAGCGATGCTGTGCCTGCAAGAATCCCGCGAGCCGCTTAATTGGTGCATCGCGGTAGATGCTAGGCAGCGCACGCGCCAGGGTAATACGGTTTTCCAATGCATAGCCAACACCCGCCGGCGATTGCGTCCAGTCGCCTACCACTTGCCAGCCGCCCTGCTCATCGCGAATCACATCTGTGCCATGAAAAATCAGCAACGGCCGATCAACCTGCGGCGGATCGTCTGCGGCGGAAAACAGAAAACCGGGATGGGTAAATATCAGCTCGGCCGGCAGCAACCCCTCTTGGATAACCCGACGAGCTCCATAGAGGTCATCGAGCAAATGCTCCAATAAGCGGCTACGCTGCTTTAGTCCTGCTTCCAGCAGTTCCCATTCTTCGGTACTGATCACCCAAGGCACACAATCCAGCTGCCAAGAGCGGAGTTGGCCCGGATCATCTTCGTAGGGGTTAAAGGTAACGCCGTTTTCGTGCAGCAGGTTTTGTGCTTCTTCGCTGCGAGCAACCAGTGTATCGGCCCCCAAGGCGGCGATATCGTCTAACAAGCCCTGCCAGTGCGCACGGGGCTGCCGGTCGGCATCAAGAAGCTCGTCATGGCCGGCATGGCCCGGGTAATCACCCAGCAAGGCCTGAAGCGGGGTTACTGCATTAGCTGCCTGTTGCATGCAAAGCTTCCTGAAGGCCGCTGACAACAGCGGCCCAGCACTAAGGGAAAGAAGCTCCCATTATAAACCAGGGTCGGCGACTCCGGCACGACGCAAATCCAGGGTATGCGGATATTCTTGTCCTGGAGCCTGCCGAATATTGGCCATCGAGCCCTGCGTATGTCCATAGTGCCAGAAACGCGTCATGCGCCGTGCCTCTGCCTCGTTCGCATTAACCGGGAAGGTTTCATAGCCGCGGCCGCCTGGATGAACAACATGATAGGTGCAGCCACCCACAGAGCGCTGATTCCAATTATCTACCAGGTCAAACACCAGCGGTGCGTGAATAGTGATCATCGGGTGTAAGGCTGAAGGCGGTTGCCACGCGCGGAAGCGCACCGCGGCAACTGCTTCGCCGCTGACGCCGGTTGGCTGTAAGGGTACCTTGAAGCCATTACAGGTAAGGGTATAACGGGCGGCATTGAAGTCACGTACCTTAACTTCCATCCGCTCGACCGATGAATCTACGTAACGCGCAGTCCCGCCGCCGCTTACTTCTTCGCCTAGCACTTGCCATGGCTCAATCGCCTGGCGCAACTCAATACGGGTGTCGCCATACTGTACTTCACCGGCATGCGGAAAACGGAACTCCAAGAAAGGCGCGAACCACTCGTTCTTGAATGCAAAACCGTGAGCGCGTAGATCCTCCAGCACATCACAGAGATCACCCCAGATGTAGTGCGGCATCATCCACTTGTCATGCAGAGCAGTACCCCAACGCGCCAATGGCTGTCGATAGGGCTCAGCGAAGAAGCGAGCGACCAACGCCCGGATCAACAACTGCTGCATCAAGCTCATGCGCGCATGCGGCGGCATTTCAAAGCCGCGCAACTCCAGCAAACCCAGCCGGCCTGTCGCGCTATCCGGCGAATACATTTTATCCACACAGAACTCGGCGCGATGGGTGTTGCCGGTGATATCGGTGAGCAGGTTGCGTACCAGCCGATCGACCAGCCAGGGCTGCGGCACTTCGCCTTTAGGCATTTGCGAAAACGCGATTTCCAGCTCATACAAGGCCTCATATCGCGCCTCGTCAATGCGCGGCGCCTGACTGGTAGGGCCAAGAAACATGCCGGAAAACAGATAAGACAGACTCGGATGGTGCTGCCAGAACGTCAGCATACTGGCCAGCAGATCCGGACGTCGCAGGAAAGGCGAGTCAGCCGGGGTGCGCCCACCCAGGGTTACGTGGTTACCACCGCCCGTGCCGGTATGGCGACCATCAAGCATGAATTTCTCGGTACCCAAGCGAGTCAGGCGCGCTTCTTCGTAGAGGGTTTCGGTGTTCTTGACCAGGTCTTTCCAGTTTTCAGCTGGCATCACGTTAACTTCAATCACCCCCGGGTCGGGTGTGATCATGAACTTCTCAATACGGGTATCCGAGGGTGGCGCGTAACCTTCTATGCAAATAGGCATTTTCAGCTCGGCCGCGGTCTGTTCCAGCGTGGCGAGCAGCGAGAGGTAGCCTTCCAGTTGCGTCAGCGGCGGCATGAATACAAAGAGCTTGCCATCGCGTGGCTCGATACACAGGGCAGTGCCAATAATCCCTTCTTCCTGCAGTGTCGGGATTTGTTCTTGCCATTCCTGCCCGGCAGCGACGTGATGACTCCCTTTTCCGCTTGCGCCCACGTTCTGTTGCTGTGTCGCACTGTACAAGCGCGCGACCTCGCCATGGATATCGGTCAACTCCTTGACTGGCTCGAACAGAGACGTAGGCTGCGGCTCCTCTCGCCTCCTTTCAGGTAGCGCCGAGAGAGGCAGACGCAGCCCCATTGGCGAGTCGCCGGGAACCAGATACAGGTGCTCACGGCGCAGCGGCCAGTCCCCCGTTTGCCACACATTTTTAGCCTTGCCCGCAGCCAGCGGCAGAGCAAACCCGGTTATTTCATCCAGTCCGCGCTCAAGCAGACGAGCCAGGCGGCGACGGGTTTCTTCGTCTTTCAGGTCCGCCCCGATCAGGTCGACATCTGACGGCAGTGTTTGCTCAATCCAAAGGTAGTAATACGCGTCTTCGTAACAGGGAATCAAATACTGTGCGGACAACCCCAGACGCTTGACCAGTGTCTCGGCGAACAGCTGCGCCTGCGCATTCGAATGGCCATAATCTTTTTCCATATCAGCAAGCCACTGGTCATCCTGCCACATAGGTTTACCATCGCGGCGCCAATAACAGGCTAAAGCCCACCGGGGCAGCGGCTCACCGGGATACCACTTGCCCTGCTGATAATGGATCAACGAGTGTGGTGCATAGTGTGGTCGCAAGCGCCTTAATAGGGCCTCGGAAAGCCCTCTTTTGGTGGGCCCTTGCGCTGCAATGGTCCATTCTGGTGCATCCATATCGTCGATTGAGACAAAAGTAGGCTCGCCGCCGATGGTCAAACGCACGTCTTGCTCATCCAGGCTGGCGTCTACAAGGGCACCCAGAGCGTTAATTTCCTGCCACTGGTCTTCGCTATAGGGCAGCGTCACGCGTGGATCTTCATGCACCCTGGTGACGCTCATCTGGAAATCGAAGGTCACTTCGCATTTATCGGTTGCCCCGGTAATGGGCGCTGCACTGCTGGGCTCAGGCGTGGCTGCCAGCGGCAGGTGGCCTTCACCGGCAAAGAGTCCAGAGGTGGGATCAAGACCAACCCAGCCCGCGCCGGGTAAAAACACCTCAGTCCAGGCATGCAGGTCGGTGAAGTCGACGTCCGTACCAGAGGGACCATCCAGCGCCTTCACATCCGCTGTAAGCTGAATCAGATAACCGGAAGCGAAACGCGCGGCAAGCCCCAGATTCCGCAGTATCTGCACCAGTAACCAAGCCGAGTCACGGCAGGAGCCACGCTTGAGTTTTAGCGTTTCTTCCACGCCCTGCACCCCTGGCTCCATTCGAATCAGGTAATCAATATCCTGCGATAGACGCTGGTTGATTTCGACCAGAAAATCGCTGACCGTCATCTCCTTGGTGCTGACACCGGCCAGCCATTTTTTCAATAGCGGCCCCGGCTGTTCGGCATCCAGGAAGGGCTCCAGCTCTTTTTTCAGGTCTTTGTCATACTGGAATGGAAAGGTTTCCGCGTACTCTTCGACAAAGAAGTCAAAGGGGTTGATAACCGTCATTGGCGCAATCAGCTCAACATCGATGTGCAGCTTTTCCATCTTTTCTGGAAACACCAGACGCGCAATATGGTTACCGAAAGGATCCTGTTGCCAATTGATATAGTACTCACCTCCGCTAACCTTGAGGCTATAAGCATCAATCGGTGTGCGACAGTGCGGAGCGGGCTTGAGTCGGATCTGATGAGGAGCAACATTGATCGGTCGATCAAAGTCGTAATGCGTGGAGTGCCTGAGAGCTACGCGGATAGTCATGCTTCATGATCCCGGTTGAGTATTCGGCAAGTGCGTTACCAAAGCAAAGCAATGGCTATGCCAACAGCTTAGGCGATGTCTTGTGTAACGCACAGCATCTGTTATCAGGTTAATGTGACACTATCCTGAAGCGCGGCTTAAAGTAGTGCGAAGCGCGCCTAGCGAAAATTTCAACTAACGTTATCTGGTATGGCAATTGCAGCGTATCGACCATCCCTCCTCTAGCGGACAGAGTAGCTGAATGAGCAAAGTAAACTGGGACCAGTATCTATCCAAAGGCTTCTACGACGAACTCATCAAGGCGCCCGGACAGCCTAGACCGGAAGCTGACTTGCTGTGCCAGTACCTGGCCAATCTTGACGCGCACGAACTGGCCGAACACAAGACGGCGGCTGAGGTTGCTATCCAGTTGATGGGCATCACTTTTACGGTCTATACCGAAGGCAATATGATCGACCGTGCCTGGCCCTTCGATATAGTGCCGCGCATCATACCGCTGGCCGAATGGCAGAAGACCGACGCTGGCCTGAAGCAACGCGTCCAAGCGCTGAACATGTTTATTGACGATCTGTATCACGATCAGAAAATCATCAAGGATGGCATTTTTCCCGCCGAGGTTCTCGCCCAGTCAGTTAACTTCAGGCCCCAATGCGTAGGCATCTCGACCCCGCATAACGTATGGGCGCATATCTGTGGTTCAGATCTGGTGCGCGATAATGACGGTACACTTTACGTACTGGAAGACAACCTGCGCGTCCCGTCTGGCGTTTCCTATATGCTGGAGAACCGCAACGTAACCAAGCGCGTGTTACCAGACCTGTTTGCCGGTGGGCGTATTCAGCCGGTAGATGACTACACCTCACAACTTTACGACATGCTCGCTTCGCTATCTCCGCGACCTGGCGACGATCCCAACATCGTTATTCTCACGCCCGGCATTTACAACTCGGCCTACTACGAACACTCCTATCTCGCAGCGCAGATGGGCGTGCAGCTGGTGGAGGGGCCTGACTTGATGGTGGGCGATGACGATTGCGTTTACATGCGCAAGATCGATGGACTCCAGCGCATCGATGTAATCTATCGACGGGTTGACGACATGTTCATCGATCCAGAAGTATTCAATCCTGATTCGATGCTCGGGGTGCGCGGCTTGATGCGTGCCTGGCGCAAGGGCAATGTTGCTCTGGCCAATGCGCCCGGCGCCGGGGTCGCCGACGACAAGGTCGTGTACGCCTTTGTACCCAAGATTATCGAGTATTATCTCGACCAGAAACCCTTACTTCCCAACGTGCCCAGTTACCTCTGCATGTTTGAGGAGGATCGCAAGTACGTATTGGCCAATCTCGACAAGCTGGTGGTCAAGCCGGCGAACGAATCCGGTGGCTACGGCATGTTGATAGGCCCGCACGCCAGCAACAAGGAGCGCGCAAAGTTTGCCGAATTGATCAAGGCGGATCCGCGCAACTATATGGCCCAGCCTACCCTGAGTCTGTCTACCTCACCGACGCTCTGTGGCAAGGTAATGGAGCCACGCCACGTTGACCTGCGGCCGTTTATTTTATCGGGTGAAAGCAACTGGGTTACCACTGGCGGGCTTACCCGCGTGGCACTAACCAAAGGCTCACTTGTCGTCAACTCTTCGCAGGGCGGCGGCAGTAAAGACACCTGGATCGTCGACCTGGCGGGGAATTGAATCATGCTTTCACGTGTAGCCGAAAATGTGTACTGGCTGGCGCGCTATCTGGAGCGCGCAGAAGACACCGCGCGCCTGCTCAGCGTTAACAGCCACCTGTTGCTTGACCTGCCACGCCCTACTCAGCTTGGCTGGTCTGAAATCATCGCCATCACAGGCAATGATGAACTGTTTGACGAGCATTACCCCACAAGAGACGAGGCCAGCGTGCTGTCGTTCATGTGTGGGGATCGCCGCTACCCCGGCTCCATTCTTAGTTCACTGAGTGCTGCGCGCGAGAACCTGCGTACCACACGTGATGTTATTCCAAGAGAGATTTGGGAAGAGGTCAACCAGCTGTACCTGAATGTTAAGGAGCAAGTTGGTTCGGGCATTACACCCCGGCGCCGTGATGCTTTTCTTGGTCGGGTTATCCGTAGCTGTCAAACCGTCAACGGCCTGATCGAAAGCACCCTGAGCTATACGCAAGTGCGGTCGTTTCTGATGCTCGGTCGGCAACTTGAACGCGCCGACATGACCACCCGCATTCTCGATGTGCGTTCTGCCAACCTGCTGCCTCGCACTGCCGAAGACCTCACTCCCTTTGAGACGCTGCAGTGGATGAGCGTGCTCAAATCATTGAGCGGCTATCAGATGTATCGTCAGCACGTTCGGTTACGTATCCGGGGCCCGGATGTGCTCCAGTTTTTGCTTCAGGACCGGCTCTTTCCGCGCAGTGTCGCCTGCGCCCTGGAACGCCTGGCAAACACCCTTTTGACACTACCCCGACACGCTGCCGCACTGGATGAAGTAGAAACCTGTCGCCAGGACCTGGCCAAGGCAGAGATCGCCGTATTGGCGGCAGAACCCGACCGCCTCCATGCCTTCGTCGATGACATCCAGGTCGACTTTGATGATCTGCACGAAGCCATCCGGCAGACCTATTTTGCGCAGTTGGAAGAAAACGCGCAGACTCAGGCCCAATCGCAATAGTTAGGTGGCGCGCAGCGGCGCGCTCAGGCAGGGGTAGATGAGTTACTTTGATCAGTTGGTCCGAGCGACCCAGGGCCAACAGTTATTCGACTACCAGCCAACCGGCCAGGTACAGCGATGCCAATGTGGGCAAGCGGTCTTTTTCAACAACAGCCGATGCCTGCGCTGTGGCGCTGAGCTGGGCTATCAACCGTTGCAGGGTCGCCTGTTCAGCCTGGAGCCAACGCCTGATGCAGATGACCTCTGGTATCTGCAAAAGGACATAGAGCAACCGAAACGCCGCTATCGCCGCTGCGGGAACCTGACTGCGCCTGCGGCGTGCAACTGGCTGGTAAACCATGACAGTCCGTCGCATTTTTGCCTCGCCTGCGTATTAAACGAAACCATCCCCGATCTCAGTCTTAACGAGAATGCGGAGCTCTGGCACGAGACTGAAGTAGCCAAGCGACGCCTCGTCGCCCAGCTGCTCATGCTGGGCTTACCCGTCATACCGCGCAGTGCCGATCCGCAGCAAGGGCTCGGTTTCAATTTTCTGCGTCAACAGCCGGGCGCAGAGCCTGTGATGACCGGGCACATGGATGGCATCATCACCCTGGATATCGATGAGGCCGACCCTGCACATCGTGAGCGCGTACGCCAAAACATGCACGAACCCTACCGCACAGTGTTAGGGCATTTCCGGCATGAAAGCGGACACTACTATTGGGATCGTCTGGTCCGGGACACGCATTGGCTGGAGCCCTGCCGTGTCCTCTTCGGCGATGACCGACAGGACTATCAAAAGGCCCTGGAACGACACTACCGCGACGGCCCGCCTGCCGACTGGAAAGACCATTTCATCAGCAGCTATGCCGCCACTCATCCCTGGGAAGACTGGGCCGAAACCTGGGCACATTACCTGCATATGACCGACACCCTGAACGCCGCACTGGATTTCGGCTTGCAAATCGACACCCTGGCGCTGCAGACCGACCCATTTGATAGCAGCCAATTAAGCGCACATAAACATAGCGAAGATGATCGGCAGCGATTCCTCGCCTTCATCAACCGCTGGGTACAGCTGAGCAGCGTGCTCAACGTTCTCGCGCGCAGTATGGGTCAGGCTGATATTTACCCCTTCGTGCTGACCATCGACAGCATGCGCAAGTTGTACCTGGTGCACTCTGTGGTTGCCAGCGCAGGACAGGCGGCGAACTGAGATGCCACCTGCCACGACGTTACGCCGCGATAATAGGTATCAACGAGGGCCGGACGGGGCTATCGGGCAGCGGGGGCAAGCCATGTAAGGCTCTGGCGCGCTGGCAACCGGGGCTGTCTTCACCGTTTTCGCCGTGATAAGGAAAGTCACGGCAAGGACTGGAGCGTTTTTCGTAAATACTGCAACGTACGCCCTCACCCACAGTGCCAAGTAGCGCAACGCAGCGCGGCTTGGGCTGATTAGTGCCTTGCATACAGGCGCGGTAAGGGGAGATCTGTTCGGTAAGCTGGGTGGGTACGTCACCGCCGGGCGCACTATCAGTCTCGCCCCAGTAAAAAGAAACCCTGAAAGTGGCGCAGCAGGCACCGCAATTCAGACAGGGCGATTGTTCACTCATTTCATCGCAATCCTCATTTTGCTTGGGTGCTGCTCTTTTACACCTAGTACGGGCACTTCCACAATGAAGTTATGCGTGTACTGCAAAGTATTTTATTACCCAGCGTACCTTGGCCGCCTGCTCTCTCATACATGACCTGCGGGGGTTTCTGCTCGGCGGCTTTACAGGCTAGTATCAAGTCTTTGATCAACCTATGGAATTTCCAATGGCGCAGAGCAATATTATCGCGGGTATGGACCTGAACCGACTGGATCGTATCGCCGAGCACCTGGATCGGGCGTACCTTCATCCAGGCAAGCTAGCAGGCACCATGACCCTGGTCGCCCGCCGTGGCGAGGTAGTCTACTGCCAGGCTCAGGGGCTGCGTGATGTGGAGCGTCAGTTACCAGTAGAACGCGATACGCTGTTTCGTATCTATTCGATGACCAAGCCGATTACCTCTATTGCCTTGATGCAGCTATACGAACAGGGCCGTTTTCTACTGGATGAGCCAGTTCACAAGTACATTCCGACCTGGAAAAACCTGCGCGTATATAAAACCGGCAGTCATCCGCAAATGCTGACTACGGCACCGCAGCGTCCGATGACCATTCGTGACCTGTTAACCCACCAGTCCGGCCTTACCTACGGCTTCATGAATCGTACCAATGTGGACGCGGCCTACCGCAGCCTCAAGCTGGATGGCGGCCCGGGGCACACGCTCGATCGCTTGATCGACGAGCTAGCTCGATTGCCTCTGGAGTTTTCACCCGGCACGGCCTGGAATTACTCCGTAGCAACCGACGTGTGTGGCTATCTGGTGCAATTGCTCTCCGGTATGAGTCTGGACGATTATTTCAGCAAGCACATTTTTCAGCCGCTGGGCATGCCAGACACCTTCTTTACCGTGCCAGCAGAAAAACTGAGTCGCTTTGCCGCCTGTTACCAATATCAACCGGGTGACAGCTTCAGCCTGCAGGATGATCCGCAAGGCTCAGCCTTTGCCAAGGCGCATGGCTATCTGTCTGGCGGCGGCGGCCTGGTCTCGTGTGTCGACGACTACTACCGCTTTGCTCAGGCCCTGGCCAACGGCGGCGAACTCGATGGCGCGCGTATTATCGGCCGCAAGACTCTGGAATTCATGCGCATGAACCATCTCCCCGATAACAAGGGCTTGCCCGACGTCGCCATTGGCTCCTTTAGCGAGACTCCCTACGACGGCACCGGTTTTGGCTTGGGTTTTTCGGTCAAGCTCGACGTTGCCAAATCCCAGACCGTCGGTTCAGTGGGCGAATACGGTTGGGGTGGCATGGCGAGCACCAACTTCTTCATCGATCCAGAAGAAGACCTGTTGATGGTGTTTATGACGCAGCTGATTCCTTCTTCTACCTATGCGGTGCGGCAGGAGTTACGGGCGATCATTAATGGGGCGTTGGTGGATTGAGTTTTTGATTGCGGCATGAATATATGCCGAATGTCGTAGGGCGGAACACGCCGTGGCGGGTGGCTTCAGCCGCCCACCCTGCGGCTAGGATGCAGTGGTTCGGCATTTTCTTCCCAGGCTTCGAGCTGCGGTGGTTAGCTCACTTTCGTTTTCGCCACTAGGCGAGTCAAGGGGGCATGCTTGCCCATGCCCCCTTGACAATCCCCCAGGGCACCCAGCTGCGCGGCCCTTCGGGTTCGCTGCGTTGCTCGAGCTGCCGGGGACGCGTGCAAACTCGGCGCTACGCACCTCAGACACCGCACGCGCCTTTTTCCCGGCAGCTCTGCACTACTCGCCCGCTCAGATGGGACATTCTAGTCCGTGCAATCGGCTGATTTGTGGTTTTCAAACTTAGACCAAATCACGAGACCTGAAAATCACGCCTTTCTCCGGCCGTTCATCCCCAACCAAGCTGTCGAGTAACGCAGGGGCCGAGCGATAAAGCGTCGCGACTTGTCTGAGCGAAGCGAGTTTTCGTGCGGCCGGCTAGGTGCGGCCGGCTAGGCGACGCCGCTCAACACCGAGTAACGCAGAGAAGCCGAAGGCCAGCAAGGCGAAAAGCGAGCAATTCTGAAGCATAAAAATCTTATATAACAGCGCATTAGCCGAGATTTTTCATCAAAGACAATACATCATATGTAACTCATGTATTTGAATGGCGAGCCACCCAAAAGAAGGACTCGATAGAGCACCAGCAACACAACCTTCATCCAACTGTCATGAGTTACCTCTATGGTTAAATCACACCTTGGCCGGCCCCATCATGACCGACGCACTACACCAAATCCAACGCCACCTGCCTGAGCACACCCAGCTGGAGCGGCTACTGCATCAAGCAGCACGCCATATTCGGGTGACCACCCCGCTACACGTCCCCATCGGCGATATCAGTATCCCGGTAAGGGTGATTGAGCTGGGCAGCCGCTCAGCCAACGCACCAGTAATAGGTTTTTTTGGTGGTGTGCATGGCGTCGAGCGCATAGGTACGCAGGTGCTGATTTCCTGGCTGCACAGCCTGGTGCACCGTCTTGACTGGGATGATCAGCTACGCGAGCAGCTGGAGCGTGTGCGGCTGCTGTTTATGCCCATGATCAACCCTGGTGGCATCTGGCATCACAGGCGCAGCAATCTTAATGGCGTGGACCTGATGCGTAATGCGCCCGTTGAAGCCATGGGGCCAGCACCGTGGCTGGTTAGCGGGCACCGCGTTAGTAAACGCTTGCCCTGGTATCGCGGCAAACTGGGTGCACCTATGGAAGCCGAGTCTGCCGCCGTATTGCGGGTAGTTAAGGAGCGCATGCACCAATCGCCCTTCGCTATCAGCGTAGATTGCCACAGCGGCTTTGGCCGCCGTGACCGACTCTGGTGCGGCTATGCACGCAGCCACAAACCCATCGCCAATATCGCTGAAGTGCTAAGTCTAAAACGGCTGTTCGAGCAGACTTACCCCAATCACCATCCTTACATCATCGAGCCGCAGTCGATCAATTACACTACCCACGGTGACCTCTGGGATCACCTTTACGACAGCTCTCTGGATAGCCATCCCGAGAATCTGTTCATCCCTTTCACATTAGAGATGGGATCCTGGCTCTGGGTACGCAAGAACCCTCGCCAGATGTTTGACTACTTCGGCTATTTCAATCCGGTCATCGACCACCGCAAGCAACGGGTGCTACGCCAGCATCTCCCGTTGTTCGAGTTCCTGACCCATGCCACGCGCTGCTGGCGAAACTGGGCGCCCCGTCCAGAACAGCGTGAAGAGCTTACGCGACAGGCTATTGAGCAGTGGTTTGTTGATAAAAACTAGCCTGTAATGCCCGTCCTTAAGCTGTAACACAGTCTTGCCATCATCCTTAGCATTCTTCTCAACCATGGACCGTCTCCATTCGAGGTCAGCAAAGGAGCAATAGCATGGCTGGTTTTACTCGGCGGGATTTTTTACGCGCATCGGGATTGGCGCTCGGTGGGATCGTTGTCTCTACCGGCTTACAGGGATGTTTGAGCGGCGGCTCTTCATCATCACCGTCAGCAGAGAACCGGAGTCTCGCGTTCGAGCATGGAGTAGCCAGTGGTGATCCGCTGGCTGACCGTATCATGGTCTGGACCCGGGTGACCCCAAAAGACGCAAACGCTGCGAACGTTGAGGTCAGCTGGGAAGTAGCCAGCGACGCTGCTTTCACCCAACTCCTGCATAGCGGGAGTGCCAGTACCGGGCCGGAACGCGACTATACGCTCAAGGTAGACGTACAGAACCTGCTACCCGGCGAGACCTATTTCTATCGATTCAAGGCGGGCAATACCGTATCGGCAACCGGCAAAATGAAAACGCTGCCAAGTGCGGGCGTTCAACAGGTTCGCTTTGCCGTGATGTCCTGCGCTAATTTCCCGGCCGGCTACTTTCACGCTTATGCCGAAGCGGCTCGTGAATCAGAGCTGGATGCGGTGCTGCATCTGGGTGATTACATCTATGAATACGGTACCGGCGGTTACGCCACGGAGGATGCCGCAGCGCTAGGTCGCAGCCTGTCCAGCGACAACAACACTGAACTGCTGAACCTGAGCGATTACCGCAAACGCTATGCCTTGTATAGAACCGATACCGACCTGCAGTCCTTGCACGCCGCAGCGCCCTTTATCGCCGTATGGGATGACCATGAAGTCGCCAACGATACCTGGAAGGACGGCGCCGAGAACCACAACGAGGGCGAAGGCGATTTCACCGAACGTAAACTGGCGGCGCTGCAAGCCTATTTTGAGTGGTTACCCGTTCGTCCTGCCAGCGAAGACGATGAACTGACCATTTATCGCAGCTTCGACTTCGGCGACCTCGTCAGCCTGCATATGCTCGATACCCGCATCATTGGTCGTGATGAGCAGCTTGATTACGCCGACTACACCAGCCAAAGCGGCTTTGATGCGGTTGGGTTTACCGCGGATGTAAGCTCCAGCAGTCGCAGTCTGCTCGGCCAGACGCAAATGAACTGGCTGCAAACCCAGCTGGCAGTTTCAACCGCTACATGGCAAGTGCTGGGGCAACAGGTATTGATGGGCCGCATGCTATTGCCGGCCGAAATGCTGACAGCACTGTCGAACCCTGCCGCGGCAGACCTGGGTACGCTCCTTGGTGAACTGGTGCAGCTTAAAATACGTGTCCAGCAAAAAGATCCCTCCCTCACCAGCGAAGAGATCGCGCGAATCACCACAGTCATACCCTACAACCTTGACGCCTGGGATGGGTATGCCTATGAGCGCGAGGTGATATTCGGGTTGGCCCGCAGTCTCGACAAAAACCTGGTTGTGCTGGCAGGCGATACGCACAATGCGTGGGCCAACAACCTGAAAACCCAAGGCGGTGAAGCTGTGGGTGTCGAGTTTGCCACCGCCGGTATTACCTCACCTGGTTTGGAAAGCTACCTTGGGTTACCCGCTGAAGCCATGCCGCAGGCAGAACAAGCGATCACGTTGCTGGTCGATGAACTCAAGTACCTTAACGCCAACCAGCGCGGTTACTTGCTGGTGACCTTTACGCCGGACGAGGCAACGGCTGACTGGCGCTATGTCAGCACCGTAAAGGCGCGCGACTATACAGTGGATGCTGCGCGCGGGCTGACCCTGAGCACCTTGCCCGGCAGCGCGAACCGTACTCTGATTGAAGATATGGTAATCGGCTAATCCGGCCCGTTTTATTAGTTAATTCAACACCGTAAGGGCTACATTTACAGTGCCACTTAACACCCCGTATGCATTTAGGGTATAACGGCGCTATGAAGATCCCTAAGCGTTTGCAACCTCTGGTAGAAGACGGCCTCATCGATGAGGTCATACGTCCCTTGATGAGCGGCAAGGAAGCCGCCGTCTTTGTCGTGCGCTGCGGAAATGAGATCCGCTGCGCCAAAGTCTATAAGGAAGCAACCAAGCGTAGTTTCAAACAGGCAGTGCTCTACCAGGAAGGCCGCAAAGTGCGCAACTCCAGGCGTGCACGTGCGATGGAGAAAGGCTCCAAGTTTGGCCGTGACCAGCAGGAGTCTGCTTGGCAGAACGCCGAAGTGGACGCGCTTTACCGCCTCGCTGCTATCGGCGCCCGGGTGCCGACACCTTACGGCTGCTTCGACGGCGTCCTGCTGATGGAGCTGGTAACCGATGACGAAGGAAACGTTGCGCCGCGCCTTAATGATGTCTCCATGTCCGCAGAACAGGCCCTTGAAGACCATGCCGTGGTTATGGAGTATGTAAAGCTGATGTTATGCGCCGGCCTGGTCCACGGCGACTTGTCGGAGTTTAACGTGCTAGTCGATGCCTACGGCCCGGTAATCATCGACCTGCCTCAGGCGGTGGATGCCGCTGCCAACAACAACGCCCGCAAGATGCTTGATCGTGATGTGCGCAATATGACCGAATATTACGCGCAATATGCGCCCGAACTGCTGGAAACGCGTTACGCAGCAGAAATGTGGTCACTCTATGAAGAAGGCAAGCTTACCCCTGAGAGCGAGCTGACGGGCCATTTTGCTGACCCTGAGGGCGAAGCGGATGTAGACAGTGTGGTGGCCGAGATTCGAGCGGTACTGGAGGAAGAAGCAGCTCGACAGGAGCGCTTGCGAGACGCAGAAGACGAAGAGTAATCGTTTTAGCAATCTGCACGCCTGAGGCGGGCAGTTAAGGACAGGTCAGGTTAAATATCCACCTTGCCCCTTAGCTGCTTGGACTGCCCTCTCTTCACCTTACTGTCTACTCGGCGTACCTGGGAGCCGCGGGTCGGACGCGTTGGGCGACGCTTTTTCTGCACCACGACAGCGCCATTGATCAGTTCGCGCAGACGCTCCACGGCATCGTCACGATTCAGTTCCTGCGTGCGAAACTGCTGTGCCTTGATAACGATTACACCATCCTTGGTGATGCGCTGATCAGAGAGACGTAACAGGCGCTCTTTATAAAACGGCGGCAAGCTGGAACGACGGATATCAAACCGCAGATGAATAGCACTGGCGACCTTGTTCACGTTCTGGCCACCCGCCCCCTGCGAGCGGACGGCAGTGATCTCTACCTCCCAATCTCCCAGTTGTACTTCGTTGGACAGAACTATCATGCGACCGCCTCCAGAGCAGTAAAAACAAGGCTCCGCAGAGTGCCGAGCTGACTTATAGGATACCCACAAGCTGTGCTGCGGGCAAAAGGCGGCCCTATCAGTGGTTCTGCTGTAAAAAATTAACTATCCAGTCCAGCATCAATCCGCCATTCACATCAGCACTCAGGGAAGCCTTTCCTGCGCGATAGCGCGCGGCAGGTAACGCATCACGGCGCGAATCCATGAGCTCATGCGAGAAGGCTTTGCAAAACTCCGGATGCCCCTGCACGCTCATGAAGTGCTCGCCGTACTGCAGTAGATAATAGGGGCAGAAATCACTACGCCCAAGAATCTCGGCCTGTGGCGGCAGGCGCACGACCTGGTCCTGGTGGCTGACAATAAGGTCCAGGCTGTCGCGCGCTGGCTGCATCCAGGGTTTGTTAACCAACACATCGTTGAATGACAAGCCGATACCCCAGCCCTTGGGTGATTTGTGCACTTCACCGCCTAGCGCCTTGGCCATCAGTTGGTGACCAAAGCAGATACCGACAAGGGGTTTGCCCGCCTCCCAGAGCTTAACCACAAAGGCCTCCAGCTCAGCGATCCAGGGTAAACCGTCATTCACGCCAAACTTGCTGCCGGTACTCAGGTAAACGTCGCACTCATCAACACTGGAAGGCAGGACACCGTCCAGTACACGGTATACCTGGTAGTCCATGCCGGGCAGCCGCTGGCGCAACAGGGTTTCAAACATCTCCGGGTAGTTCCCCTGCTGTGCCTGCAACGCCTCACTGACATCATCACACTGCAATAAACCCAGTTTCATAGTCACCTGCTTATCAATAACTCAGCACATCATAAGGCCCAAAGTAGCCGTTCAAATGCATAAACTAGTCGAGCACCCGGTCCTCAGGTAGCTCCTTGGCACCGTCAAGCTGAGCCGCGCTTTCGGCAAATACCAATGCCGTTTCGCTGTCACCTGCGTCAGCGGCCTCTGCGGCTTGTGCTGCGAGTTCAGCGGCCTCGGCTATTGCCGGTGCTTGTAGCAAATAGTTCACCGATTGCTCTAGACGGTCAGCACCCGCGCTGTTGTCACGCTGGCGCTCAACCTGGGCACGCGCTTGCAACAGCGTAACGCTGCGTTTTATACGCAAATTCGGTGCCAGACGCGCATCGCCGACAATTTCCTCCACGCTCTGCGAGACCTCAGGCACGTTTTGAGCGCTGGCCAGGTTTGGTAGTAGTAACAAGCCCGAGAGCAATAAGGTTATTCCGATCCTATGCATCATTCCTCCTCAGGCGCGACAGCCTGTCAATGTATACAGGGCAGCAGTGCTAGTCACAACCGGGTACACCTTCGCGGATGCGCCTGGAAAACTCGGCGCAATCCCCTGCTTCGCGCGCGCGGTCGGTTATCCGCCCACGCTCTCGTAACTCTGCCAGCGAGTAACCAGGCTGCAGGCCGCCAAGGCCGTAAATGTATTCATCGAGATAGCCGCTGAGCAACAACCGATAATCCAGTGGCAACTGGGGATGTATGCGCCGCGCCAGAGCAAAGACTATCGTCGTACAGTTCGCTTTGAGCGTGTGGTAAAACCGGGGTTTTGCTGCCAGTTGATTGGCTGCAGCTACAAACCCCAGCAGTAGCTCGCAGCCTTCATCGGGGCCAATGCGCGTGCGATACAGAAAGGCGTCCTCATCTCGGCAATTGGTGCGAACAAGCACTATATCGCGCTCCTCACTCGCCACAATATTGAGTTCAAAGTGTTTGAAAAAACCACCTAAAATCGAAAAGGACTCGTTACGTAGTCGACGAATTTCAACAGAAAATGTCAGATAGCGGTCATTGCCAAAACCAAACGATACCAGCACATGCGCAATGGGCCTCAGTCCCCAAAAAGAGGTAATCATATCCACCGTTTGCAGATCGGATAGATCGTACTCACGGCTCACCCAGTTCTGCTGGTAAATATCGTTTGTGGACCAATTGAAGGATCGCACGCGCTGCAAGGCAAGCCGGTCGCTATCTACGACTCCCGTCGTGGTATAGGCCATATCATCAGCCCAGTCGCCCTGCCCTTTAGGTAAAACACCAAACCACCAGATGAGCACGGGCGCCAGCCCGGAGCACAGCCATAGTGCAGCCGGCAGGTAATGCGCCCGGAACAGATACATTACCGCCGTGCCCCAAATGAGCACCCAAAGGCCTATTGGTACATAACGCAGCACAGCCCCATGTGGACGATGGAACCATAACGCCAGCAGCACCCAGACATTTACCAGTAGCGCAATGATCAACGCCAGACTCAGAAGCATTTCACACCCAAGGCCCTCTATATCGGCGGCCAGCCGCTTTATTGGCGCAGTCTACCTGAGTGCGGTTTTTACCGCACCAGAGCTCTGACAGGTACCGGGCCTCCGCCATCACCAATCGCCTAGGCTTACCACAATCTTAATTAGCTCGAAAGATCGTCAAATTGGGCATCTCTTCTATACTTTCATGCAAATGCAGTAGTCAAAAACATACCAGGACGTAGTCAAAGTCATAAGGACGTTAATATGCACTTTCTGCACAGGTCGCCCAAAAGCATACTTTATTACTTTCTGCTGATCTGGCTTCCTCTGGCGTTAGTCGCCGCATTGGTGGTTGCACTGCTGGCCAATAGTCAAATAAAGGCGAGTACTGTTATCGCCGGCGCTGGGCAAAGAGCTCAGGTTGAGCGAGCGGTTTCTTTGCTGCAAAGCAGCATTGATATTATCCGGGGCGATGCGCTTTATCTCGCAAATCACGTTGAATTTCAGCACAGCGAAGCCTTCGGTTTGACACAGTCGGATCAACGCGCAAGAAGCTTCGCCGACTTTCTCCGGTTTCACGCAAAATACGAGCAAATAAGGTTCATTGATACCCAGGGCCAGGAGCAGGTCAGAGTTGAACGGCAAACAGACGGGCTGGTTATAACGCCAAATAGAGTTATTGCAGGACAAAAGCAACCGCTACTACTTTCAAATAGGCATGCAGCAGCCACAGAGATCTGTCTATTTTTCGCCTTTCGACCTCAATGTAGAGAACGAACAAATACAGCAACCGCTGAACCCGACCATTCGCGTTGCCACACCCATCTTTGACAAGCAGCGTAATCACAAAACGGGGTTGTTGGTCATTAACTACCGGGGGGCAGAGATACTTGAGGCGCTCGCTGAGATGGACAACAAAAACGGAGCTCAGCTATGGCTGGGCGGCGGCAAAAACTGAGTGCAACACCTGACCTTTCCGGTACGGTGCTGCCCTATGTCTTATTCCGAACTCAGCGTTGAAGAGCGTGCCACCATTCAAGTTAGTCATGCCCAAGGCCTCAGCTTGC
>NZ_JACGWE010000064.1:0-10643 GCF_014077575.1 Pseudomonas sp. 5Ae-yellow | reverse complement strand
GAGGTCAAGAAGTTTAGCATCCATAGCGACGGCGGCAGTTGGGTCTGGTTGGTGTTGTGGTGACCCAAACTTAACCCAGCTTGTCCGCCGTCCCTACTAAATTCCCGCTAATCCGCGATGAACCTTTTTTATAACCTTGGCATCTGGATCGACAAATTTATCTTCTGGTTCAATCCCGGTACTTCGGAACAGGTGATCGGGCCGCTGCGCGCCTCCATGCTGTACGACTTGCCGATTTTTCTGGCCTATCTGGCGATTATTCCGGGTATGGCGGTGTTTCTGGTGCGTATCGAGACCGACTTTGCCGAGTGGTACGACCGCCTCTTTACTGCGATTCGCGGTGGAGAAACCTTACAGCACATTCGCCAGCTGAAAAACGAGATGACCCTCTCGATTCGTCAGGGGTTGCAGGAGATATGCAAGGTTCAGGGGCTTACGGTGCTATTGCTGTTTCTCTTTGCACCCGCATTGCTGGATCGGCTGGATATCTCCAGTCACTACCTGCCGCTGTTTTACGTGGATCTGGTGGGGGTGAGTATTCAGGTGGTATTTATGGCGCTCCTTAATGTGTTCTTCTATCTCGACAAGCGTGCACTGGCTTTGGAGTTGTGTGCGCTCTTCGTGTTGTTGAACGCCTTATTAACGCTGATAACGCTGCAGCTGGGGCCGAGCTTCTTCGGCTATGGCTTTACTGTATCGCTGATGATCTGCGCTCTGGTTGGTCTGTTCAGGCTGTCATCAGCACTCGATAGTCTCGAGTACGACACCTTCATGCTGGAGCGCTGAGACCCTCTGCCGGTAGGTCACCGGCAGAGGGTGTAGCTATGCAGTCTCAGCGCTTTTTGTTGCGTAGCTGCTGTACCAGGCCCTTGGGTGGGTGCTTGATGACGAGCGCGTCATCACTCTCGTTGTACTCGACCCGCTCACCGAGCAGGTGAGATTCGAAGCTGATCGAGAGGCCATCCGCTTTGCCATAGAAACGCATGAAGTTGCTCAGGGTGCGCTTGTCCGCAGGGATTTCGGGGTTCAGGCCATAGTCCTTGTTGCGGATGTAATCGTAAAAGGCGCGTGGCTGTTCTTCATCTATGACGCCTGACAGCTCTTCCAATCCAACCTGTTCGCCTGCGCGGGTCTGACTGTTGACGTAGCCAGTCATGGCCTTGGCTTTGTCCTTGACCAGCTCTGGCTCCATCGAGGCCTCGCCGACATAGTCGCTGAAGGCTTGTAGTAGCGTGTTGGTTTCCTCTTCCGGGTTTGATCCTTCAACGCAGCCAATAAAATCACGGAAGTAGTCCGACACGCGCTTGCCGCTGCGCCCGCGGATAAAGGAAATGTAATTCTTCGAGGTCGCGTTCTGCTTCCATTCGGTCAGATTGATGCGCGCTGCCATATTCAAACTGGATAGGTCCAGGTGACGCGCTGAGGCGACGTCGAGCTGCTCGGTTACGGTGACGCCTTCGGTATGGTGCAGCAAGGCGACGACCAGAAACGCAGTCATGCCCTGGCGATAGCGGATGAACAGCACATGACCACCCAGCGCCAGGTTGGAGCTTTCCATCAGGGTTTTCAGCTGTTCGCTGGCTTTGCTGGTAAAGCCGACAAAGTCCATATCCTGGTCGATCAGTTGCTGTAACCAGCCGCTGAACGGATAGGCGCCGCTCTCTTCGTGAAAGTAGCCCCAAGCTTTGTTGGGTTTGCTGTTGTAGGCCTCGATCAAGCCTGCCAGCAGCTGCTCCAATGCTTCAGAGTTGGCCAGCTCGGCGTCACGCAGCGTCAGGCTGGCGGGCTGGCCATCCGGTTTCTTGTGAATCTGGTGAACGATGCTGTTGTCGATCGGCATAGTGGGTATCCCGCGGTGGCTTGCTATGGGGTGGCGCCGATCCCATGATCGGCGCCGTGCGGCATTTACAGGCTGGCGATATGCTTGCGCTGTTCGCTCAGCTGGGACAGTGCCTGCTCAGCGTCGGCCAGCTTGGCACGTTCCTTATCGATCACGGCGGGTGGGGCCTTATCGACGAAGCCCGCATTCGACAGCTTGCCGCCAATGCGTTTGACCTCGCCCTCAAGACGACCGATTTCCTTGTCCAGGCGCGCCAGCTCGGCGGTCTTGTCGATCAGGCCGGCCATGGGCACCAGCACTTCCAGCTCGCCTACCAGTGCGGTAGCCGACAGCGGTGCCTCTTCGCCTTCAGCCAGTACCGTCACGCTGGACAGCTTGGCGAGCTTCTTCAGGAAGGTATCGTTTTCCTGCAGGCGGCGTTGATCTTCGCTGCCCACTTTGCGCAGCAGCAGCTCCAGCTCCTTGCCGGGGGCTACGTTCATCTCGCCGCGAATGTTGCGCACGCCAAGAATCAGTGCTTTTAGCCACTCGGCGTCGCCCTCGGCGGCGGCGTCAATGCGATTCTGGTCTGCTTCAGGCCAGGGCTGCAGCATGATGGTTGCGCCGCTCTTGCCTGCCAGTGGGGCGATGCGCTGCCAGATCTCTTCGGTGATGAAGGGCATGAAAGGGTGGGCCAGACGCAGAGCTGCTTCTAACACGCGGACCAGGGTGCGGCGGGTGCCGCGCTGGCGTTCGGCTGAGGCGTTCTCGTCCCAAAGTACCGGCTTGGACAGCTCCAGATACCAGTCGCAGTATTGGTTCCAGATAAACTCGTAGAGCGCGTTGGACGCCAAGTCAAAGCGGAACTGATCGAGTTGGCGAGTCACTTCGGCCTCGGTGCGCTGCAGCTGAGAGATGATCCAGCGATCGGCCAGCGTCAGTTCTACCGGTGATCCGTCAGCGCCGCAGTCCTTGTCTTCGCACTGCATCATGACGTAACGGGTGGCATTCCAGATCTTGTTGCAGAAGTTGCGGTAGCCTTCTACGCGGCCCATATCGAACTTGATGTCGCGACCGGTAGAGGCCAGCGAGCAGTTGGTAAAGCGCAAGGCGTCGGTGCCGTAGGCGGCAATGCCGTCGGGGAACTCGGCGCGGGTCTGCTTCTCGATCTTTTCGGCCAGTTTGGGTTGCATCATGCCGCTGGTGCGCTTGCTGACCAGTGACTCCAGATCAATACCGTCGATGATGTCCAGCGGGTCCAGAACGTTACCCTTGGACTTGGACATCTTCTGGCCCTGGCCGTCGCGCACCAGACCATGCACGTAAACCGTCTTGAATGGGATCTGCGCGCTACCGTCGTCGTTCTTCATCAGGTGCATGGTCAGCATGATCATGCGTGCGACCCAGAAGAAGATGATATCGAAGCCGGTGACCAGCACGTCGGTCGGGTGGAAGGTCTTCAGCGCTTGGGTCTGTTCGGGCCAGCCCAGGGTTGAGAAGGTCCACAGGCCGGAGCTGAACCAGGTATCCAGTACGTCTTCGTCCTGGCGCAGCGGTGCGTCGCCCAGGTTGTGTTTGGCGCGCACTTCGGCCTCGTCGCGGCCGACATACACATTGCCAGCCTCGTCGTACCAGGCTGGGATGCGGTGGCCCCACCAGAGCTGGCGGGAGATACACCAGTCCTGGATGTCGCGCATCCAGCTGAAATACATGTTTTCGTACTGTTTGGGCACAAACTGGATGCGGCCATCTTCAACGGCTTCAATCGCCGGCTCTGCCAGCGGTTTGGTGGAGACGTACCACTGATCGGTCAGCCAGGGTTCAATGACCACACCGGAGCGGTCGCCTTTGGGCACCTTGAGAGCGTGAGGCTCGATCTTTTCGAGCAGGCCAAGCGCGTCGAAGTCAGCGACTATCTGCTTGCGCGCGGCAAAACGATCCATACCGGCATAGGCCTCCGGCAGGCTGGCATCGAATTCGCTGTTGACGCTGCCATCAATATTGAAGACCTGTGCCTTGGCCAGTACGGCCGCGTTCTGGTCGAGAATGTTGATCAGTGGCATGGCGTGGCGCTTGCCCACTTCATAGTCGTTGAAGTCGTGGGCGGGGGTGATTTTCACACAGCCGGTGCCAAACTCGGGATCGCAGTAATCATCGCCCACAATCGGAATGCGGCGACCAACCAGCGGCAACTCGATAAACTTGCCGATCAACGCCTGGTAGCGCTCATCATCCGGGTTAACGGCTACGGCGGTATCACCCAGCATAGTTTCCGGGCGCGTAGTGGCAACAATCAGGTAGGTCTTGCCATCAGCCGTGGTGGCACCATCGGCCAGTGGATAGCGCAGATTCCAGAGTGAGCCTTGCTCATCATGGTTCTCGACTTCCAGGTCGGAGATCGCGGTGTGCAGTTTCGGGTCCCAGTTGACCAGCCGCTTGCCGCGGTAGATCAGGCCGTCTTCATGCAGGCGAACAAAGGCTTCCTTGACCGCTTCGGACAAACCGTCATCCATGGTGAAGCGCTCGCGGCTCCAGTCCACTGAGCTGCCCAAGCGACGAATCTGCCGAGTGATATTACCGCCAGACTCTTCTTTCCACTCCCAGACCTTGTCCAGGAATTTTTCCCGCCCCAGGTCATGGCGACTAACACCTTGAGCGCCCAGTTGACGCTCTACAACCATCTGGGTGGCGATACCGGCATGGTCGGTTCCCGGTTGCCACAGGGTGTTGCGACCCTGCATGCGGCGGAAACGGATCAGGGCATCCATGATCGAATTGTTGAAACCATGCCCCATGTGCAGGCTGCCAGTGACGTTCGGTGGCGGCAGGGCAATGGTGTAGGACTCGCCAGAGCCCTGTGGAGCGAAGTAGTTGTTCTGCTCCCAAGTCTGGTACCAGGAGGATTCAATGGCGTCGGGCTGGTAAGTCTTTTCCATGGGTGTACTGGTTATCCGGTAATCAATGAGCGATCAGCGCAGTCGCACGGCTCGATTGGCCGTTGGCGAATGTGGCGCAGAGAAAGCCGCCATTATAGCGGTCCGGAGGGGGTATGGCCCAGCCCGGTAGGCTTATTTCAGCTGCTCACGCACTATCTGTTGCAGTTTGCGCTGCATCCGCTTGCGCAATTCGTCTTCGATGGTGGGGATCAGGTCGTCGATCACGCCCTGCAGAATCAGCTGAGCTTCGGCCTGCAGACGGGCTTCCATGCGGACTTCGCGCGCGGTGGTGGCAGTGGCGGAAAGAGCTGGGGGGGGCTCCTCACCAGACATCAGCTGGTCTAGCTGCATCCGCTCTGCCGCCAATTTGGCCAGTGATGCGTACGGCAAAAAGGGGTTGTGTGCCTTGTCCGCGGGACGCGGCGGCAGGCTATAGGGGGGCGTTACATGAGAGCCGGATGCCGGCGGCGCGGTGGGCGCGGGAATGACATCCTGCAGCAGCGGGATGTCGAGTTGATCATCGGGCGAGGTTGGCTGCGCTTCGCTCTGCTCATCGAGCAGGGTACGAATCGACTCCAGGTCTTCCAGCAGTCGTGAGGGCTCCGAAGGGTCGCGCTGCTTCATGATTCATCCTGCTATCCGTATCTGATGAGATTGTAGAGGATAGCCCCGTTCACGGTAGAAACGGAAGCGCTCGCGTGCGGGTACGCGAACCACATCCTGTTCGACCACAATTTCTGCCAGACGGGCAAAGCGGCTGAAGAAGCCCGGCGTCAGGTCACTCAGATTGATCAACAGGTCATTATGCTCACCGGGATCGTCTCCGCAGCCGCACACGACGGGCTCGTCTACTTCTTCGCCGCGCAGGGCATGAGGCAGGAAAGCCTCTTCGCGAAACGACCAAAGTAGTTGATCAAGCTGCTCCGCCGCGGCTTCGTCCTGGCAATGCAGGTAAACGTGGTGGCCCTTTTGCCAGGCCTTGTGAGCCAGACGGCAGGCGTACTGCAAGCGGGTAGCTGGCTGTGCGCTGTTGAGCAGGTAGAAGTCGATACGGGTCATAAGGGTAGCCTTAAGCTTCAAGCAGCAAGCTACAAGTGATGACCTGAGGCCTCGAGAGCCTTGGGCTTGTCGCTTGTAGCTTGCCGCTGCTGGCATTAGCCAGCCTGATTAAGCAGGTACTGGGTCAGCAAAGGTACTGGGCGACCGGTTGCGCCTTTGTCCTTGCCACCGCTGATCCAGGCCGTGCCAGCGATATCCAGATGCGCCCAGCGGTACGCTTTGGCGTAGCGCGAGAGGAAGCAGCCTGCGGTGATGGTCCCGGCTTTGGGGCCGCCGATATTGGCCATGTCGGCGAAGGGGCTATCCAGCTGCTCCTGATACTCCTCGAACAGCGGCAGTTGCCACGCCCGGTCGCTAGCCTGGGTGCCGGCACTCAGCAGCTGCTGCACCAGGTCATCGTCGTTGCCCATAAGGCCTGAGGTATTGCCGCCCAGGGCGACAATGCAGGCACCGGTCAGGGTGGCGATATCGACCACACTGGCAGGCTTGAAGCGCTCAGCGTAGGTCAGGGTATCGCACAGTACCAGGCGTCCCTCGGCATCGGTGTTGAGTACTTCGACCGTCTGGCCAGACATGGTGGTGACAATGTCGCCGGGCTTGGTAGCTGTGCCGCTGGGCATGTTTTCGGCAGAGGCAATCAAACCAATCAGATTGATCGGCAGCTGCATGGCGACGATGGCCTTGATCACACCAAACACGGTAGCGGCGCCGCACATGTCGTACTTCATCTCGTCCATGGTCGCTGCAGGCTTGATGCTGATGCCGCCAGTGTCAAAGGTAATGCCCTTGCCGACCAGAACGTGTGGCTGGTCCTTGGCCTTGCCGCCCTGGTAGCTGATACGAATCAGCTTGGCCGGCTCGACGCTGCCAGCGCTGACCGAGAGCAGCGCGCCCATGCCCAGCGCCTTCATGTCTTTCTCTTCCAGCACTTCGACGTCCAGCTCCTTGTGGGCCTTGGCCAGAGCCTTGGCTTCCTTGGCCAGATAGGTTGGCGTGCAGACATTGCCAGGCAGGTTGCCCAGTGTGCGCGTCAGGTTCATACCCTCGCCGATCGCTGCGCCCTGGGTGACCGCTAGCTTCAATGTGGCGGCATCGGCCTTGTCGGCGGACCAGAGAGCGACCTTTTTCAGCTTGGGCTTGTCGGCCTTCTTGCTTTTGAACTGATCGAATTGGTAAAGATTGTCGTAGCAGGTTTCAACCAGCAGGCGCGTCTGGGCATACAGGTCGCGATCCTTGACGGGGAGGCTGGTGAAGGCAAATACCGCATCGCTGGCCGCTCCATTTTTCAGGGTCGTGATGGCTTTTTGCGCTAGTCGACGCCAGGCGCGATCACTAAGCGCCTCGTCTTTACCACTGCCAATCAATAAAATGCGTTGCGCTGCAATGCCCGGCAGAGCGAACAGCATCAGCGTATTTCCGGCCTTGCCGTCGAGGTCGCCGCTCTTCAGTGCGGCGCTGATTTGCCCGCCGCAGGCGCTGTCCAGCTGTGCCGCTGGGCCACTGAGGGTTTTGCTTTCACTGACCGCGACCACCAGACAGCCGCATTTAATCGTTTCCAGTGCGCCGTGCTTTACGTTGAACTCCATGGTGCTCCCCAAGACAAATCGTGATGATTGACTGATAATACGGGTTAAATCCCGTGGGTGTCTGTCGGGCTGCTGCTGGCAGACATGTCAGTCCTGCATTCTGGCCTATTCGTGCCGACCCTTAAAGACCCCGAGCCAAGGAACTTATCTGTGATTGTTTTTCGCTATCTGAGCCGTGAGGTTTTACAGACACTGGCTGCGGTGAGCGGCGTACTGCTGCTGATCATCATGAGTGGGCGCTTTATCAAGTACCTGGCTCAGGCCGCCGCCGGCCAACTCGACTCCGGCGTCTTGTTCATGATCATGGCCTATCGCCTGCCGGGCTTTATGGTGCTGATTCTGCCGCTGGGTATGTTCCTCGGGATATTGCTGGCCTACGGTCGACTTTATCTCGATAGCGAAATGACGGTGCTGTCGGCGACGGGTATCAGTGATCGCAAGATTATTGGTTACACCCAGGGGCCGGCGTTACTGGTGATGCTGATTGTTGGCCTGCTGAGCTTTTGGATTGCGCCTGCCGGGGTGTTGAAGACGCAGCAGTTGTTCAACCAGCAGGATGCGTTGACCGAGTTTGATACGCTGGCTGCTGGCCGCTTCCAGGCCTTGGGCAGCGGTAAGCGGGTCACCTATGCGGGTGGCTTGTCGGATGATCGCACTCAGCTGGAAGATATTTTTATTACCGAGCGTCGGGGGGAGGGCGAGGATGCCAAGCTGGGCGTTCTGGTTGCCGCCACCGGCACGCAGGAGTTGAACGCAGACGGTAGCCGCTACCTGGTGTTGAATAAGGGCTTTCGCTACGAAGGTCAGCCGGGGCAGCCTGATTTTCGTACCATTGAGTACGATACCTACGGCGTTTTGCTACCCAAGCCCGAGGTGCAGACCGAGGTGACAGATCGCGAGGCTATGTCGACCGGCCAGTTGTTGCAGGAACCGGGGCTGGATGAGCGCGCTGAGCTGCAATGGCGCATAGCGATTCCGTTACTCGTTCCTATCGTTGCTTTTTTTGCCGTACCGCTGTCGCGAGTCAATCCACGTCAGGGGCGTTTCCTCAAGCTGTTGCCGGCGATTTTGCTCTATATGGCCTACTTGGCGCTGCTTATCAGTGCGCGGGGCTGGATGGAATCGGGTAAAACTCCGGCCGTTCTGGGCTTATGGTGGGTGCACGGGCTCTTTTTGACTATTGGTTTGCTTCTCAACTGGCGGGCGCTGCTGGCGCCAAGCCGCGCCACTGGAGGTGCCCATGCGCAAGCTTGATCGTTACATTGGCAACTCGGTGTTGCTGAGTATTCTGGTAGTTCTGGCGATAATCCTGGGCCTTGATCTGCTGTTCGCCTATATCAATGAGCTGGGTGACCTGGAAGGCGGCTACGGCCCGGTACAGGCATTGCTTTACGTGCTGCTTACAGTGCCGCGGCGGCTGCATGATTTGTTGCCACTGGCAGCGCTGGTCGGTTGTTTGGTGGGCTTGGGCACCCTGGCCAGCAACTCGGAGCTGACCATCATGCGCGCGGCCGGTGTTTCCATTGCGCGCATCATTGGCTCGGTCATGAAGCCTCTGTTGGTGCTGATGGTGTTGGGGGTATTGGTTGGCGAGTATGTGACTCCTTACACCGAGAATCTGGCAGAAAGTCGCCGGGCGATCGCAGAAGGGAGTAATGAGGCGGTTAAGGCGAAGGGCTTATGGCATCGTGAAGGTGAAGACTTCATTCACATCAACGCGGTGCAGCCCAATGGCGTATTGCATGGCGTGACGCGCTATCGCTTTGATGGTCAGCGCCATTTGCTGGAGGCCAGCTTTGCGCGCCGCGCTACCGTGCAGGACAACGACTGGTTGATGGAAGACGTGCAAACCACCCGCTTTGCCGATGATGGCCAGAGTGAAGTGCTCACCACCTTCCAGGATCTGTGGAATATTCATTTGTCGCGCGATCTGTTGCGCGTGGTCCTGCTTGATCCGGAGGTGCTGCCGCTCAAGGGCATCTGGCAATATCAGGAATATTTGTCTAATCAGGGCTTGAACAATAAACCTTATTGGCTCGCGTTCTGGAAAAAGCTCTTCCAGCCATTGGCAACGGCCGCGCTGGTATTTGTCGCTATTTCCTTCATTTTTGGCCCCCTGCGCTCGGTGACTATGGGGCAACGCCTGTTTACCGGTGTGTTGGTCGGCTTTGGATTCCAGATAGGGCAGGACCTGCTCGGGCCCTCGAGCTTGGTATTTGGCTTCTCGCCGCTTATTGCGGTGCTGTTACCGATAGCGCTGCTATTTGTAATAGGCGCTTATTTGTTGCGCCGGGCGGGCTAGACGTCAGTTAAACCTGTATTGATGCAGTTCAGGCACCTGGTCCGGGATTGTCTGTCAGGTCTCGCAAAGGCAGAGTTTGTGCGCTGGCAAGCGGCGGTGTGAGAACGCTCCGGTTTGTTTGTTGTACAGCTGGATATGCAGTTTGCACGAGGCTGTTCTGGATCAACGGCTCAGCCCCCGTCAGGAGCGTAATCTCTAACGCATATTGCGCGAATGCCTTACCAATATATTCAAGCATGCCCAGCCCCAGGTTATTTCGGTGCAGTTATCGGTGGAACCGAATCGGCTTGTGTTGCAATATCAGAATGATGGCGCAGGGATGCTGTCGCTAGTTGAATAACCAACAGCCGGACTGGGTTTGCTTGGTATTCAACAGCGCTGCGCCGAGTTGGGTGCAGAGGTTTGCTGGTGCTCACCGCTGCATGGCGGCCCGGCGACGCAATGTGATATCCCGGTAAAGGCGAGCTGAAGTGATGAATGATGTCCTGATTCTGGAAGATCAAAAGGATGCTCAGGACTGGTTGGCAGAGGCCATTTTAATGGCTTGGCCTCAGGTCCGGTTGAGCGTTTATGGGCGTTTGGATGGCGCCCTGCAAGCACTGGAATCGGGGCAGCCCGATCTTTGTCTGGTCGACCTGCAGCTGCCGGACGGCTCAGGTATTGACTTCATTCGCCAGTGTAGCAAACGGTATCCCGCAACCTTGCTCGTAGTCGCCACTATATATGACGATGATATGCATCTGTTTCCGGCGTTGCAGGCAGGAGCCAACGGTTATCTATTGAAAGACGATAGCCAGAAACAGATCGCGCTGGCGCTAGCCCGGATTTCTCATGAGGGGATAAAAGAAAGCGGCTGAAAGTGCTATAGTTTCAGGACCTTACACCGTTCACCAAGCACCAACAGCCGCTATCCAAAATGGTACCTGAAAAACTGACCTTCT
>NZ_JACGWE010000111.1:0-1329 GCF_014077575.1 Pseudomonas sp. 5Ae-yellow | reverse complement strand
GGTTCATCACGTATGTCCGGGGAACGCGGCCTTGATCTTCAGGAAGAAGTAATCGGTGTCGCGGTACCCATAGGCCATGCGCTTGATCACTTTGATCTTATTGTTGATCCCCTCAAGCTGGCCGGTATGCATCGGCCAACGCACCCTAGCCAGAATCCCTCTCCAGTAAGGCTTAAGCACTTCAGCGAAGTGCATCAAAGCCGGAATGCCGCTCTCAGCAGCATGGGCATGCCATTGCTGCCACCGTCTTCGCCATTCCCAAGCGTCAGGTGCTGTCCAGAGCGAGCGTAGACTTTCCTTCATCACGTGAACCGTCATGATGGGCTGGTTCGCTTGCAGCACTTCATCAAGCCGAACCTGCTCGCGCTCGTTGAGCGAGGCTGGATTACGAAGCAGCAGCCAGTGAGCCTGCTTCACCACCCGTCGTGCGGGGCGGTCGTGGCGTAGCTGATTGGCGGCGTCCACTCGCACGCGACTGATGACCTCCCGGCCATACTTGGCAATGACATGGAACAGATCGTAAACCACACGTGCGCGGGGGCATCGAGCTCGAACCTCGAGATCGAAAGCGGTATTCATATCCATGGCCACCGCTTCGATACGGGCGCAGCCTTCTGGTCCAAGCTGTTCAAAAAAGGGCCGAATGGCCCGGCGGCTGCGGTCCTGGGCCACGTATAGAACCCGACGTGTATCGGCATCGAGGATCACACTGGCGTAGCGATGCCCCTTAAATAGGGCGAACTCATCCATGATTAGGCGGCGCGGTTGGGCCGTCGGAAGTGATGCCACAAGGGACTGGAGACGCTGATGATCCAGGCGTCTGACCGTGCTCCAATGCAGACCAAACATGTCTGCCACGTGCGCCACCGGTAACCGAGCGCAGCATTCTGCAGCCGCCTGAGCCAGCCGCTTAGTCAGGCGCGCGTGTTTATCAAGCCAGCTCACCTGTTGCAGGCAGTGCCCGCAGTCAGGGCATTCCAGGCGATACAGAATCAGATCGAGAATAACGGGATGACCGAGCATGGGAAGGTCGCGTACGCGACGTCTAACTCGCTCATGTATCTGGCGGCAAGGCTTGGCGCAGCCACCGCAGGTAAGTGATGAGTCATCAGGAGTCAGCGAAACGCAGACGTGGCCGTCGAGAAGTTGTAAATCGAGGACGTAGAAGTCCTTCCAGAACGGCAGCCAATCGGTATGATCAAGCATGAGGCGGTGCTCTCGGATTATGGTGTTGGTCGCACAACCATCATGACCGAGATGTCACCGCCTCACCTCATTCCAGAAACGAAAAGTCCGGGTTGCCCCGGACTTCCGTGAAGAACCTTTTTT
>NZ_JACGWE010000027.1:0-40242 GCF_014077575.1 Pseudomonas sp. 5Ae-yellow | reverse complement strand
ACTGTGGATCACGTGGGATGATGACCTGGTGGTTGTAGCCCTGAACCAGTACCTGGTCTTCGTGACCTTCCTGGAAGATGTTGCCGACGGAATCTTCGGTGAAGGTACCGGCGGTGATCAGGCCCTGCTTGGTGCCTTCGATAGTGAGATACGCGGGTGTTGGCATGGTGCTCTCCTTGCTTGAGATGAGGTGCCGGTGATGTCCGGCTGCCCATTAACAAACAAGAGCTGTGCCAACCGCATAAATTCGATACAAATCAAATAGTTAAATAGCACCCAAGGTCAGCCAAAAGGGCTTCTGTGACAGCGGTCACAGTGAATTGCGCAGAAAGCTGCGCACCACTGTGCAGGTTATTGCGCACCGGCCTGAGGGCCTTGGTTGCTGAGGGCTGGGGCGTAATGGGCGGCGGGGATTGGCGTGTGGGTTGCGCAAGTTTTTGCCAGTCATGTTGACTGACAACGCGCTAGGGTCAGCGGTTTTGCGCTCGCAGCTCGCGGGCTCGGCGGCGCTCCCCGGCGGCGGTAATAATGTCGCGCTGACGCGCATCGGTGGCGTTAGCCCACTCGAGTATTTCTTTCATCAGGCGGCCGCAACCCAGGCACTCGTCTGCGTCTAGGCAGCACTTGCGCACGCAGGGCGAGGCTTGCTGGCCGCGCTCGGTCACTCGGCGACCTCATCCAGCTCAAGCTCGACCTCATCGCCAGTCAACTCTTCAAGCACCTGAGACAGCACCTCGGAGAGCGAGCCCTCGCCGCTGTCGTGCTGCCAACCCTGATCGCCATGATAGCCAAAGTGCAAGGTGGTATTCGGCGTGGCCAGCCATAGCTCGCGGGAAGCGGGCTGGCGGCCCACAACCAGGCGTGTGCCGTCGGCCAGCACCAGCACCAGCGAGCCCTCCATGTGCTCCATTTCCAGATCAAGATCGCAGGCGTCAACCGCATGCTCGATCAAGTCCTGCACGTGATCTACCTGCTGGTGAAATTCCGCTTCGCTCACATCCTGCATGGGGTTCTCTCTTGTCTGTTGGCCACCGCATCTGGCTGCTGCAACGCCGCCGCTGAACGGCGGCTGATGCACCGAGCCGGGTGGCTGGGTATACTGCCGGATATTCTACCTGTAAGGAATCCAACATGAAGCATATCAGCGCACTCATCTTCGGCTTGCTGGTACTTGCTGGCTGCGGCCAGAAGGGCCCTCTTTATCTGCCAGAAGACACATCAGGCCAGCCGCCGACCCCGGCGCAGGAAGAACTGATCCAGGAACCGACCGAGAAGTGATGCAACAATGACCGCCTTTGATTATCGCCACGGCGAGCTACACGCCGAAGGCGTCGCATTATCTGCGATTGCCGCCGAGTACGACACCCCTTGCTTCGTTTACTCGCGGCAGGCCATTGAACAGGCCTATCAGGCCTGGGATTCGGCGCTACAGGGCGTGCCTCATTTGGTGTGCTTTGCCGTCAAGGCCAACTCCAATCTGGCCGTTCTGAACCTGCTGGCCCGTCAGGGCGCTGGCTTTGACATTGTGTCCGGTGGTGAGCTGGAACGTGTGTTGGCCGCCGGTGGCGAGCCTTCACGCATTGTGTTCTCTGGCCTGGGCAAAACCGCAGCAGAAATGCGCCGCGCGCTTGAGGTTGGCATTCATTGCTTCAACATCGAATCGACCGTCGAGCTGGAGCGCCTGCAATTGGTGGCCGCCGAGCTGAATATCAAGGCGCCGATCTCGCTGCGGGTCAACCCGGACGTGGATGCCAAGACGCACCCCTATATTTCTACCGGGCTGAAAGAGAACAAGTTTGGTATTGATATTGCCAATGCGCCAGCGGTCTACCGCCGCGCGGCCGAGCTGAGCCATATTGATATCTGCGGCGTGGACTGTCACATCGGCTCGCAGCTGACCGACGACACCCCGCTTATTGATGCGCTCAGGCGCCTGCTGGAGCTGATTGACGGCCTGGCAGAGGAAGGTATTCATATCCGTCACCTGGATTTGGGTGGCGGTTTGGGTGTGACCTACCGCGACGAGACGCCGCCCAGCCCCGGTGCTTACCTGGCCAAGGTGCGTGAGGCGCTGGCCGGTCGTGAGCTGACGCTGATGTTTGAGCCCGGCCGCTCTATCGTCGCCAACGCCGGGGTGATGCTGACCCGCGTCAACCTGCTGAAGCCGACCGAGCACAAGAACTTTGCGATCATCGACGGCGCCATGAATGATCTGATCCGTCCGGCACTCTATAGCGCCTGGATGGGTATCGACGCAGTCAAGCCGCGCAGCGACGCCGAGCTACTGAGCTGGGATATCGTCGGCCCGGTCTGTGAGACCGGTGATTTCCTCGGCAAGGACCGCGAACTGGCGCTGGCTGAAGGCGATCTATTGGCAGTGCGGTCTGCCGGTGCTTATGGCTTTGTCATGAGCTCCAACTACAACACCCGTCCGCGCGCCGCCGAAGTATTGGTCGACGGCGAGCACACCCATCTGGTGCGCCGCCGCGAAACGGTCGCCGAACTGATAGCCGGCGAGCGCCTGCTACCCGAGGACTGACATGCTGCTGCGATTCACCAAGATGCACGGGCTGGGCAACGACTTTATGGTTATTGACCTGGTCACTCAGCACGCGCAGCTGTTGCCCAAGCAGATCCGCCAGTGGAGCGACCGCCATACCGGTATCGGCTTTGACCAGTTGCTGGTGGTCGAGCCGCCAAGTTGCCCGGACGCGGACTTTCGCTACCGCATCTATAACGCTGACGGTAGTGAAGTGGAGCAGTGCGGCAACGGTGCGCGCTGCTTTGCCCGCTTTGTGCAGGACAAGCGCCTGACCGCCAAGAAGGTAATCCAGGTTGAAACCGCAGGCGGCCCCATCACCCTGCAAGTACGGCGGGATGGGCAGGTAACCGTAGATATGGGCGCGCCGCGCTTTACTCCAGCGGAGGTTCCCTTTATTGCCGAGCACGAGGCCGAGCAGTACGCCTTCGAGGTCGCGGGCGAGCAATTGATGGTCTCTGCAGTCTCCATGGGCAACCCGCACTGCGTAACCCTGGTGGACGAGATCAACAACGGCATGCTGGAACGCCTGGGCGCACTGATCGAGGCGCACCCGCGCTTTCCGCGCAAGGTCAATGCCGGCTTTATGCAGATAATTGACCCCGAACACGCCCGTTTACGGGTATTCGAGCGCGGCGTAGGGGAAACCCAGGCGTGCGGCACGGGCGCCTGCGCGGCAGCGGTCGCCGGTATCCGGCTGGGTCTGTTACGCTCCCCGGTACAAATTCAGCTACCCGGCGGCAACCTGCAAATCGAATGGGACGGCCCCGGCCAGCCCGTCATGATGACTGGCCCGGCAACCCGGGTCTACGAAGGACAGATACGCGTATGAGCGAGCAAAAGCGGCAGAGCAGCGACGACATTGATGCCGAACAGGTCGCCGATTACCTGCGGCGTCACCCGGCCTACTTCGCCGAACATGACGAGCTACTTACCGATCTGATCATTCCGCATCAACCGGGCCAGGCCGTATCGCTGGTTGAGCGTCAGGTAAAGTTACTGCGCGAGCGCAATATTGAAGTGCGCAATCGCCTGAACCAGCTGATGGATACCGCCCGCGAGAACGACCGGCTATTCGACAAGAGCCGTCGCCTGATCCTCAGCATGCTCGAAGCGCAGAGCCTGGAGCAGGTGATTGCCAGCCTGGAAGACAGTTTGCGCAATGACTTTCAGGTGCCTTTTGTCTGTCTGATTCTGTTTACCGAAGCTGACCGCTACAGCAACGCACATTGCGTCAGCCATGCGGCGGCCAAAGAGGCTATCGGTCACCTGCTCGACAACGGCAAACCGGTCAGCGGCGCGCTGCGCCCGGAAGAACTGAGCTTTCTGTTTGGCGAGTCCGCCGAAGAAGTAGCCTCTACCGCTTTTGCGCCCATCAGTCATGAGGGCCTGCATGGCGTACTAGCGCTCGGCAGCAAAGATTCACAGCAATACCGCAGCGCCACCGGCACCCTGTTTCTTGGCTACGTAGCCGATGCGCTGGCCCGTATTCTGTTGCGCCAACGTCCGCTGGCCGATGAAGCCCACGCCTGATACGCCCGGCACCTCCGAGGTGCCGGCGGTCGATCACGATGTAGACGCCTTTCTGCGCCACCTGCGCACCGAGCGTCAGTTGTCGCCCCGCACCCTGGAAGCCTATGCGCACGACTTGCAGCAGTTGGGTCTGTTCCGCCATGAACGCAAGCTCAGCAGCTGGGATCAGCTCAGCAGCGCGCAGTTACGCCACTATGTGGCGCAGCAGCATCAGCGCGGCATCTCACCGCGCAGCCTGCAACGCCAACTCAGCACCGTACGCAGTTTTTATCGCTATCTATTGCGCGAGCAGCGCTGCCAGATCAATCCGGCGCTGGACCTGCGCGCGCCCAAGGCGGGCAAGAAACTACCCAAAACCCTGGACGCAGACCTCGCCAGCCAGTTGCTCGATGACAATGGCGATCCGGACTGGCTGCAGGTACGGGATCAGGCGATGCTGGAGCTATTCTATTCGTCCGGTCTGCGCTTGTCGGAGCTGGCTGGACTCGACGTCGCCGATCTGGACATGCAACAAGGCGAGGTACGGGTGCTCGGCAAGGGTAATAAAACCCGCCTGCTGCCCGTGGGACGCATGGCACTAACGGCGCTGGAGGCCTGGCTCAAGGTCAGGCCAGCGCAGCAGGAGGCGGCACAACCGGTGTTTGTCAGCCAACGCGGCAGCCGCCTGACCACTCGCGCGATTCAGCTGCGGGTGCGGCGGCGCGGCGTCGAACGCATCGGCCAGCACCTGCATCCGCACATGCTCCGCCACTCCTTCGCCAGCCACATGCTCGAATCCTCCGGTGACCTGCGCGCGGTGCAGGAACTGCTCGGGCATGCTGATATCAGCACGACGCAAATTTATACCCATCTGGATTTCCAACATCTCGCGCAGGTCTACGACAAGGCCCATCCGCGCGCCAAACGCAAAGCAGATACCGAATGATTCAACTCGTCACCTTTGATCTCGACAACACCCTGTGGGAAACCGAATCGGTGGTCGTTGCCGCCGAGCAAGCGCTAATGCGCTGGCTGGAGAAAAACGCGCCTAAGTTTGCTCAGCAACTCGACGCCGACGCCCGCATGGCCCTACGTAGCGAAGTGCTGGAAGCTCAGCCCGAGCTGCGCCACCGCGTCACACCATTGCGTATTGCCGTGCTGGAGCTGGGCCTGCGCAAAGCGGGTTATTCCGCCGAGCAGGCCAGTGAACTGGCGGCCAAGGGCTTTACCGTATTTCTCGACGCGCGCCACAAGCTGGAGTACTTCCCGCATATGGAAATCGTGCTGGAGTTGCTGTCACGGCAGTACCAGCTGGCGAGCATTTCCAATGGCAACGCAGACGTGCGCAGGCTGGGGCTGGATCGTTTCTTCAAGATCATCGTTTCAGCCGACGATGTGGGCTTGAGCAAACCGGACCCCGCGCCCTTTCTCACCGCGCTGGAGGCGGCAGGTGTCGAGCCGGCACAGGCACTGCACATTGGCGATCATCCTGGCGATGACATCCAGGGCGCCTTGGATGTAGGCATGCACACGCTCTGGTTCAACCCGCAGGGCAAGGCCTGGCCACAGCAGCCGCGCGCCCATGGCGAGGTCCGCTGCCTGAGCGAAATACCGCCGTGGCTGAACCGTTACGTGAAATACGCTCGGCCCTGACGCGCAGGTGCCGCCGCTACTGAGCGGCGGCATAAAGGCCGCACAGCCGCCCGGAACTAGATAGGACGACTACCGTATTTGCTGTCCGGTTTCTTCGGCGGATCGGCGACCACGTTGGAGTCGATCTCCTGCACCTTGCCACCACGCGACAGAAACTCTTCCATCTGCCGCGCCAGCTCATCGCGCTCACGGTCCTTGGCTTCAACAGAAGGGCCTTCCAGCTCTTCCGCCGGTGCATTCTTCTTGCGCGGCTTGCTGGCGACTACCTCGCCATCAGCGTCATCATCATTGTCATCCGGCTGATCGTTGGCGGTGGTCTCTGCCACGCCTTCGTAATCATCGTCCATATCGTCACTCATGCCCCAACACCCTCCCAAGGGAAAACACGCTATATATAGCGCATTCAGATGATTTGGCTAGTACCCGCTGACAATTTTTTTATACCGAGGACCGCTGATTTACAGTTCCGCCCCTTCTGTCAGACGCGCCAATTGGTCCAGATCGGTCTGCACGCCTGAGGTTTCTCGGATACGCGAGAGTATCTGACGCTTGAGTTCAATGAAGTCCGGCTCCAGCTTCATGTCCTGATGACGCACCTTTGGCAAGGGCACCTCATAGATACTGTCGATACGCCCCGGCCTTGGCGCCATCAGCACGATACGGCTACCCAGATAGATGGCCTCTTCTACGTCATGGGTGACGAACAGGATGGTGCTTTTCTCCAGGCGATGCACATGGCGAATCAGGTCGTGCATCACTTCACGGGTCTGCGCGTCCAGCGCGCCGAAAGGCTCATCCATCAACAGAAAGTCCGGGCGGGGCATCAGTGCGCGGGCGATGGCTACACGTTGTTGCATGCCGCCGGATAACTGGCTGGGATAGGCTTCACTGAAGTCGCGGAGCCCCATCAGATTGAGCAGCGCATCGGCGCGGCCAGAGGCGGTTTCAACATCCGACTGGCTGTGTACGGTATCGGCAATCACCTTGAGCTGACGGCAGAACTTGATGTTCTGATTCACGTTCAGCCAGGGGTAGAGACTGTAATGCTGAAACACCATGGCGCGATCAACACCGGGGCCGTCTATCGGCTGATCGTGCAGCAGAATGTCGCCGCTGCTATGCGTCTCAAGGCCAGCCAGAATGCGCAACAGGGTAGACTTGCCACAACCGGATGCGCCGACAAAAGTGATGAACTCATTAGGCTCTACTTCAAGATTGACGTCACGCAGGGCCTCAATGCTCTGATCACGGGTCTCAAAGGTTTTGCCTACATTGCGAATACTGATACAGGAGTTGCTCATGGCTCACCTCTTCTGCCAATGAAATGCCCGACGCCCGATCCAGCGGAACGCCTGGTCGGTCAGCAGTCCGATCAAACCGATCAACAGGATGCCGGCAAAAATCTTGTCGGTGTGCATATAGCGCTGCGCGCGCAGAATCGCGTAACCCAGGCCGGAATTGGATGCGACCAGTTCGGCGACGACCAGGTAGGTCCAGGCCCAGCCGCAGGTGATGCGCAGCGTATCCAGCAAGGCCGGGCGCGCTGACGGCAGGACCACCAGACGGATGATTTCGGTACGCGATGCGCCCATGGTCTGCGCCGCTTCTATTTGCGCCATCGGCACCCGGCGAATGTCTTCAGCTGCCATCAGCACCATCTGAAAGAAGGTGCCAATAAAGATGATCAGAATCTTCGAGCCTTCACCAATCCCTACCCACAGCATGACCAGCGGGATAAAAGCGACCGCTGGCATATAGCGGATAAAGTCGATCAAGGGCTCCAGCGTCGCCTGGACCGGCTTGTAGGTACCCAGATACAAGCCCAGCGGCAAGGCAATCAAGGCCGAGATCAAAAAGCCAGCCATGACGCGATAAACACTGATGGTGATGTCGCCCCAGAGGCCGTCCTCCAGCCACCAGTTCCAGGTTCGCTCTGCGACGGCAATCGGTCCCGGCATGAACAGCGGATCATTCAGCCCCATGGCGGTGTAAAGCCACCAGATGAAAAAAGGCGCAATCAAACCGAGGGCCGTCAGTAAACCAGCGGTTCTGGGTGGCAATGAACCGCGCACCGTCCACCAGCGAGAGCGGCGCTTGCGCACCGGGGCAGCAGCCGGGGTTTCAGGTAATGGGGCTGGTGCGTTCATACCAGTATCTCCTTGTTCAAGTCCTGCAGACGGGGTAACGGCGCTCGGCGCCAGCCGTTCTCTGGGGGATATATACCGAGTGCGGCGACGGGTAACTCAGCCCAAGGCTGCGCATCAACCGGCAGCGGGAACAGGCTGCCGCTGGATGCCGACAAGGTGCTGTATAAAATCTGCCAGGGCTGCTCGCCGCCCTGAATGCGGCCGAAGGTCAGCTCGCAGCCCAGCAGCAGATCGACGTCACGTGCGCTTTCATGCTGCAGATAGTGCTGCAGCGAGAGCCGCCCGCTCAGCCGCAATGGCCGGTCAGCGGCAAACATAAAATAGTCCCCGGCGCGCAACAGACAGGCACGACGGCCAGTGCCATCAGCGCTGTGCAGCCAGGTTTGCTCAACCACGCCAACCGAGTCAGGCAAGCGCTGCCAGATCTCCAGATAGCTGTCGTCCAATGCGGTTTCGTGCACTTCATCGGCATTGATAAAGCGCATATTGCCGATATCAGTGCCGCTGTCGGGGTGAAAGTCGATTGCCCGGTGCCACTGACAGCGTGTCTCGGTGGCTTCCGTCAGACCGGCAAAGCCAGACAGGCGAATACGCTCACGCGGCAGCGTTGGGCAAGGATCGGGAATGCGCAGATCGGCGTGCAGATGCTCGCTCTGCAACCAAAACACCCTTGTTGTGGTGTCTTCTGAGCCATCGGCTAGGCGCAGTAGCGTACGCTGCCAGACCCCGTGATAACTGGCTGGAACCGGATTCATTGGTGATACTCCGGAAAACGTTTGAGGGTGCGCCAAAACGCCATGTCGTGATTTGGCCACAGGTCGGCACCGGTCTCGCCGGCGATCTGTTTGAGCTTGCGAATACTGTCCACCGCCATATCATCGCGATCGCGCCAGCACGTACCGGGGGCTATTTCGTCATCGAGATTTTCCTGCAGATCAGCGGCATCTCCCGCCAGAATCACTGGAGCCCCATGCGGTAGCTCGATCATCAGCGACATATGGCCGGCAGTATGGCCGGGGGTATTGATGGCCCGCAGGCCCGGCAGCAGGTCGTACTCTTCCTGCTGCAAGCGCCACCGCAGGTTGCCGGCAAAATCATCGGCAAAGTAGGCATCGTCCGCCGGCTCGCGGGCGGCCTCCAGCTCGGCTACATGCACGTGCACCTCGGCACCGCAGACATCACAAAGCCCACCGGCATGATCAAAATGCAGGTGACTGAGAAAGACCATGTCGATATCGGCGGTGGTCAGCCCCAATTTGGCCAGGTGAGCCTGCAAACGCTGCTCTTCACTCATCTGCGGCGGCCCCATAGGGAACGCCTCGGGGTCATACCAGCGAGCGCGCAGTGCCGGATCGGTGAGCTTGTTGTAATCACATCCCACGTCGAACAGCACACGCCCCTGCCGGGTCTCTATCAGAAAGGCCAAAATCGGCGCTTCAATCTGCACGCCCTGACCGCGACCGCGCGTGGAAATCGACTTGTCGTAGTGATGCGTTGCGGTCAGCAAAGGCCAGAGTTTTTGTACCTGTGTCATGCGGCCTCCCGCAGGCGCATCAGCAGCGCCTGACTGTCGCAGCACTCGCCAAAGATGCCGCCTTCCACCTCGATCATCGCCAGCGCCGCGGCGTGCAGATCGGCATGCGCCGAGCCACAGGCGTCGCGTACGGTCAGACAGTTGAAGCCGCGATCAATCGCGCTGCGCAGCGTGGAGCTGACACAGACCTCGGTGGTCACCCCGGTGATGATCAGACTGTCGATGCCACGCGTGCGCAGAATCAGCTCAAGATCGGTCGCGGCAAAAGCGCAATAACCGGGCTTGTCGATAACCGGCTCACCCGCGTGCGGCTGTAACTCGTTAATCAGGTCGTGGCCGTATTCACCACGCACCAGCAGCCGACCCAGAGGGCCGGCCGATCCTATGGGCGCGCCGCTGCGCTCGGAACGAATACGCTTCCAGGCTGGCAGGTCGGAGAGGTCCGGCCGATGCCCTTCACGGGTATGCACCACCAGCATGCCACTCGCCCTCGCCGCTGCCAGTAGCGCCTGCTGCGCCGCAATGGGCGCGCGCAGCCGCTGAATATCCAACCCCGCATGTTCGGCATAACCGCCCGGTGCGCAGAAGTCGCGCTGCATGTCGATCAGCAGCAAAGCAGCGCGTTCAGGTTGCAGCGCCAGCATGGTCAGGCCTCCAGCTTGAATTCATAGCGAACCGCAGCAGCAATACCGCTGACGATGTCATCCGCCATACGCGCGCCTTTCTCGGCGGTCGATCCCAGCGCCGAAGACAACACACCCGATGGCGGTACCCACTCTGTGCGCGTGGGATACATGTCGTAGGGCGGGAAGTCTGCTGGTGGATCGTTGGGAATCTGCTCCAGGCTGACCAAATGCGGCAGATAGTGCAGCATCAGCGAGGTCTCGATAACCGCCGCGTGCTCCAAGGCAAAACCGGGGAAACCGTCCGGAAAAATGTCTTCCAGCGTTTCTTCCTTGCAGAAGTCCCAGTGCTCCAGCCGCATCACTTCCAGCTCGCAACCGGCACCGAGCTCACGCTGTGCCAGCTGGATACCTTCAGTCACAAACCAGGTGTTCTCGTAATGCCCCAGCACCAGCACCAGACGCTTGACCCCATGGCGAGCGAACTCGCGTACTGCGTCCTGCACCAGGGCGATCAGGGTGGCGCCGTCGAGGCTGGTGGTGCCGCAAAAATGTTGGCCGCCACCGCACTTGGGCTGCGACTTGTAACCATAAGCCAATGCCGGGGCAACGATACCGCCAACCTGCGCGGCCACATCGGCACTCAGCGCGGTGGACAATAGCGCATCGGTGCCCAACGGCAGATGCGGGCCATGCTGTTCGGTCGCGCCGCAGGGTAAAAACACCACTGCGCCCTGCTCGACTCGTTGCTGGTATTCAACCCAGCTGATCTGGTCCATATGTACGCTTGCCATCAGGATGTACTCCTCGCTAATTCAGTCTTGGGTATCTGTTCCGGCCAGCCCGCCATCACCGCCGCCAGGGTAACCATGCCAGCGCCGATCCAGGTGCGCAGGCCAATGGGTTCATCATTCAGCCAGGCAACCGACAGCACCGCCGCTATCAGTTCGAATACCACCAGAACGGCGGCCTTGCTGGCCGGCAGGTGGGTCACGCCGTACTGCGCTGCCAGGGTCGCGAGCAACAGCCAGGCAATCGCAAACACCACGATCCATAACCAGACCTGCACCTCCAGCACTGGCATGCGCTCGGTGAACAGCAGGCAGGCAAGCCCGGCAAAGAGCGCGCTGCCAACAAAGGCCGCGACTGTCTTGCTGGTCATGGGTACCTGGTCGGCGGCGCGGGTAGCCAGGTTGTTCAGGGCGAAACCCAGCCCGGCACTAACCGCCAGCCAGTCGATCGCAGTCATGCTGTTGAAGGTGTTACGACCGACACCCAGGGTTACGCCGATGCCTATCAGCGCCAGCACCAGTGCAGTCAAGCGCAAGCCGGTGATGCGCTCACGCAGCAGCAACCAACCACCCAGCACACCCCAGACCGGCGCCAGATAGAACAACAGCATCACCCGAACCAGATCCTCTGCCAGCGACAGCGACGACAACAAGGACGCATTGGCCCAACCACCAAACAGGATGATGCCCAGCAGACCCCAGCGTTGCGGCCACCAGGCCGCGCGCTGCCGGTAGATCAGCGGCAACGCGAACAACGCAATCAAGCCGTAACTCGCCAGCACCATGGGCATACCGCTGATACCCTGCTCCGCAAACGCCTGCAGCGGCAGCCAACTGGTGCCCCACATGATGGTGGCGATAATCAGTATCCATTCGGGACGCAGCATCAGCCGCCCATCCAGGCACCGCCATTGGCACCCAACATCTGACCGGTAAAAAAGCTGGCCGCTGGCGACAATAGAAAGCACACCGCCGCGGCAATTTCATCAGGGCGGCCGAGCCGTCCGGCTGGAATCGCCAGCTCCTTAGCGATCCACTCCTCGCTCATATGCTCGACCGACACCATGGCCGTATCCACCGGCCCCGGCGCCACGCCGTTGACCCGAATGGCCGGGGCGAACTCGCGCGCCAGTGCTTTGGTCAAGCCGATCACGCCCGCCTTGGCCGTGCAGTAAGCAACGTAGTTTTCTCGGCCCAGATGCCCAAGCTCAGAGCTGATATTGACGATAGCGCCACGCCCTGCGGTGCTCATGCCTTCCAGCGCATGCCGACAGCAGCGATACACGCCATCCAGATCGACTGCCATGATTTGCCGCCAGTCAGCCTCGGACGTATCCAGAAAGGCTTGCTCCTGAATGATCCCCGCATTATTGACCAGGCCGTCGAGCGGGCCATTGGCGGTGATACAGGCAAACATTTCAGCGACCGCATCGGGATCACTGACATCTGCTTCGATGGCGATCGCACGACCGCCGGCAGAGACAATCTCGTCTACCAGCACCGCAGCGGCATCCGCCTGGCCCAGGTGGTTAATCCACACTTCGGCCCCGCGCCCCGCCAGCATTTGCGCGCAGGCGCGGCCAATACCGGTCGCCGCGCCTGTCACCAGCATCCGCTGGCCCTTGAAATCCTGGATACTCATCAGTGCATTACCTCACCCCGGCTAACCACCAGCGCTTGCCCGGTTATGGCCGCGGCGGCAGAGGAGCCAAGGAACAAAAATGTGCCGGCCAGATCAGCCGGCGTGAGCAGCTCGGGGATCGCTTGAGCCGATAAAATATGTTGCAGCTCATCGTCTTCACTGCGACCGCTTTGCTGCGCCATGCTGCGCAGTGACGCCATCGCGGCATCGGTACCGATCCAGCCCGGACACACCGCGTTCACACGAATACGCTGCGCCCCCAGTTCCCAGGCCAGCGAGCGGGTCAGACCAATCACGGCGTGTTTGCTGGCGACATAAGCCGAGAATCCGGCAACCGCACTCAGCCCCCAGATAGAGGACTGATTGATCACGCTGCTGCCCTCGGCAAGTAGTGGCAGCAGAGCGCGGGTCAGGCGCAGCATCGACACCACGTTATTGTCGAGCTGGGTCTGCCAGCGCTGATTGGCATCGGCACTGGCATCCAGTAATGGCGTCGGCTGCTCCATCCCCGCGTTGTTGACCAGCACCTGCACCTGCTCGCAGCGGTCAGCCAGCGCCAGGGCGTAGTCGCTGACCGCGGCATCATCGTTCAAATCAAGCGCGCTGCCCTGCACCGCCGTCACGCTGGCCAGCTCATCGACGACAGCGGCCAGCGCATCGCCATTGCGATCCAGCAGCTCCAGGCGAGCGCCCTGCGCTGCAAAAGCCTGGGCCAGGCCACGGCCGATGCCGCTGGCCGCGCCGCTGATCACCACTGTGCGGCCGCTATAGTCCAATGTCTGCATGCTCATACCGCCGTCAAAAAGGACACGCCGACCGCGCCGTAGAAGTTCTCGGCCCGCTTGGGTCCATCAACGAACTCGCCATAATCCTCACTCAGCACACGGCGCACCCGGTGACGATGAAAACTGCTCAGCAATTCATCCATCGGCACCACCTGGCGGTAGCCATCGCCATACAGCTCTGCGTGCAGTTTGGGCAGGCGATACCAGGGCGCTACCGGCTTTTCATGGTGCGCGTTGTGATACGCGAAGTTGAGCAGCAGCAGGTTCAGCGCCGGCCAGCGCAGCGACACCACGTTGCTGAAGGTATTGAGCTGCTCGTAAGCGCGATCACGCAGCTTGTCGGCGGGAATCTTGGCGTCTTCTTCCAGCACGGCGAAAGCGTCATAGGTGTGCTGGTAAGCGTCGGCGAAGCGCAGCACCGTGACCATGATCATCCAGGCCAGGCAATAGAGCACCAGCGCACTGAACGACAGCCAGCCCAGCAGGGCAAAGAGCGCGCTGCGCACCAGCAGCACCCTGAGTACCTTGCCGCGCCTGGCACGGTGCTTTTCGCTCTTGCTGATGAAAGGCAGCAGCACCACATAGAAATGCATGATCAGCTCGACTGCCGGGATGTACGCCCACTCCAGTGCCAAAATCAGCTTGCGCGTCCAGGCCGGCAAGCCATTGATGAACTCCTTGCTGTCGAAGGTAATGACATCGGCGCGGTCAACGTGATGACGCATGTGCTTGCGCCGCAGATCCTGAAAGTCGGCGTAGCAGCCGCCCGTCATCCAACTGAAGACTTCGCCCGCCCGCGCGTTGTGCGCCGGCTTGCTAAAAATGGTGCCATGAGCAAACTCATGGATCAGGTAGGCGCCGATCACCATCGCGTGCGCCAGCAATAACAGTCCGACCAGCTTGGCCAGCCAGTGCGGCGTCAACAGCAGACCTATGCCGGCGGCATAACCACCCACACTGTAGGCCATCGCGAGACTGTTCCAGACTCGGCCGTCGGCGTAACGGTAAAGCGGCTTGGACTTGGCTTGGGATGTAGACATGCTTCCTCCCGGAATACAGCGCAGTGGGCAGGTGCAGGGCACCTGCCCGGTTGATTACTGGGTCAGGTCGTTAACAAAGCTGGGGTCGAAGGTATCGGCAAAATCCGGTACTGCCGGAATCTGCTTGTTCTTCACCAGCAGGTCGGCGATAACCGCACCGCTACCATAGAAGGAGGTGGTTTCCTCGGACTCGACAAAGTTCTTACCCATCTCATCCAGCGGAATGTTGTAAACACCTTCCATCTGCTCCATGGCTTCGGCACCGGTCACGCCGAGTACCTTACCGATGATCTCGGCGGACTCTTCAGGGTGCGCCTGCATGTATTCAAGCCCCGCCTGGTAACCCTTGATCATTGCGCTGATGGCTTCGGGCTCGGCTTTGATCATGTCTTCGTCAAAAGCCAGCACGTCGGTAATCAGGCCCGGCGCGTCCTTGGAGGAATAAACCACATGGAATTTATCGCCACCGGCCATGCCCAGAATCTGCGACACGTTAGGCTCGTAGGTCACGCCAATCGGCAGGCTGCCGGAGGCCATGGCGCTGGGTATACCTTCTGGCGTCATGTTGACGGGCTGAATGTCCTTGTCCGTCATGTCATTGGTCTGCAGCGCATAAGCCAGCAAAAAGTCGGAGGGTGACAGCGGGTTGAAGCCAACCTGCTTGCCGCTAAAGTCAGCCACTGAGGCAATCGACTTTTCGGCAACAATGGCGTCACCGCCGTTGGAGAAGTCGATAGGCATCACGACGCGATGCTTCAGGCCCTTGGCGACGGAACCCACTACCTGGTCGTAGGTAAGCATGGCACCGTCCACGGCACCGCCGGCCATGGCCGAAGGTAGTAACGCCGGATCATTGAAGAACTGCAGCTCCACATCCAGACCAAACTGGTCGTAAAGGTCGAGTTTGTCGGCAACGTAGAAAGGACCATAACCGGCCCAGACAACAGTACCTATGGTCATGGAGTCAGCTGCTTGTGCAGCAACGGGAGATAGTGCGGCAGCGGCGGCCAGACTGGCGCCAGCCAGAGTCTTGCGGATAAAACTGAAACGTGAGGCGCTCATGGGTACAACTCCTACACAGTGAAAAAAAGGCACGGGGCGACGTCGTCATGACGGTCTCCCGGGCTTTTATCCCGCCGTGTAGTTCTCATTCCTTGAGAACCGGAAAACTCTCGGACCAGTCACCTGCATTGCAGGCCGGAACCCTAGTTCGCCTAGTTACCACTCCAGTGTGTGATGCGTCATGAGTCAATGACGACTCATCCCGTTTCACTGATTAACAATGCATTCTTGATGCCATCGAGCCATTAAAAAATAAATTTATTGCGTATCAAGGGCTTGAAGCCCATGAAAGAACTGGCCCGGCAGCAAACTCACACTTTCAGGGCGCTTGCATGCCCAAAAATAGAGCCGAGCACACCATTGCGGTGCGTCTACTCACCCTGCATTGTTGCCAATAGATGTCGGCTACTCGCGTGCACGCGATGCTCGCCCAGATAGATCCCCTGCCAGGTACCCATTGCCAAGCGCCCGCCGCTGATGGGAATGCTCAGCTGCACGCCCAGCAGACTGGATTTGATATGCGCGGTCATATCATCCGGGCCTTCATAGATATGCTTGAAGTAAGGCGCATCGTCCGGCACGGCGCGGCGAAAAAAGGCTTCGAAGTCTTCACGTACCAGTGGGTCGGCGTTCTCGTTCACCGTCAGCGAGGCAGAGGTGTGCTGTAACCAGAGGTGTAACACCCCGGTACGGATTGAATCCAGCTCCGGTAGCGCCGCGCGTATTTCCTGATCGATCAGGTGAAAACCGCGCGGGCGCGCCTTCAGACGAATCTCTTTCTGTAGCCACATCACACATCCTCCTGCTGAACCGGCCAAAAACGCAGACTAGCATGTGCCTAGGGCTGCCTGATTACATCTCCTGAGCGCGTTGCGCCTGCTCCGCCAAACGCAGGGTTTCATGCTGCTCCATGGCTAACAGATCCTGCATCAGCTCACGCCCGTCTGCGGTCTCGGCCCGCCCTTGCAAGTAGCGGTACAAATCCAGCGCATCGTTGTGCAGATTAAACACCTCGGCACACACCGCCTCGTAGCTCATACCGGCAAAACTGGTTTCAGTAGCCAGCGCACGGGTACGCTCATTATCGGTGAAATAGTCATACACCCAGCTGTCCAGCACGTTGATGTCGGCCTGCTCTTCAAAGCGCACGACCATTTGCTGCATACAGCGCTCGTGATCAGCCAAATACTGCAACAGCCAGCGCATGCGCTCAGCAGTGTCCGTTGCCAGCGCACCCGCCTCCAGGCACTTGGCCAACTGTCCGTGCAGGTGCTGCGTCCATTCAATCAACTCACGATAGGTTTCCGCTTTCATCAAGCCTCCTGCTGTTGTGTCTGAATTCAATCAATCATGCATGATTTTATCGGCGCTAATGCGCCCAGGTTCAGCGCAGGCTGTAACCGGCGATGTCCGGCATACCACTCAGCCTAGACCAAGCGACCTTACTTCAACCGACTGGCCCTAAGACGCAAGGCATTGCTGATCACGCTGACCGACGACAACGACATTGCGGCGGCGGCGATAATCGGCGACATCAACACGCCCATGAAGGGATACAGGATACCGGCCGCGACAGGCACACCTACCGCGTTATAGACGAAGGCAAAAAACAGGTTCTGTCGAATGTTGCGCATGGTCGCGCGTGACAGCTTGCGCGCCTCGACTATGCCCATGAGGTCACCGCGCAGCAGGGTGATACCGGCGCTTTCGATCGCCACATCAGTGCCTGTGCCCATGGCGACACCCACATCAGCGGTCGCCAGCGCAGGTGCATCATTCACGCCATCGCCCGCCATCAATACCACCTTGCCCTGATCGCGCAGCTGTTGCACTACCCGGCCCTTGTCCTCTGGCAGCACCTCGGCCTCAACGCGATCTATGCCCAGGCTACGCGCGACCGCTTGCGCTGAAGTGTGATTGTCCCCGGTCAACATCACCACCTCGATGCCGTCATCCTGCAACGCCTTGATTGCGTCGGCCGTGGTCTCTTTGATCGGATCGGCAATCGCAATCAGCCCCGCAAGCTGCCCATCCACAGCGGCAAAAATAACTGTAGCGCCACCATGACGCAGCTCGTCGGCCTGATCGCGGTAGGCGGTCACGTCAACCTGAAGCTCCTGCATCAGCAGCGTATTACCGAGCGCCACCTGCTGCCCTTCAACCTGACCCACCACGCCTTTGCCGTTGGGTGAGTCGAACTCTGTGGCGTCGCTGAGTTGCAGCTCCCGCTCCCGGGCCTTCTCAACAATGGCGCTGGCCAGCGGATGCTCGCTGCCCCGTTCCAGTCCGGCAGCCAAGCGCAGCAGTTGCGCCTCTTCAAAGCCGTCAGCTGGCCGGATCGCGGTCACGCTGGGCTTGCCTTCGGTCAGCGTGCCGGTCTTGTCGACCACCACAGTGTCGACCTTTTCCAACCGTTCGAGCGCTTCGGCATCACGAATCAGGATGCCGTTCTGCGCGCCACGTCCCACGCCGACCATAATCGACATCGGCGTAGCCAGCCCCAAGGCACAGGGGCAGGCAATAATCAGCACACTCACTGCGGCGATCAAGCCATAGGCCATCGCCGGTTCCGGCCCCCAGATAGACCAGGCAATAAACGCGACCAACGCCACCAGCACCACGGCCGGGACAAAGTAACCCGCCACCCGGTCGGCCAGCCCCTGGATCGGCGCTCGGCTGCGCTGCGCGCTGGAGACCATCTGAACAATCTGCGCCAGCATAGTATCGCGGCCGATCTTGTCGGCCCGCATGACAAAAGAGCCCTGACCGTTGATGCTGCCGCCCACCACCTGATCACCCACTGTCCGACTCGCGGCCAGCGGCTCGCCGGTCACCATGGATTCGTCGATGTTTGAGCGCCCCTCCAGAATCTCGCCATCCAGCGGCACCTTGTCGCCGGGGCGCACGCGCAAACGGTCACCCACAGCTACCTGGTCGAGCGGCACTTCCTGCTCATCACCCTGCGCATCCAGACGGCGCGCCGTTGCCGGTGCCAGATCCAACAGCGCCCGAATCGAGCCCGAGGTCTTCTCGCGTGCGCGCAATTCCAATACCTGACCCAGCAACACCAGCACTATGACCACGGCTGCCGCTTCAAAGTAAACGGCAACCGAGCCGTCAGCCTGACGAAACGCCAGTGGAAACACCTCCGGTATCAGCGTGGCCACCACACTGAACACCCAGGCCGTACCCGTACCGATAGCAATCAAGGTAAACATGTTGAGATTGCGCGAGCGCAGCGAGCGCCAGCCGCGCACAAAGAATGGCCAACCGGCCCAGAGCACCACCGGCGTTGCCAGAACCAGCTGTACCCAGTTGGACAATTGCGGCGCCATGAGCTGATGCCAGCCAAAGATATGGCCGCCCATTTCCATCAAAAAAACCGGTAGCGCGAATACCAGCCCCAGCCAGAACCGGCGCTGCATGTCTTGCAGCTCGGCGGAGGGTCCTGTGTCTGCAGTGACCTCCTCCGGTTCCAGCGCCATGCCGCAGATCGGGCAATCTCCGGGGCCGTCCTGCCGTACCTCGGGATGCATCGGACAGGTAAAGATGGCACCCGGCGGTGCCGATTCCGCCTGCGCAGAGCCTGTGCCTGGCGCAAGATAACGCTGCGGATCAGCCAGAAATTTCTGTCGGCACCCGGCGGAACAGAAGTACCAGGTTTTGTCCGCATGCTCGGCGTGATGCTCGGTTTTGTCTGGGTCTACGGTCATCCCGCAGACGGGATCCTTTACTGATCCAGAGGATTCGTCATGGTGGCAACAACTGTGTTCAGCAGACATTCCAGCGCCCCTTTTTCCAATTCGCTAACACCTTGGCGGCTAAACCGGCAAAGCGTGCTCCCAGTGAGAGAAGGTGGTCAGCCATCGACCTTCAACTTTCCGCGTACCCGGCAAACCGTTGCAAAACCTGTCCGCCAGCTACCCACAGGGCCGACCTGCCGTCTCACATAAATAGCGCCAAGCTGCGCAGCCGCTGTCTCGTCTACCGCGCCCGCGCATGACAGCCCTATAAACCGAGGGTAAACTAGCTGCCTGCGGCTGCCGACCAGCGCCCAGCTTACCCCTTGATATCTACCTCTGCCGGAGTCACCGGCCAGGACTCCAGCATGATTCGCATAAACGAGCTGCAATTACCTCTTGATCACCCCACCGACGCCCTGCGCCCGGCCATTGTTGCGCGCCTGAAGATAACGGATGCGCAGCTTGTGGATTTCACCGTATTCAAACGCAGCTACGACGCGCGCAAGAAGAACAGCGAAATCACCTTCGTCTATATCATCGACGTGACGCTGGACAACGAAGCACCCGTGCTCGAACGCTTTGCCGATGATCGCAACGTTCGCCCGGCCCCCGATACCGCGTATTACCCGGTTGCCCAGGCGCCTGAGGGCTTGACCGAACGCCCGCTGATTATCGGCTTTGGTCCTTGTGGCCTGTTTGCTGCGCTGACATTGGCGCAGATGGGCTTCAAGCCTATCGTACTGGAGCGGGGTAAGGATGTACGCAAGCGCACCAAGGACACCTGGGCGTTATGGCGCAACAAGGTGTTATCGCCAGAATCCAACGTGCAGTTTGGTGAAGGCGGCGCTGGGCTGTTCTCCGACGGCAAGCTCTACAGCCAGATAAAAGACCCCAAGTTCTATGGTCGCAAGGTGATGCATGAGTTTGTCCGCGCTGGCGCGCCAGAAGAAATCATGTTCGTCAGCAAACCGCATATCGGCACCTTCCGTCTGACCGGCGTGGTATCGAGCATGCGCGAAGAGATCAAGGCGCTGGGTGGTGAGGTCCGCTTTGAAAGTCGGGTGACCGACTTTCTTCTCGAGGACGGGCGTATTGAAGGCGTGCAACTCGATAACGGCGAAGAAATCCGCAGCCGTTATGTGGTGCTTGCGCTGGGGCACAGCGCGCGCGATAGCTTCCGCAAGCTGCACGAGCGCGGCGTCTATGTTGAAGCCAAGCCCTTTGCCGTGGGCTTTCGCATCGAACATCCGCAATCGCTGATCGATAAGGCGCGACTGGGCAAATACGCAGGCCACCCGGAACTGGGTGCGGCGGATTACAAATTGGTGCACCACGCCAAAAACGGCCGTGCGGTCTACAGCTTCTGCATGTGCCCTGGCGGCATGGTGGTCGCGGCCACCTCAGAGCCTGGCCGCGTAGTCACCAATGGTATGAGCCAGTATTCGCGCAACGAACGTAATGCCAATGCCGGTATTGTGGTCGGCATTCATCCGGAAAAGGACTTCCCCGGCAGCCCGCTGGCGGGGGTTGAGTTACAGGAGCAGCTCGAATCTCGCGCCTATGAACTCGGTGGCAGTGACTACTGTGCGCCCGGTCAGTTGGTGGGCGACTTTATTCGCGGTAAAGCGTCAAGCAGCCTCGGCGAGGTACAGCCCTCGTATCAGCCTGGCGTGCTGCTCGGCGATCTGGCACAGGCACTGCCGGGCTACGCGATTGACGCCATCCGTGAAGCCTTGCCGGCCTTCGGCAAACAGATTCGCGGCTTCGACCGCCATGACGCGGTACTCACCGGGATCGAAACCCGCACCTCTTCACCGGTGCGCATCAAGCGCAACAACCTCTCCCTGCAAAGCCTCAACACCCGCGGTCTGTACCCCGCAGGTGAGGGTGCCGGCTACGCTGGCGGCATCCTCTCGGCCGGCGTGGACGGCATCAAGGTTGCTGAAGCACTGGCCATGGCCATGTTGGCGGACCTGCAGAGCGAGACCAGCTAAAGCCACCGCGCGCGTCGTGCTTTTCTATACTTAGATTAGGTTTGCCGCACTACTTTTTTTCACAACGTAAAAACAAACAAAGAGGGCGCCCAATGGGCGCCCTCTTTGTTATTTCCGGTAGTGCCAGTCAGCTTACTTCTTGCTGCTGGTGAACTCCGGATAGGCTTCCATACCGCACTCGGAGATATCGACGCCTTCGTACTCTTCTTCTTCGCTGACGCGCAGGCCCATCACCAGTTTGATGACGCTCCATACGATCAGGCTGGAGATGAATACCCAGAGGAAGATAACGACGATGCCCAGCAACTGCGCTTTCAGAGAAGCGTCGCCGTTGGTCAGGCAGACAGCCAGCAGACCCCAGATACCCACTACACCGTGGACCGAGATAGCACCGACCGGATCATCAATCTTCAGCTTGTCCAGAGCCAGGACAGAGAAGACCACGATCACACCACCAACTGCACCGATCAGCGTCGCTTGCAGACCACCGGGTGTCAGCGGCTCAGCTGTAATGGCAACCAGACCAGCCAGCGCGCCGTTCAGAGCCATGGTCAAGTCAGCCTTGCCGAACAGGATGCGAGCTACAACCAGACCGGCAATCAAACCACCAGCAGCCGCTGCGTTCGTGTTCAGGAAGATTTGAGCAACCGCGTTGGCGTCAGCAATGTTGGACACAACCAGCTGCGAACCACCGTTGAAGCCGAACCAGCCCAACCACAGGATGAACATACCCAGGGTAGCCAGCGGCAGGTTCGATCCAGGGATGGCACTGATCTGACCGTTAGCGCCGTACTTGCCCTTACGAGCGCCCAGCAGCAGAACACCGGCCAGTGCTGCAGTAGCACCCGTCAAGTGAACGACACCGGAGCCAGCGAAGTCGAGGAAGCCAGCCGCATTCAGGAAGCCACCGCCCCATTTCCAGAAGCCCTGGATTGGGTAGATGAAGCCCGTCATGATCACGGCGAAGACCAGGAACGCGAACAACTTCATGCGCTCGGCTACCGCACCAGACACGATCGACATGGCTGTAGCGACAAAGACCACCTGGAAGAAGAAGTCAGCCGCAACCGAGTAATACGGTGCGTCGTCGCCACCGGCGAGTACGTCTTCAACTGAGTTTTCAGCACCGATCAGTACACCAAAGCTTGGGAAAATGCCGCCTTCCGGGCTGGAGTACATGATGTGGTAGCCGATCAACAGATACATGGTGCACGCGATAGCGTACAAGGCCACGTTCTTGGTGAGGATTTCGGTGGTGTTCTTGGCGCGGACGAGACCGGCTTCGAGCATGGCAAAACCTGCTGCCATCCACATAACCAGCGCGCCGCAGACCAGAAAGTAGAATGTATCAAGTGCGTACTTGATTTGTACGATGTCTTCCATTTTATTAAGCCCCCCATGTAGGCTTTTTTACTGCATTCTGTGAAAGAACGTGCCTTAGATGGCGTCGGTGTCAGTTTCGCCAGTACGGATACGAATGGCCTGCTCGAGGTTCACCACAAAGATTTTGCCGTCGCCGATCTTGCCGGTGTTGGCCGCCTTGGTGATGGATTCGATAACGCGATCGAGCATGTCGTCGCCGATGGCTACGTCAATTTTCACCTTGGGCAGAAAATCAACAACGTACTCTGCACCGCGGTATAGCTCGGTGTGACCCTTCTGCCGGCCAAAACCTTTGACCTCAGTCACAGTGATGCCCTGCACACCAATCTCGGACAAGGCTTCACGCACATCGTCGAGTTTGAAGGGCTTGATTACAGCCGTTACTAGTTTCATTTTGATACTCCCGTGGAAATGGACTGCCCTGGGGGACAGGACAAGTCTATGCCGAGTTAGAGGCTTTTAGAAACGGACAATACAAAAGCGCTGTCGCAGTAGTCAGAATCACCAGCAAAGCCGGCACATTCACCCGAGCTCATATCTTTATCGGCGTATGGCAAGTCCGTGGCGCTCAGAGCGATGGCCGTCATAGCCAAGGTCAAACGCTTCATTGTTATGCTCCCTGATGTGATTCATCACTGTCCTGGCTGCGAATTGATGCTGCGTCCTGAATCAGGCTTGCGCACCGCCGTCAGCTGAGGCAAACATTGCAGAAAGCCTGCCAATTTTTGTTTTTTCTTAAAAATCATAAACATAAGAAAAAACGAACACTAAACAGCCATCCTGAGAGCCCTGCCATGCACCAGTCTAGTGCACATGCATGGTGCGCGCGCGCATTCAGCGCACAATGAGAGCGCGCGTTTCGATCTGCTCCAACTCGGTGCTACACTGCGGGGCAATAACGGGCTCAGACCCACCCCATAGCCACTACTACCGCAGGTAAACGGGATGCTGCATAAACTTGTGATTGATGCTGTCAGCAGCCAGGCAAGCAAGCTGCTGATGAGTGAAAAGGGGTTACCCGCTCCTGACGTAGAAAAACACCTCAAGGCCATGCTGCAAAGCGCCCTGAGCAAGCTGGATGTCGTCAGTCGCGACGAGTTCGATACCCAACAGGTCGTACTGATGCGCACCCGCGAACGGCTCGAAGCGCTGGAAGCCAGAGTTGCGGCCATGGAAGAAAAAAACACCTGAACCTACCCCACGCCTGATCCCGGCTGTATCAGGCAACGCGCTTTTGTGATCAAGGAGTGATCATGTCACTGGCGATAGTCAACAGCCGCGCCCGCCTGGGTATCCAGGCCCCCCCCGTCAGCGTTGAAGTCCACCTGGCCAACGGCATGCCCAGTCTCACCCTGGTTGGCCTCCCGGAAACCGCCGTACGTGAAAGCAAAGATCGCGTACGCAGTGCCCTGCAAAACGCTCAGCTGGACTTTCCCAGCCTGAAACGCATCACTATCAATCTCGCTCCCGCGGATCTACCCAAAGAAGGCGGACGTTTCGATCTGGCCATTGCGCTGGGCTTACTGGCGGCCAGCGGGCAGATACCGGCAGACCGCCTGACCGATTGCGAATGTATTGGCGAGCTGGCGCTGTCCGGCGAGCTGCGCCCGGTGCAGGGCGTACTGCCGGTTGCATTGGCCTGCCGCGACGCAGGCAGAACCTTGATCTTGCCGCGCGCCAACGCGGCTGAGGCCGCCCTGGTGAAAGGGGTTGAGCTGATTGCCGCAGATCACTTGCTGGCCCTGTGCGAGCACCTGCGCAATGAACGTGAATTACCGCCGCTTAGCGCAGCGCCCGCAACGCCAGCGGCCAAGGTTGCCGAGCTGGCCGAGGTGCAGGGTCAGCAACAAGCCAAGCGCGCGCTAATAGTCGCCGCCAGCGGTGGGCACAACCTCCTGCTGTTTGGACCTCCCGGCACCGGCAAGACACTACTCGCCAGCCGGCTACCGGGCATACTACCGCCCCTGCAGGAGCAGGAAGCGCTGGAGGTCGCGGCCATCCAATCGGTATGTGATCGCACACCTTTAACCTGCTGGCCGGGCCGCCCTTTTCGAGCGCCTCACCATGGTGCGTCGGCGGCAGCACTGGTGGGCGGCGGCAGTCAGCCGCGTCCGGGCGAGATTAGCCAGGCGCATAACGGTGTGCTCTTTCTTGATGAGCTGCCGGAGTTTGATCGCAAGGTACTGGAGATGCTGCGCGAACCGATGGAATCCGGCTGTATCCACATCGCACGCGCCCGCGAGCAGCTCACCTTTCCCGCACGCTTTCAATTGATTGCCGCAATGAACCCCTGCCCCTGTGGCTTTCAGGGCGACCCTAGTGGACGCTGCCGCTGCACGCCCGAGCAAGTCCAGCGCTATCGCGGCAAATTGTCCGGGCCTTTGCTTGATCGCATCGACCTGCATCTGGCCATGCATAATGAGCCATTCTCACTCAGCACTGAACACCGCCTGAGTGAGCCCAGCACCGCCACAGCAGCGGCGCAAGTCAGAACCGCGCGGCAGTGCCAGGCGGTCCGCCAGCAAGGGCTTAACGCGCACCTGGGGATTGAGGGGCTGCGCAACTTCTGTGCGCTCGCCGAGGCGGATGCCAACTGGCTTGAGCAGGCCATCGTGCGCTTGGGGCTATCACGCCGTGCCAGCCACCGCACACTGAAGGTAGCCCGCACCATTGCTGATCTGGCCGGCAGCGAGCAGATCGCACGGGCGCATCTGGCGGAGGCGCTGCAGTACCGGCAGCTCGATCGGCAGCAGACCTAGTAGTCAGCAGGACCTGAAATACAGCGAGGAAGAAAATCAACTGAATAGAACTGGCAGGATCCAGGTGATGCACTATAGTGAATCGCAGTGGGGCGGCGTCGATTTTGTAACCTTTGGCGCCAGCAAAGTCGATAGTCGCCTCGCCATTAGCTTACAGGGACCAAGCCGCCATCAGCTGAAAAACGGTGTCACCTTTTCGCCAGCCTTCAGCGCTTCATCACGCCCCATGCTATAGGCATCCATAAAGTAGCAAAGCTCATCGAAGGCCAATGCCGGGCTAATAAAAAAGCCCTGTACCTGCTCACAGCCCAGACTGCGTAAAACTTCCAGCTGATCGCGATGCTCTACCCCTTCGGCAACCACTTCCAGCCCCAGGCTGTGGCCCATATCAATCATGGCACCGACCAGTTGCCGGTCTGCGGTTCGCTCAGCAATGCCTTTAACAAAGCTGCGATCGATTTTTAACAGGCTGATGGGCAGGCTGTGCAAATGGACGAAAGACGAGAAGCCGGTACCAAAGTCATCCAGAGAAAAGCGCACACCCAGACCGTTCATGCCATCCATCGTCATCAGCACCTGCTCGGGCTGCTGCATAACGGCGGTCTCCGTTAGCTCAAACTCAAGCCAATGCGGATCTATGCCCGTGCGCTCAAGCAAACGCTCCACGGTCGACAGCAAACGACTGTCCTGAAACTGACGAAAAGACATGTTTACGGCAACATGAACCGGCGGCGTGCCCATCTTTTGCAGTCGCGCCAGGTCGTGACAGGCGCGAGCAATGACCCAGTAACCCATGGGCACAATAAGTCCGGTTTCCTCTGCCAGCGGGATAAACTCATTCGGTCCCAGCAAGCCACGCTCAGGATGCCGCCAACGAATCAAGCCTTCCAATCCCACGATATTGCCAGAGCTCAACTCCACTCGCGGCTGATAATGCAGCTCAAACTCACCGCGCCTCAAGGCCTGCCGCAAGCTCGATTCAAACTCAATCAGGCTATTGGCCTGCAGGTTGATGCGCTCGTCATAGAAGTGGAAATTGCACCCGCGCTGGCCCTTCGCCTGCAGCATCGCCAGATTGGCATGCAGCAACAAGGTATCCAGCGTCTGGCCCGCCTCGGGATAGGTTGCTATTCCCACACTACAGCCCAACAACAAACCCTCGCGGTTCACCGTAAAGGGCTCGGCCATGGTATTGATGATTTTCTGCGCGATATGCAGGAGATTGCTGGCGGTCTCGTACTCTTCCACCACCAATGCAAACTCATCACTCCCCACGCGGCCAATGGTATCGGTATTGCGCAACACACCGCGCAGACGAGTAAACACCTCGCGCATAATGTCGTCGCCAGCGTTATGGCCCAGGGTATCGTTAACGTGGCGGAAGTTGTCGAGGTCGATGCAGAGAACGGCCAACGGTTGATTGGTTCGCAGCGCTCGCCGCATCCCCTGCTTGAGACGATCTTGGAACATCTGACGATTGCAGGCGCCGGTCAGAGCATCAAAACTGGCGGCATGATCCAGAGCGGAGCGCAATTTATGCAGCTCAATCGCATACTGAAAACAGCGGATAATTTCACTGCTACTGGACTGATCCCACAGCACATCGTACTGATCACTGGTGGTGGTGTAGCTGAAAGCGGGCTCGGCAGACAAATGGATAACAGGCACACCGCAGTTCGCCAATAACGTCAGATTCTCCGCGCGGGCGAGCACAGCCTGCACCTCGCCGCGATCGATCTGTATTTGCAGATCGTGCCAGCTTTCCTGACGTTCCAACTGGAACCCGCTGTTTTTGACAGCAGAGAGCCGCCGACACAGCTGCACAAAGGCCCCATGGTCAGTATCCAGTAGCACAATTCGCTGCGTTGGACTTTCAGCGTTCAACTAGCGATCCCCCAAGGATCAGGAAAACCTGAGTCAATCAGCACCGACTCCCAGCGTCAGCACCACCCCAAACCACTGCTATCTATATGATTTATTTAGGGTCTTACTTATGCATGACGACTTTTCGCGCCTTTACATAACCAATTCAGAACACCCCAAATGACAAGTTTCTTTTAAATTTAAGCATATACAACGCTTTTGTAATGCCACTTATAGCGAAATTAAACCGATTAACCAAGTCTAGCGTTTGGCTATTACCGAGGCAGTTGAGCAAAAACTGCTACTATTGCCCACCCCCAGAGCAGGAGAACTCGACCAGTGGCAAGTCTAAACCCCCGTCAACAGGAAGCTGTCGAGTACATCAGCGGTCCACTGCTGGTGCTGGCTGGCGCGGGTAGCGGCAAAACCAGTGTGATCACGCGCAAGATTGCCTACCTGGTCAAAGAGTGCGGCATTCGCGCGCAACATATTATCGCCGTCACCTTTACCAACAAGGCCGCGCGCGAGATGAAGGCCAGAGTCGGCCAGTTGATCAAGGGCCCCGATGCTCGCGGCCTGACCGTCTCTACTTTCCATAATCTGGGCCTGAACATCATCCGTAAGGAGCACAAGCGCCTCGGGTATAAGCCGGGCTTCTCAATCTTCGATCAACAGGATGCCCTGGCCCTGATTACCGATCTTATGCATCGCGACTACGGGGCAGACGACGGTATTGATGGCATTCAGAACAAAATTTCCTCTTGGAAAAACGATCTCATCCTGCCCGATGAAGCACTAGCGCTAGCCAAGACCCCTCAGGATCAGACTGCCGCCAGCGTTTATATGCATTATCAGCGCACCCTCAAGGCGTATAACGCCGTCGACTTTGACGACCTGATCCTGATTCCAGTGGTGCTGTTTCGAGACAATCCCGACATTCTGGAAAAATGGCAGTTCCGTATCCGCTACATGCTGGTTGACGAGTATCAGGACACCAACGCCAGCCAGTATCTGCTGGTCAAGATGCTGGTTGGCACCGAGGCGCGCTTTACCGTGGTAGGCGATGACGACCAGTCAATCTATGCCTGGCGGGGCGCCAGACCGGAAAACCTCGCGCAGTTGAAAGACGACTTTCCGATTCTCAAGGTTGTGATGCTGGAGCAAAACTACCGCTCTACCAGCCGTATTCTGCGCGCAGCCAATACCCTGATTGCCAACAACCCGCACGTGTTCGAGAAGCAGCTATGGAGCGAGCTGGGCTATGGTGAGCCACTGCGCGTCATCCGCTGCCGCAACGAGGAAGCGGAAGCCGAGCGAGTGGCGGTCGAGATTCAAAACCAGCACTTGCAGCACAAGCGTGCCTGGCGTGACTTTGCCATCCTGTATCGCGGCAACCATCAGGCGCGCCTGATCGAACTCAAACTGCAGCATCACCAGGTGCCCTACCACCTGTCCGGCGGCACCAGCTTCTTCGCCCGACAGGAAGTGAAGGATCTGATGTCCTACTTTCGCCTGCTGGTGAACCAGGATGACGATAATGCGCTGCTGCGGGTAATCAACGTACCGCGCCGCGAAATAGGCCCGGCTACGCTGGAAAAGCTCGGGACCTACGCCAACGAGCGGCAGGTCAGCATGTATCAAGCCTGCACCGAAACCGGCCTGAGCGAACGCCTGGATAACCGCTATGCAGAAAAGCTGCAGCGCTTTATCCACTGGATGGATGGCGTGCGCATGAAGTGCAGCAAGGAAGACCCGATCGAAGCCATACGCCAGATGGTATTGGACCTGGATTACGAAAATTGGATTCGCCAGAACTGCTCAAGCGACGAGATCGCCGCCAAGCGCATGGGCAACGTCTGGTTTTTGCTCGACGCGCTGAAAAGCATCGTGGAGAAGGACGAGAGCGGCGAAACCACCATCGAGGACGCCATCGCCAAACTGGTGTTGCGTGACATGCTCGAACGTCAGGAAGAGGAAGAGGACAACGACCGCGTGCAGCTGATGACCCTGCACGCCTCCAAAGGGCTTGAGTATCCACACGTATTTATCACCGGCATGGAAGAAGAAATCCTTCCGCACCGCTCCAGCATCGAGGCCGACAGCGTAGAAGAGGAGCGCCGGCTGGCTTATGTTGGCATTACCCGAGCGCGTAAAACCCTGACCTTTACCTTTGCCGCCAAACGCCGTCAATTCGGTGAAGTCTTCGACTGCCTGCCAAGCCGCTTTCTCGAAGAAATACCCTCAGAAGATCTTGAATGGGAAGGCACAGAAGAGGCCCCCGCCGAGGAAAAGCAGGCACGTGGCAAAGCCGCCCTGTCCAACCTGCGCGGCCTGCTCAACCGCTGAGCAACAGCACAACGAAAAACGCCCCGCATCTGCGGGGCGTTTTTATTCGGCTACTGAAATCAGAGGCCGGACATATGCTGGATCGCGTTCAGGATCTCTTCATCCGAGCAATCAGCACAGGTGCCTTTAGGCGGCATGGAGTTCAAGCCATTAACCGCCGACTGAACCAGCAGGCCCATATCGCCGCCGTGCGAATCCAGACGCGCCTGCCAGGCCGCGCTGTCTCCAGTCTTGGGAGCACCCAGTACGCCGCTGCTATGGCAGGCCGTGCAGTATTTGCCATAAAGCTCTTCACCTGTACGTGGACCACCGCCAGCAGCCGCGCCACCGCCAGCCACTTCTTCCGCGCAGGGATCACCAACCAGGCAGACCGAGCCAAAGGGCTTCAGACGATCGGCGATGGCCTCTTCGTTGGCCGTTGCAGCAAAGGCATTACCGGCAACTACTACCAGCATGGCCGCCGAGGCCAGCAGAATTTTTCTCAAAGTCATCACCTTATGCATCCTCATCATAGCTATAAGAGTCGTGCCCAAGTACTTTGCCCGGACAATGAGCGCGAGTATACCGGGAAACTGGCAGGCGACAAAATAGCCAATACCCACAACGCATGCTAAACAGCGCGGCGAATCCGCGCACAAACATGGACGCAAGGGAGTTCAGTGAGTATCATTGCGGCGCTGAAACTCGGACACGACAGCCGTCGAGACCACCGAACTTCACCGCCACGCACCCGTAGCTCAGCTGGATAGAGTACCGCCCTCCGAAGGCAATACTCACCCTCTTGTGCCACGGTGCGGCTAAAGGTCAAAATGACCTAGTATTACCTATATGCACCCGTAGCTCAGCTGGATAGAGTACCGCCCTCCGAAGGCGGGGGTCACTGGTTCGAATCCAGTCGGGTGCACCATCTCTTTATAAATCAGCAGCTTACATATCCTCTAAATCGACAAATTCACAAGCCGATACCTGCCCCAATCAGCTAGCACTCAATTTCGAGTCAGACAGCTGATGAATCCCATGACATCTAGCTCAAATTACGAGCAAACCCTTTAAAATCGTCAGTGCCCAGATCGTGCCCAAATCGCGCCCACTAGGTTTTGGTGAATAATGCGTGAGCAACTTATCTGAGTACTGCCTCAGGTGGGGCGCACAGGCATCCTGCAAGCATTAGTAAATGTCGATGGCACGCTGCGCCTTTGATACTCATAACCGAGCAGTAGATTTTGGCTGATAGCTGTCCTTCACCACCGGCCGGTATCGGCCAAAAGCGGCAGTTCTTCAGCCATGGCTAACAATCTCTCGTAGCCTTCAAGAGACTCCTACTACTCGACAGAAATTTCTGTCGTCCCATGTTGGCGAAACTACGATTGCTGTTAAATATCCGTATTTCACCGATCATGAGCAGCTCGGATATGCACTCCCAACCTTAGTTAAGACTCACATCATGTAGTGTTTTTTGTTTACGTTTTTACTATATATTGATTTATCGTGCAGATAGTCGTAGCCTTATACCTTATATGTAAACCGCATAAGCACTTATGCAACGCACCAACAAGCTATCTAAATTGAGGAGCCGCGCATGCCGTCAGTGCAAAAATCATTTGAAGATTTTCATAGCGCCATCCGTTTCGAGGAGGATGATGAAAAGGCGACGCTCCGTGAGAAGCGCAATACCATCGTGACTGCGCTGAGAGATAAGCTCGGCGACGACGTGCCGCCATTCGCCCAATTCAATCAGGGCAGTTACTCCATGCACACGGGTGTAGTGCCGCTGGATGGTAACTTTGACATTGACGTCGGCCTAATTTTCGACTGTGATAAGGATGAATACTCCGACCCATTGGAACTTAAGAAGAAGGTCCGGGACGCTGCAAATTCGAACTTTCGCACCGTAGTCATCCGTAGGCCGTGCGTAACCGTCAACTATATGAGCGATGGTGAGATTGCATACCACGTTGACTTGGTCGTCTACACCAAGGGTGATGACGGTAAGCTCTACCTTGCGAAAGGCAAGGAGAACTCGGCCGAAGAGCATCGCATTTGGGAGGTCTCCGACCCGAAGGAGCTGACCAAACGAGTCTGCAGTGCATTTGATGACTCAAGCAAGCTGGCGCAGTACCGCCGTTGCATCCGATACCTTAAACGCTGGCGGAATTTCCAGTTCCAGGGTTCCGGCGCACCTTTGAGCATCGCTCTCACAGTGGCTGCACTTCAATGGTTCAAGCCCAACTTTGCCATATCCGGAAAGCCGGTCGACTTGCTGGCAATGCTTGATTGGGTCAATACGATGCTTGGCCAGTTTACCGACGAATACCGTGACGACGATGGCCTACACCCGCGTTTGAAGATCTTCCTGCCGGTGGCACCGTATTCCGACCTGATGGCAATGCGAACTGCCACGCAGATGAAGAACTTCGAAGAGAAGCTCGAGGCACTACGCGATGCGCTGCAAAAAGCGTATGACGAAGACCTTCCTGAAGATGCCTGCAAACATTTGAAAAAACAGTTCGGCGACGACTTCAAGGTTCCTGAGAAGTCGGAGACAGCTAAGGCGGTCTCTCCTGCGGTAATCAGCACCGGGAACTCTGCATGACGGAGTCCTCCATCGAGGCGGCTGTCCCCTCGAAGGTAGATGACGCGCATGAGGCCATCAAGGCTATTTGCGGCGTGCATGGCATCAAGGTTATTCGCCTAGACAACTCAGCACCGAATTGCTTGGGCGTTGAGCTCACCGGAGCAACTCGCTCTTGGCCGGTGTACGTCGATTGTGATGAGGAGCAGTTGCGTCTGCCGAAGGTTTGGACTCTGCCCCCGAAAGAGCCGCTCGGACATGTTAGCTATAACGGTATAGTTTGCATCGACGACGGCCAGGGTCTGTCGCTCGATCCTAACCGTCGCGCTGACATTGTGGCGTACACAGTGCTCAAGGCATATTACCTACTCGAAAACTCGTCAGCCGACGCAGGTACTGGCCACGCTCAGTTCTTTAACGAGCTGGAGGGCTATTGGCTGCACCTGCCGGGTTCACTACGATCCCGCGCTTACTTTGAGGTCGACGGCGCCTCGCGCATGGTCAAGGGTTTCGTAGATTCGAAACTTGGCAAACCGAAGTGGTACTTCGTGGAGCGAGACGCTGAGTTGCCGTGGGAAGTGCGTAGCAAAAAGCTCGCGGGGCAAAGGGCCTTGTACATTCACGTCGACTCGCTAGCATTGCCGCCCACGTTGCCTGACATACTGACGACCGGTTTTATCGAAGATGTTCATCAGCGCTTGTCGCCCAGCCAATTAAAGCTATGGGGTGAGCTCTTCGGTCCGTCTAAGAACGCACCCAAGCGTTTAGCACTGCTGGTTTCTGTCCCTCGCCAAGCCGGTGGTCGATCATTGGTAGGTGTTACCTTCGGAGCGCACCGCGGAATAGTTGACGAGAAATCACTAATCACACCATTAACCATGCGTCGACATACTTCCCTCTATATGCGCGAGCGAGGTGGAGCGTCTCTGGACCTTCTCGATAAGCACGTGGTGGTGTTGGGTGCAGGAGCCATTGGCTGTGTCGTAGTCGATACCCTTGCGGCTGCGGGCGTGGGCAAGATCACGGTGGTAGACCACGACGAGTATTCAGAAGACAACGTCTTTCGGCACCTTCTTGAGCCTCTATACATTGATATTAGCAAGCCAGTTGGCCTGCAGATGACGTTGGAGCGGCGTTACCCGGGACTAAATATCATTCCGGTCAGTACTACAGCACAAAACTGGCTTAAAACTGCGAATCTCGGCAAATATGACGGCATCGTTATCGCGTTCGGCGCACCGTCAATCGAGCGATCAGTTTCGCGGGTGCTCAAGGACAAGCGTTTTGACCTGCCTATCGTCTTTACTTGGCTGGAGGCCATGGATTTAGGAGGGCACTCGGTATTGGTGTGGGCTAAAGGTGAAGGCTGCCTAGACTGTACCTATCGTGACGATGAGGGGATGCCTTCCCTATTGTCTAGCACATCCTTTCTGGAACCGAGCCAAGCCGTCACACGCAATCTCACTGGCTGTGCCGGTGCTTTCGTTCCTTTCGGCCCGATCCAGGCAAGGCGCACAGGATTGTTGGCAACTGAACACATCCTTTCGGCCATTACTGCGGTAGCTGCTGGCTATCAAGACCGAGATCCTTCGTATCGCTTCTGGGTAGGAGAGGGCCGGGCAGCTGCCCAGCATGGACTCCGCACAACACCTTGGTTTCAAGCCGCACGCACAACTCTATCTGAGGATGCGACCCGACAGGTGTTCGGTCGCGCTTGCCGCCACTGTCGTGTGTCAGAAGTGTCGGCATGAGGCTGGTTTACCGCGTCACGCCTACCCGGCGACTCATCATCGTCGAGCACGCTTTACTGCAGATGCAAGCGTTCGCGCAGCGACGCTGGAGGCACTGCGAGGCAGGCGGAGTTCTGCTAGGGCGCCACCTGCTGGACTCACACGACGTGGTCGTCGACGAGGTGACCACGCCGCAGAGCAGTGACCGCCGCCGCAGGTTCAGCTTCTTTAGGTCGTCCACACACGAGCACATTGCTCGCCAGCGTTGGCTAGAGCAGGGGCACACATCGGCATACCTCGGACTATGGCACACACACCCCGAGCACGACCCAACGCCAAGCAGTATTGACCGACGTGACTGGGAACAGGCCGTGTCCGGTGATACGTTTGAAGGCGATCGCCTGTTTTTTCCCATCATCGGCACACGCAGCATCCGTATTTGGACACTGAGCCGCCGAGGCACGTTTAGAGAGTTGAAGCTGGAGAAGAAGAAGATTGGTAGCGAACAAAACAATGCCAACCGCTAACGCGAGGGTAAAAGCGTCTGCTAAGACGAACGGAACTCGAACCCAGGACCGCGCTCGGATTCCGGTCGATGTGCGCCGAGACCTTTGGGTGGCGGCTGCCGGTCGCTGCGAATTCAGGGGCTGCTGCAAGGCGGTGGGGCGCGACTTCTTGACCAAGGAAAGGGTCTTCACGGGCGAACACGCGCACATCATAGCTGATAGTCCTGGAGGCCCACGGGGCGTCAAGGGCGAGTCGGAGCGCTTAGCCAAGGACGTCAACAACCTGATGCTAGCGTGCTATGAGTGCCACACTCGTATAGACCGGCATGGAAGAAACAACAAATTCACCACGCCGCAGTTACAAGCCATGAAACGCGAACATGAAGCTCGCATCGAACGTATCTACTCAGCCACCGGTGTGGTGGAGAGTTTGCCGTTGCTGATGACGTTCCCCATTGGCCCGCACGTAACCAACATCGACGTCGAGCAGATTCACTTTGCGTTACTGGAGAACAGCGACTTTAAGCTGTTTCCTCAGGGCAGCCACATACACATCAATCGCAGCGACTTCGATTTCCAAGACAACGACCCTGACTTCTGGCCTCTTGCAGAGAAAGCGCTGACCGATCAATACGTCCGACGTATTCAGCCGGCGCTCGTCGCCCGTAACGGGGACGCTCACTTAACTATTGCGGGATTTGCGCCGATACCGATGCTGATGAAGCTTGGCGCTCTGATTGGGGACAAGACCCGTGCTAACGTGCTGGACCTGCCCAACGACGGCTGGCTATGGGACAAGTGCGAGACCTGCCCTGAGCCCAGCTACAACTATGACGTGCCAAAAGCGCTACCGCGCGAGGTGTCAGTGGTTGTCAGTATTTCGGGGATTGTCGCATTTCCAGTCGGCCATGAGTTCGTCGAGTTCCGCGCTGAACTGCCTAACCGCGGCATTATACGCAAAGAAACACACCTACTGAATTTTCGCCGTGAATTCGATTCCTTCCTTCTGCGACTCACAGGTGCGGGTGCTCGTGTGGTGCACCTATATCCCGCGACACCGTTATCGGCGAGCATCGAGATTGGTCGCATGTTGCTACCGAAGACGTTTGAGGAAATTTATGTTTGGGAGTGGCAGGCGCCCGAATGGAAGCGAGCATTGCAGTTAAAGTAGAAAACCAGTGATACGTATGCTATGCGATGAGTTTGCCGGGTGGCTACACTGGCCGAACCCACCCAGAGGGTGACGTTGACCTGCACAAGCGTCTCAACATAGTAATCGACCGGTTTAGAGAGATGTCGCAAGATAAAATATACGCTACCGACGATTAGGTGCGCGGCTTCCATATCCTTCAGAGCGCAGCCTTTGAAAAGTCAGGCGAGCTAGGCTCGATGTTTCCAGGGCTCGTCAAGATTACCACGCCTATCTCAAGGAGCTCAGAGAACCTCATGGCTACAAGTTCAAGAATACGGGTAATGCTATCCAGTCGCTGTAACGACCTCTTTTCATCAAAGGAAGAGAAGACTCTCTCTGAAATAAGACGTTCGCTTAAAAAGGAAATTGAAGCTCAGCGTCTATTTGATCTCAAACCATTTAAGGTCTGGATTAACGAGGATGCGGAGGCTCTGGACCATTCAGAGGACAGCTGGGATGTATGTCTAAAGCAGGTTCGTGATTGCGACATCCTGATTGTGCTGTACAACGGCAACGCGGGCTGGGCTAAAACCGGGGAGGATGTTGGTATTTGTCATGCTGAGTATGCTGAGGCGCTTAAGGTGTCTCCGGGTAAGGTGAGGCTGATAGAGCTGCCTTCATGTGCTACCAGCGACGACCCTGCGCAGGAATCGCGCAACCGCCGGTTTGCAAAGTTCAAAGATACCGCTTCTGGGTTTCGGGGCGGATTAGTGAAAGACATTGCCGCGCTCCACACAGAGGTTTCTAAAGCCTTGTTTGATGCAGTCCTGACTCAGACTCGTCGAGGCGGTGAAGCGGCCAAAGGTGGAAGATTCGATATGGGCGCAGCTCTCGAATGGAGCCGCCTTGATTTTGCTGGACGCATTGTTGCAATGGAGGGCGAGGTCTACTCTGCACTCCTCGGACGCAACGAACCCGATACAAAAAGTGAGTCGTTGCTCATTCAGATTGCCGGCAAGACAATCTTAGCAAAGGCTCATGCAGTTCCAGCCGCATTCAGCGTACCTGCCGCCCGCGAGCCTATGGGCCGTCCGCATCTCCGAGACCATATGGATATGACCGAACTCGATAGTGCAGGCGGCCCCATCCACTTTGTCGCCTGTCACCGTACCGTAACAGAGACCCAAGCAACAAACCTGCTGGGATTTCCCGATGCAACTGTCATCAGCAGTCCCTTCGGTGTGTACGTCGCAGATAACGTTCAAAAAATGCAATATGTCTTCTTAGCAAATTGTCGTGACCCAGATCAGACGAGGCTGGCAGTACAGCGATTCTGGAACTGGTCAGAGCAATCTGGAGAAAGCCAATATTTGGCAGAGAGGGCATTGGCTCGAGCAAGAATAGTAATGGCTATTGCGCAAGAGCAGGAACGTTCTGCATAACCAAATCAATACCAACAGGGAAGGGATTATGACTACTTTATTGCTGGGACCAGTTCTGTCATTTCGCGGTGTATCAGAAACAGCCAGTTGGAAAGTAAGTGCGCTGATCGGCATCAAAAAACAGGCAGCCCAGCCTGATCTCAAGCTCAATGGAAAAAGCGTTCAAGCGCCGATCGTGCTCTTGGAGCACGATGGCATCGTTTACCTTCGGTATGACCTTTCCTGCAAGCAGACCAACGAAGAGCGAAAAGTCGAATACACCATCGATGGCGTTGAAGAGCGGTGGCACTTCACCGTGCCGGGCAAAGGCTACGCTCCGCGTATGGCCTACGTCTCGTGCAATGGTTTTTCTGATCCAAGCGGTATCCGAAAGCTTGTTAAATCTGAGAACGAGGTCTGGGGTGATCTTCTTTGCAATCATGACAAAGCCGTTCGCCCTGAAAGCTATCAACTAGACAAAGAGCAGCTTTGGCACGAGCACCGCACGCATGACAAAGAGCTTCAGCGGTTTCATCTCTTATTGATGGGCGGTGATCAAATTTATTTTGATTCGATTTGGGAAGATATCAAGCAGCTAAAAAAATGGATTGGCCTGCCGCGGTCTGAACAATTACGTTATCCCGTAAACAAGAAGTTGAAGCAAGAGATCGAGTCCTACTACATCAAACTCTATAGCTCTCGCTGGCTACCCAAGGAACGTAGTCCGTGGGGCGCGAAGAAAAAGTCACGTGATGCCTCCGATTCCATGGCACGCATGCCGACAGTAATGATGTGGGATGATCATGACATCTTCGATGGATGGGGCTCGTATAGCGCGGAGATGCAGCAAAGCCCATTATTTAAGACCTTGTTCTATCACGCCCGTCGCGCTTTTTGGGTATTCCAGATGCAGCATGATGCAGGCCGTCTCCCCGAGCTTAAAACTCGCAGCGACGTGAGTGCCAAAACCGATACTCCCCTATACGAACCTATCGTTTGGTCTGAAGTGCTAGGCTCAGATAAGCTGGCGTTACCGTTGCTCGATAAGCAGCCAGGTTTTACCTTCGCCCATGCAGTGGGGCCAGTACGGTTGGTTGTGGCAGATCTGCGAACGGAGCGCTCCCACGAGCAAGTAATGGGCCCTCATACTTGGGACTCGCTAAAAGCGTATCTTGGTGCGGTCGAAAGGAATGACCGTAAGCACCCGGGGGCGGGATGCCAGCATCTATTGTTTATGTCCTCCGTCCCTGTGGTCCACCCCAAGCTTTCACTCGCCGAGGCATTTTTGGACAGTTTTGGCTCAGACCACGTACTGGACAGTAGTGCAGATGATTTAAAAGACCACTGGACCCACAACGATCATGAGGGAGAGCGTAAGAGGCTTATTGATACTCTGATCAATACCGCCAGGAAAAACGAGCTGCGAGTTACGATAGTGTCTGGTGACGTGCATGTCGCCGCCTGGGGAGTTACCTTCCGAAAGGATGTAGGGCCTAAAGAGAACTGGGCACAAATTCAGCAGCTCACCTCCACTGCGATCGTACATCCATCTCTCGTGTCTGTACCGGAGCGCCTTTTCTTCCACGTACTCAATACCGTAGCGAAGAGCGAGCAGGAGATTGACGTGAACTTGAGCTCAAAAATGATGTTATTTCCTGGCTCCAACCGATACGTCATGGCTGCACGCAACTGGCTCGCTCTTGAGCTTGATATGGGCTCAGCAGATAGTTCAGGCGCAAAGCTGTGGGCGACGTGGCGTTGTGAATCGAAGGAGTCGTTTACTAACCACCTCCTCGCAGTGGATGCAGAGAACTCGCCTCAATATGCTCCCGATGAGACGAAGAGCTGATGCTCATAGACTGTTTGGGCTTGTGAACTAATTCAGCCTATCTCGAAAGTGCTAGCTTCCGTCTGCTTTTGCCCAAAGCGGACCCCTGAGACGTTCAAGTTCATACCGGAATTCAACCTGCGGATATGAGCTATTTGCCCCTGACGTGATTAGGTCCTCCCTGCTACACTGCCCTCAGAATCCCGTTTCCGGGAAAGAACATGCTTAGGAGGAGCTGTGGCCGAAACAGTGAACGTTGGCGAGATCGCAGAGAAGCTTTCGTGCGATATATTCAGCAGTTTTTTCTGGCAGATGAAAGAAAAATGGAACGAGAATTTTTCTTGTCATTGTCCTACCCATCTGGGAGCAGACGGCAAGCCGAAAACACATCATCCCGGCGACGCCATTTTCTACTATGAGGATCCTTACTTAGGTAGCACGATTTACCTGCATACCGATCTCAAGGCTTACAAGAAAGAAACTATTGGCAAAACCAAATTGCGCGACGCATTCAAATCTCTAGCAATTGCGGTTGAATGCGCAAGAGATTCGGATTCATGGCGCACCACATTTGCGGTCACAGATTGTGAAAACTACGAAGTCCGGGGCCTACTTTTCGTCCATAATCACGATCATGGTTACGCCAAGCCATTTTACGATCTCATCGAAAAAATCGGTTTCGATTCTATTCCTATTCCGCAAGATGTGTATCTTCACTATCTTGGCCCACGTGACATAAATCGGTTCTTCACCATTGCCAATGACATCATTCGGTTGACTGCTCTTAAAAAAATGAGTGGCGAATACACTTTTTATTACCCCGACTTGGTACTACGTCGCCGCCAAGGCGATGTTTGGGGGCAGCCAGCAACGATTGAAGCGCTCACGAGTCCATATCTAATTGTGCAGCACAAAGGTACTGAGAAAGTCGGCCCCGGGTACGTCGTCTATTACAACCGTCCGGGCGCTTCACACACGGAATTTGAATATTTTTTAGATAGTCTTTCAAGGTATCAGATGTTGGAGTCTGGGAAGTCGGTCCAGATTCGAGTTACCTCGCCCGCTGCCGATGCCGATATAGTCGCGAACTTCAAAATAGCCAAGGAGAGATATGTAAAGGCTTGGGGTTTCGATCCTATTAGAGAAGCTGTGCTTAACCAAGTAAGCTTTGACGCGGTAACGGCTGTAACTGACTCATACAACCCAGGTTGGATGGGGTGGCGAAATTGAAAAAAAGAACTTTCGGACCAGCAATGTATTACGCGTCAGATAAAAACGTCTTTGATGCACTTAATCAGTATCGTGTGGATAGCGCAACATTAGCAAACCTATTTGAGCGCCGGAATATAATCGTTTCCAAAAAGACTGCACGCGATGACCTGGCAGAGTATTTCTCGCGCCTTCCTCACGACTTTTATGATCATAAGACAATCTCCGAAAAGCTTGGCGTCGTGCCACGAAGGGAGCGAACCACATCTATGAATCTTGTCGGGAAAATTGATCCTGATGATGACCTTTCCCCTGAATTAGCACCACTGGTTCGATGAGATTCCTTACGTTACGCCGCCCTTCGAGCGTACTCAACTGGCGACAAGTAGTTTAGTGAGCTGTGCGGTCTAACATAGTTGTAATGTTGC
>NZ_JACGWE010000063.1:0-10734 GCF_014077575.1 Pseudomonas sp. 5Ae-yellow | reverse complement strand
AAGCGCTTCGATTTCAAATGTCCTATCGAAGTCATGAGCGAAGTGATGCAGAAAGCCTTGGCTATGCAATATGATGCTCCTGCGTCAATTCAATAACCGTGTTGCACTCAGCTCCTGCAACCGCCCCCTTTATTCAATTTCGCTGCTAGTCCCCCCCCTCAGTGAACAACAAAAAATCGCCACCATCCTGTCATCCGTCGATAACGTCATCGAAACAACACGCGCTCAGATCGACAAGCTGAAAGACCTGAAAACCGGCATGATGCAGGAGTTGTTGACCAAAGGGATTGGGCTTGGCGGCGTTCCGCATACGGAGTTCAAGGATTCGCCTGTAGGGTGGATACCGGCTGGTTGGGATGTTGGTGCGCTTGAATCCCTCGAGATTAGTGTTCTTGACGGGGATCGAGGCAAAGAATATCCAAAGGAGACAGACTTTCACACATTAGAATATTGTTTATTTCTTTCAGCGAAAAATGTTACTAAGAGTGGATTTTCTTTTTCTGAACTTTCTTTCATTACTAAAGAAAAGGATGCGGTACTGCGTAAAGGAAAACTTAGCAGGGGTGATATTGTAATTACTACAAGAGGAACTGTTGGTAATATATCTTACTACGACGCTTCCGTTCCTTATGAGAATATTCGGATAAACTCTGGAATGGCAATCATTCGAAATAAATCTAGCGACATGGATAAGCAATTTCTGAATATTTTAATGAATTCCCCAATGCTCGGTGAGCAAATCAAGCTACTAACATTTGGTAGTGCACAACCGCAGTTGACAATTGGTATTATCAAAGAGCTTCAGATACCAAAACCTTGTCTTCAAGAACAAGTAGCGATCACGACAGCTTTAGAGTCCGTAAGCACCAGGCTTAAACTTGCAAATCAAAAGCAGTTGGCTCTTAACACGTTAAAAAAAGCCCTAATGCAAGACCTCCTAACTGGCAAAGTCCGCGTCAAAATAGAAGATAACGAAAAGGAGCCAGCGGTTGCCTGAGTAAGGCTTCCCGATACCTATGGCATTTCAGGATGAAATCGAAAAGGTTGAACAACCCGCGATTGAGCAGCTGCGAAAGCTCGGATGGAGCTACATTCCCGGTATCTCACTAGCCCCCCTCCTGCCCGTGGATGGCTTACCCCTGGGCGAGCGCGGCTACTATCGCGATGTGGTGTTGGTTAATCGTCTTGAATTGGCTATCAAGCGACTAAACCCATGGATCAGCGATGAAAACTGCCGCAAGGTGATGCGCGAGTTCACGCACCCTCTGCATGCCGGGCTGATGGAATACAACCACTCCATCTATCAGATGCTGGTTAACTACATGTCGGTAGAACAGGATCTGGGCAAGGGTCGGAAAGGCCAGACTGTCAGGGTCATCGACTTCGATAATCCTGCCAAAAATGAGTTTCTCTGCACCAACCAGTTCAAGGTAGAGGGCGCTAACCAAAACACTATCCCTGATATCGTTTGCTTCGTGAACGGCTTGCCGCTGGCCGTTATCGAGTGTAAGTCCCCTTACCTCTCTAGCCCGATGGCAGAGGGTATTGATCAGCTGCGCCGTTATGCCAACTTGCGTCAGCCGGAAACAGATGAAGGGTCGCAACGCTTGTTCTGGTACAACCAGCTAATGGTCTCTACCTGCCGTGACCAAGCCCGGGTGGGAACTATCAGCTCCACGGCCCAGCATTACGGTGATTGGAAAGATGCGTATCCGTTCACTGATGCGGATATCCGCACGCTTCTGAATAAACTGATCTCAGACCTCGATGCAGTTGACGGCAAGACTGCTAGGGATGTGCCGTCTGCTGAATATCTGGTTGAAGCCAAACAGCTGGCATACGGTACTGATGAGGTCGTGGAGGCCAAGAGCTCGCTACCCCATGTCGACGTTCCGCAACCAGAAGCTGAAATCAACGCACAGCAGCGGCTGTTGGCCGGCATGTTTAAACCGGCCACCTTCCTGGACCTCATACAGAATTTCATCCTGTATGAACCGGTTGACGGTCGATTGATCAAGAAGGTGGCCAGGTACCAGCAATACAGAGCAGTGAACAAAGTTATAGAGCGCCTGAAGGCGGGCAAGAACCGAAAAGAGAAGTCTGGGGTTGTCTGGCATACCCAAGGGTCCGGTAAATCCCTGACCATGGTCATGCTGGCGGTGAAGATGCGCCGCGACGCTGAGCTTCAGCAATACAAGCTGGTTTTCATCACCGACCGTACACAACTGGACACTCAGCTCTCCACTACCTTTCGCGATGCCCAAAATGAAACAATCTACAACGCAGGGTCTGTGTCGGAACTGAAAGACCTTTTGAGAAAAGATGCGTCCGACATCGTCACCGCCATGGTGCAGAAGTTTCAGGATGCCGAAAAGGAAAGCGACTTCACTGATCTGAATCCCAGCGACAAGATTATTGTGCTGGCTGACGAGGCGCATCGCACTCAGTTTGGCAATCTGGCCATGACCATCGATGCGGCGTTACCCAACGCCCCAAAAATCGGCTTCACCGGTACACCTCTGCTTAAAACCCAGAAGATGAGCCAGGCCTTTGGCGGGTACATTGATGAGTACAAGATTAACCAGGCGGTAGAGGACGGCGCCACCGTGCGGCTGCTATATCAGGGGCGGCAGGCTCGCGTGGACGTAGCAGGTGAATCACTCGATAGCTTGTTCGACGCGTACTTTAAGGAGTACAGCGACGAGGACAGGGCCGAGATCAAAAGAAAGTACGGTGTCGAGAAAGCGGTACGTGAAGCGCCTGCTAGGGTTCGCCGCATCTGTATGGACTTGCTGGAGCATTATCGATCTCATATCCAACCCGATGGCTTCAAGGCCATGATCGTAGTGGGTAGTCGACATGCTGCCACGGTCTACAAGAAAGCCTTGGATGAACTGGAGGCCCCACCCTCCCATGTTATTATTTCCGGCAACCACAACGATCCGCAGTACCTGGCGCAGTTTGCCGATAAGACGGTGCACAAGAATGCTATCGATGACTTCAAATCGTCATTTAAGGATAAGCCGCAGTCGCCCGCGTTCCTCATAGTCAAAGACATGTTGCTCACAGGATTTGACGCGCCGATCTGCCAGGTAATGTATATCGACCGCAAGCTACAGGACCACACACTGATGCAGGCCATAGCCAGGGTTAACCGTACCTACCCCGGTAAATCGGCAGGCTTCATCGTTGATTACTATGGTCTGAGTCAGTACCTGACCGACGCATTGGATCTGTTCAGCGCCGACGACGTGGAAGGCACCATTCATGAGTTAAAGGACGAAATCCCCCGATTGCGTGCAACGCATACCCGCGTGGCCCAGTTTTTTACCTCCAGCGTCTCAAAGGACGTCGACGACCTTGTTCTCCTACTCAAGGACGAAGAAAAACGAGCGCAGTTTGATCTGGCGTTCAAGCGCTTTGCCAAACAGATGAACGTGGTGATGCCGGACAAGGCAGCCCTGCCCTTCACCGCTGATCTCAAACTGTGGGGTAAGGTCAATCACAGCGCTCGTCTGAAATATCATGACCAGCAGCTGACGCTTGGTGCAGAAATCGGTGAGAAGGTACGCCGATTGGTCGATGAGCATATTTTCAGTACCGGGGTTGATCCAAAGATCCCTCCAGTCGATTTAATGGCGGCCAACTTCAAAGAGCACGTTCAGGAGATCAAGTCCCCCGAGTCGCGGGCATCGGAAATTGAAAGCGCCATCAAAGATCACATCAACGTCAATCTGGATCAGGATCCCGAGTACTACAAGTCCTTGAGTTTGCGCTTGCGAGACATTATCCAGAAGTCAGAAGGCGACTGGGATAAACAGTTAGGCTTACTAATGGCATTGGTAGATAACATCGAGCATAGCCATCAGAAAGCAGCCCAGGATATCGGCCTGTCTGAGACCGAATACGCTTTCTACGGCATATTGGTTGCTGAGGTCGCTCGCGCCACAGGAGAGGATGTGCTCAACGAAGAAACGCATGAGCAGATCAAATTGACTGTCCGAGAGCTGGTGGAAATGTTCGAGGACGCCACCCAGATTGTGGATCTGTTCAAGAAAGATGATGAGATTAAGCGCATGAAGAAGGCGATCAAGCACACCGTGCTGGATCAGCCTTTCGGTAACGTCGATATAGTGAAGGCGTTGCAGGAGCGATTCTTGGATCTGGCAAGGAGCCGGTTCGCCTGATGTCGTCGGAATTGAACGGGGCAGAATACATCGATGGCGGACGGTTCATCGTTGAAGTTATTCGCTCATCTCGTCGCAAGACCGCCCAGATAAAGGTCGAGTCCACCATGGTGTCGGTGGTAGCGCCCAAGACTACCCCTGTTGAGCAGCTGGAACGAGTGATCCAGAACAAGCGCTCCTGGATCTTGCAGAAGGTTGCCGCTCAGCGGGAAGCGATGCCTGTTAATCAGCGTCAGTTCATCTCAGGGGAGTCGATCCCCTATCTGGGACGTAACTACCGGCTTAAAGTCGAACAGGGCCCCTACGCTCCCCCCAAGCTTGTTCACGGGCGTTTGCATATCCAGACACCTGACGGATTAGATAACCCGTATTTGATCCGTAATGCGCTCATACGCTGGTACAAGCGCAATGCTCTAAATCGCCTGGAGCAAAAGACGAAGCGCTATTCGGCCATTATCGGGGTCGAGCCCACCACGGTTTCAGTGCGTGAATTCAAGAGCCGCTGGGGCTCCTGCACCTCAAAAAAAGAGCTGCAATATAACTGGCGAATCATCATGGCACCCAACCGCATGTGCGATTACGTTGTTATCCACGAGCTATGCCATTTGATCCACCATGACCACTCTCAAAAATTCTGGCAGCACGTGGAGCGCATCATGCCTGAGTACGCAGAATGCCGTGAATGGCTCAAGCAGCATGCTGAGCAGTTGCAGTTTTAATGGTTATCCCATAATTAAAATCAAAGGAATGTGTAATGACGCTGGTTCGAGATGCACGGACGCTAAAATCGAAGGCCATAAGCTCTCTGCGCACTGGGATGCAGTCCTTCAACAGTTTCGATGAAGATGGGCGCGTTACCACTGTCCTGCTCCATCTTCAGCATGCCTGCGAAATGCTGCTTAAAGCTGTCTTGGTGCAAAACAAAGCCAAGGTTTTTGACAAGCTAACAGGCCGCTCGATCTCCTTCGAAAAGTGCCTGGGGCTTTGTCTCGCTCATCAGGGACTGACCGCTGAGGAAGCTGGAGTGATGCGAGCAGTCGATAGTTTGCGCGACGCGGCACAGCATTGGTACGTGGTAGTTTCTGAGGACCTCCTATACCTCAATACCAGAGCCCTGATTACAGCCTTTGATGCCTATTTAAAAAGATCCCTTGAAGATGACCTAGTAAGCCATATTCCCCCAAGGGTACTTCCTGTTTCGTCCATGCCCCCAGGCGATTTTGAATTTCTAGTCGATAGAGAATATAGCCTGGTTGCTGAGTTATTGGAGCCTGGCCGGCGTCAACGGGATGAGGCACGTGCTCGTATTCGGTCACTCCTTGCTATGGAGTCCATCGCTGTTGATGAGGTAGGAATATCTGAGCGGGATATAGATCGTATCGAGAAAGCCGTCCGTGCAGGGCAGGAGATGCACGACGTGTTTCCCAGGTTGTCCACGGTGGGCACCAGGACTGATGGAGAGGGGGTCAACCTGGTTGTCCATTTCACTAAAAAGGAAGGGGCTCCGGTCCGTTACATCGGAGGTGACGACCCTGGTGATGCGGCGGCCGTTCGTGATCTGGATCTTCAGAAAAAGTTTTATCTAGGCGCTTCTGATCTAGCGGTAAAAGTAGGCCTTACTCAGCCCAAGGCAAAAGCCCTGAGAGCACATCTAATGATCGATGAGGACAGAAACTGCCGACACGTATTCGAGTTTGGAACAACACGAATTTCACGCTTCTCAGACAATGCCTATACGAGAATGCGAGATGCTCTGGTGAACGTCGATATTGAAGAAATCTGGCGAAATAGGGCAAGGCAGCCAACTGCTGTTGGGCTTCTGATTGGCTAGCCGCCAGATTCCTCTCTTTTAAATCGTTTCAGAGCTACATCCCTATCCTTTGTGCTGAGCTATGCATGAACGATATCAAATTGCGGCTCGCCATCTATAAACCGTCCTCTGGCCGGAAATCTGGATTCAAAATTTCCACGAATTGCTTTCAGTTCGTGTCTAGTCGCAACCTGATCATCCCAGCCCGGCAAAAAGCTGAATCCCATAACCAAGGCTCGGTGCTTGAAACGTTTGTACAGCGGAAGATTGCCCTGATGTGCAGCGAGCAAAAGCGCTTCCCTAAGGATGTCCTTTTGAGTTTCGCCAGAGCGATATAGAGCCAAATCGGCTGCGCGCTCGTAATGCACCAATGCTTGCTCCAGTTGGTTGGCCAGAATATGCCAGCGGCCCTCCATCCACTCCAAGTAATAAACGCTAACCTTATCTGGCTCGTGGATTTTGACCTTATGGTGGAACTGATCTAGTGCATATCGTGAGCTTCCTTGGTCACCTACGGTCTTTGATGTTGTGCGTTTCAGCCGCTCTTGCAACAGTAAGCCACGCTCAACCAACTCAGGCTTGGCTTTAGCAGCGTCGATATTGAGGTTTGAAAGGAAATGCCCAATGTCCTGTGGCGGAACACCACTCAACACCTCGGTTAGAATTATGCTTCGCAAATCTGCATAGGGCTTGGCGGCATCATCGAAAACAGTGAGGGCTCTGGCTACAATCATCCACTCTGTAAAAACGCCAATCAATTTTTTCCTGTGTGGGAAAGCCCCGCACAATCGTTGACGAAGCAAGTGAACGGTTCGAAGCGCGGGTAATTGAAGCCCCTGGCGCCAACGGTTCAAGGCCTCCCGACCGTTTTTATTTTCCCCTGTAGAGTCGTCGTAAAGTCGATACCCTAGGGTGTTATCCTCGATTCCCAATTCGTCTTCCAGCCAACAGAAAACAGTTGAGACTGGGTGCTTATCTGAGTCGAGCAAGGACACTAGGGAGGGGCCTGAGACCGCTTTGTGCATATTCAAAAGAAATGAAGCGATTGGGGGCACGAACAGCTTCTCAATCAGCGCCGGCATGCTCTGCTGACGGCTGAGGGCGTCTAGAGCGATCCCTTTAATAATTGCTATGTAATCGTTCTGGACCGCGCCTACCGAAGCAAGGACGTAGTCAGCGAAATCATCGGTGCTTTTTGCACGCAGTGGCGACTCGATAAGCTCGGTTCGTAGCAGCTCCAACAACTGCCAGTCAAAATCCCCTTCCCTCGCCAATCGGTCCAACTGCCGGTTGCTCGCTTTGGTGTCCAGTGCTTTCGCCAGCAGTCGATAGCACTCTCCCAACCTAGGGTATGGTGGAAGCGAAGTAGCATTATCTTCACTCATTGGCTGTCTCCAGTTCATTCCTTGTGAATGCCTGCGTCCTTGCAGGCTGCATCAAAACCCAATTAATTTTTTGGACCTTGGCCCCTGTTTCCTCCTGATTTTCCACCCGTTACTTTGCTTGGCCAGTTCCCACCTGGAAAACTATTCGCTGTCCCCTTGCCAGAATGACTCCCTGTGCTTCCGGTACCTGTTGCCTTGCCACTGGTGGTCTTGGACATGGCGCGAACAGCTGTATTTTGAGGTTTATGCATGATGTATCTCCGGCTATGTAGCGATATTGCTACGACGCAGACTCTACAAAATCACCGGAAGACTAACCGCGCTCGACTGGTCAATTTTTTTTCGCCTCAAGATTGCCTCTCATCGGTCGGCCATCGACAAGAGATATTCCTTCCCATGCATCGTCGGAGTCACCGTGAACTTGTTTATCTAGGAAACGGCGACGATTCGTATACTGAACAAGCTCCGATCCATCTTCGCTTGGGGTCGCTAAAAATAACCAGTTCTCGAAAGCATCAATTTCGCTGGCTTGGGCTACCAGCTCCATTAACATCGGCGAGTCAGCTGGTAGTACCAACCAGATACGGTTGAAGCTCCGTTCGTACGACTGTGCAAGCTTCAAAAGCTGATCTGCCGCTTTAGCTTCGTTCAAAGAGGAGTCGCCAAGTCTTGGAATCACAGCCATCTGCTGGTCATTATCGATCAGCAAAATGAACTGGCCCAGCGACCTGAACTTATGCACCAAAATCATTTCGTCGGTTGAACTGCCAAAAAAAGGGGGGCCGGCCTGAATAGCGAGCTTTATGGAAAGCGCTCGATGCTCTGATACCCGATGTCGGGCTTTAGACCTCGCTGAAAATTGAGCTTGGCCCGGCCCTTGGGAGCTAAGGGCGATGTCTTCAGCAAGTTTTTTTAGCGTTATTTGATTGGATAGCACAGCCTCTAGCTGCGCTCTGGCTTTAGAAAGATCCAGCTTGCTGAGACGCTCGAGCATTTCGATATGGGCGTATCCACAGGTGATGTCGTCTGAGGTTACCGGTTGACTCACAAATCGGTCTAGGAACGCCCCTGCATCGAGCATGCGTTTGACAACCTTAGCGTCATATTCAACGTTTTTAGCTTCTTCGCGAATTACATCATAAATGCTCGCATTGCCTTCATAGGCGTCGATTCGTGGGCTAATGGTTTTATATAAGCTGTACCAGTGCTGCCTTGCTTTCCGTCCCACGTTTAGCGCTCCTGACCTTTTCGGATAGATTAAACCATTTGGTACTCCTCACAAAATGGTTGACGTGCTACCAAAGGATCGTTATAAATACAGATCCTTAATTTAGTGAAGTGTACCAAATGAAGCTTGATGCCCTCAGCTCGACAGCCACCCGCCATGTTGCCCGGCGAGTTCATCGCGGTCGAAAAGCGTATGTCATGAAATCCGTCAAAAACGGATTGGAGATTCGGCTGGAGTCTCGAGACGAGTTGGCACTGGCTAAGGTTCTTGATCTTGACCCGCGTGGTAGCCAGCTGTATGCCCAATCGGAAACGTTTGACCTTATTAGCGGGGACGTTTATCACGCTCTGCCCGATAACAAGCATCTAGATAGCCGTTACTACACTCCAGACCTGATTGATGTGATCTTCGACGTCAAGTGTGTTTTCGAGGTGAAGCCACTGCGGTTTCTTCCTGCTCACCAGGAGCTATTTGATGCGGTTGGAAATTTCTGTCGGCGCAAGGGCATGCGATTTATCGTTATCAGTAAAGAAAGTTTGGGGGGCACCTTACTTGGCAATGTGGCTTTGCTGCATCAATTCGCACGTCAGTGCAAAGAGGTCCTACCCCTATGGGCTGGGGCAGTTGACGCCCTTTCAGTTAAGAGCGGCCATGTAAATGACGTTCTGAGCTGTTTGGCTCCTGCCAACCATTACCTGATTGCCGCTCTTCTACAGGGCGTTCTCAAAACCGATCTGCACAAGATCAACCTCGCTTCGATGGATTTTTCCGTAGAGCCGGCTCACGGCGATCTAACGGCATTGGAATTTGTCAAATATGATTAGCCCCATCCGTGAGTCGGCAGTTATCGAAATGAGTGGGGCAACTTTCGTTATCAAGTCTATGAATGCGGATCTTCAGGACATTGTGCTTCGGGGTAAGGGTGGTGTGGAGCGCACTGTCGATTACTCGCAGTTCTACAACGGGCTTGCCGCAGGAACCATCCGTATTCCAGGCCACTCGCCCCAGCGCACGCAAAAATCATGGCGCCCTAGAGAGTATGCTGAGGCCGTTTTTCGAAGCGACCTCGTCAAGCTTTTTGAATCAGATCGATACTACAAAGCTGGAATTGAAGAGCAAAAAACCTTAAGTGAAACTTTAGCTAGGCAGCACGGTAAAAAAGTACCCAGTGCAAAAACGATCAAGAGTTACCAGAGGAAATACGCCAGGGGTGGTTTTGATTCCCTGTTACCGGATTTCAGCAGCCGTGGGGGGGCTGGATGGGCAAACAAACTTGAGCAGAAGCTTCTCGCAAAAGAGATGATTCTTCAGATCTATGCTACGGACGACAAGATCAATATCACCTCGATTACTTTGCTGATTAATGACAAATTGAGGGATCACCTTGATGTTAACGGGAAGCCTCAACGGATCAGTAGTAAGACCGTTTCCAGAATCATCCACGAATTGCCGCGAGAGCTTGTGCTGTGCGGGCGAGTAGATGCAAAAACTTATCGCTTAGCGTCTCGCCAGGCGGTGAATGCATTTAATGTTGAATATGCGTTTCAGCTGATGCAGGTAGATGCAAAAACAATTGACCAATATGTCATTGATGAGTTTGGCAACAGGTACACTCAAATTACGTTGTATTCGATGGTTTGTAGCCGAACGGGATATCCCGTGGGTATTTTTGTCACCCCTGGCGCACCCAGTGAGTACACCTTGCTCAAGTTGTTTGAGTTCTTCTTTTCTCCCAAAGATGACGATTTCAAAGCTCGATTCGGAATCGACTCCCAATGGCCGGCTCCGTGTGGCATCGCTCAGGTATTGCTCGACAATGCCTCAGAAAATGCGGGGGGCGTTGCGTTAGAGATCGTGCGTGACCTGGGCATCGAAATTCATTACGCACGGGCAAATCGTGGTGACGACAAACCTTTTGTTGAGTCGTTGTTCAAAACGTTGGAGCAGCGTCTGTTTAAAAGGATGCCGGGTGCAAAAAAGAGTTCTGAGCCGCTGGCGGGGGTGTCATAAATTTTGTGTTTGGGCATAACATGTTGCAGCAGAGGACGCATGTATGCCGACCAAGAAGAAGCCGGGGCGTGAAGCCCCGCGAGACCTACCCGCAATTCCCAACGAACTGATAGA
>NZ_JACGWE010000116.1:0-1231 GCF_014077575.1 Pseudomonas sp. 5Ae-yellow | reverse complement strand
AAGCGCTTCGATTTCAAATGTCCTATCGAAGTCATGAGCGAAGTGATGCAGAAAGCCTTGGCTATGCAATATGATGCTCCTGCGTCAATTCAATAACCGTGTTGCACTCAGCTCCTGCAACCGCCGATTTTTTTTGCTTTTGAAACCAACTGGCTATTAATTACATGAACGCCAAATATCGCTGCTAGCTCATTTTTTATATGATTCGCTTCTTTTTCAATCTTGCTTCCATCCTGCATGGTATAACTGATTTTAAGAGATGGATGAAGGTCTTCAGCCCCCTTGTGGCGTTCATCCTTATCCAGCTCCATCCTCTTCGAACGCAGGGAGCCAAAAGCAGCGGTAATGGAGCTTTTTCCGAAACCGTTGGGAGCTACAACGAGTGTCGGCTTGTTTGGAATAAGCTGAACATCAAAAACAGAGCTTTCGATTCCCTTAACATTGGTTATGGCGATTTTGTCCATTCTTTTGATCATACAAAATTCATTCCCTTGACTAAATGATGTTTAAACTAACGCCCGCGAGTCTGCTGTTCATGCAGAAGCACGAGCCAAAGCAGTGCTGGCTTACTATACCGGCATTTACAGAATCACAGCATTTTGCTGAGTGCGGTCAAAGCCTCACTCTCGAATCTGGTGACATACTATAGCCAGTGGTCTATCACGGCTTCAGACGCTATACCACGGTTCTCGGCAATCAGAGCCTTGATCGAGATCTTTTGTTGCTCGATCAGGACTAGCCGCGCAAATACAAATTTGTTGTCCATCCCTTGGCTCCAGAAGAGATTTTCCTGCTCGGAGCATAGCCGAGCCCGGACCTTACGCAGATGCTCAGTTACATTTCACGGTCCAGAGTTAGTCAAGACGGGTTGTGTAGCTTTTGCTCAAAAGGTGGCGGCACCTTGACTAGCCCGGTGAGCTAGGCACGCTTGCCAGCTAAAGCGTCCCGCGTTCCCAACGCGGTATCATCCATGACGCTCATTTCCTTATTGGCGGCTACAAGCCGGGAGTGTGCGAAGAGGTCGTCCATGAACTCGCCTGGCTGACAAAGATCCAATAGCAGCACTTCAGCTTTGCTGTATTTGAAGCTAGGTCGGAACAGGCGGTTTGAATCGCCCCCAGTATTCTAGACACTCGCCAGACTCTGGTAATGACGCTTTTCGTACTCGACCGGTGACAGGTCACCACTCGTGCCGTGCCGGCGCCTTGGGTTATAAAACATCTCAATGTAA
>NZ_JACGWE010000030.1:0-38049 GCF_014077575.1 Pseudomonas sp. 5Ae-yellow | reverse complement strand
CTCGGTCAGCCACCTGTTTGACGGCTTCAATTTTAAATTCTTCGGTGTAGCGTGAGTTGCTCATTGGACCTCCTGGGTGCCTCGATTATAAGGCCTGGAGGTGTCTACGAAACTAGGGGCGATTCACACGACCCAAGCGATGCTTCTAAGAGCTCGAATCATCGTGGAGGACTCAACCCCTCTATTTCGTTGGCCAAGTCGTCCAAGTGTCCGCAGTTACGGGGTAGAACCCACCCCCCTTACTCCACAAAAAATAGACACAGCCTAACCTCTATCGATTAATAGCTAGTGCTCCTCTTGGCTGGGCCCAGGCTTCCTGGACCCAGCAGTTTTCAAAGTGATAGATCTGAGGCTTTATCACAAGGCTCAACCGGCTTGCAGCAAAAGACGAGCCAATGGGCTCAGTGGACTGCTAACGGAATCAAAGGCTCTAACAAATGACACTCCAAACATAATGCGCTTTCGCACTGGATCAACTCTAGCTTGGCATCCCATCGAGCAGCTATAGGAACAATTCTAATCCGCAGGCAAAGAGCCCTATAATTAAAGATCAAGTAATCGAGCTAACAACATCCATTAGCGTGCCATAGTCCGTCACCACGTCATACTTTACCTTCTCGTCGGTTACTTGCTGACTGATCTCATGGAAGAACCTCCGGGCGCACTCGATCTTGGTCTTCTCTATCTCGCGCAGCTTCATGGACGACATGCTGCCCTTTGTCTCCGCGACAAAGTAGATGTGCTTTACGCTGCCAGCACGGAAAGAAATAGCCCAGTCTGGATTGTAATCACCTACGGGAGTGGGGATCAGGAAACCTCGCGGCAGTTTGGCGTAAACCACCACTTCACTACTGACATCCAACTCTTTCACAAAGCGACGTTCAACATCCGAGTCAGTGATGGCGTAATCGTAGACATGGTTTTTCAGCTTCTCCGTGGCGCGAGAGAAATCCTGGCCGGTCTGGTTGGCAGTGAAGATATCCACATCGTATCGTTCCTCGACCTCATCATATGCAAGGCGCTCGATCACCATTGCTGCTTTCTGTTCGGTGATTAGCCTTGAAGCCTCAGCAATGAAGTGCTCGGGGTTCTGTCTGAACTGATCGAACACAGCAGACTGAATGCCCCGCAAAATGTTGGCAGCAGTCGCGCGTGTCAGATGAGCATTTTCGGCCACTTTGCCCAGCAGGTCATAGCGAACCCTTGAATGGATGGAATCGCCATACTCGGTAGCAGTTTCCTCAACTTCAAAGCCATCCCCCCCGCGCAACTGGTCGTCGGTCAGCCCGTCCTTCTGGATGCCCTTCTGCACGGTGTACTGCAAGGGAGTTACTCGCAGCTCCTTATCCAGCGCAGCAATGCACTTGCGCACCAGCTCATCAGAGCTAAAATCGACGCGATACACGGCTTTACGGTTTATGAGCTGCCACAGCGCCTGAAACTCTTTCTTGTCGAAGTTGGCGTTGAGCGGGTTGGTTTTTGGCTTGCGGCCATCCTCTATTTTGGGCAGTTGACCTTCACTGAATACAGTGTCGATCAGCGCAAAGACCTGCTCAGCATAAGGCTTCAAATCATCAGGCAGCTCGGCTAGCAGCCCGGTTGCCTTAGCCTCATGGTACTTATCAACAATGTTCTTTTGCCGGTCCACGTAACCGTTTTGAACCAGGTAGAACTCAATCCCTGAGCCCATATCTGCGTTAACTTCAACCTGACCATGCTCGGTGTGTAGTAGTTTTCCAGTAAAAAAGCCAGCGGTGGCCTGGCGTGGACGTGCGCTGAGGGTTTCACTGATCTCATGCTGCAAGCCTGCCACAAAGTCTTTATAGCTCTCACTGGCAATGACCGTCAGAACGTTAATGTCATGCACAACCGCGGGGTTATCCATTCGGTCCCCGTGCTGATTCACCGACAAGCGCAGGCCACGACCTACCTCTTGACGACGGGAAATCGTATTGTCGCTGTGCTTTAACATGCACATTATGAACACATTGGGGTTATCCCATCCTTCGCGTAGAGCGGAATGGGAGAAAATGAACCTTGTCGGCTCCTCGAAAGACAACAGGCGCTCCTTGTCCTTCAAAATCAGGTCATAAGCGTCTACATCATCGGAGTCAACGGAGCGAGCTCCCACCACCGGGTCTTTCAGGCGACTCGTCTTCTTGTCGATGGAAAAGTAACCGTTGTGCGTATCAGCCGGGGCAATACCACCAAGGTACTTCCGGTAGGCCTCATTATCGATCACCAATTCGGACAAATACTCGTTCTTTAGCAGCTCATACTCGTTTTCGAAGATACGCGCATATTCGCCCTGCTCATCAGGCTGACCGTAATCGCGGTACTTGGCCACCTCGTCGATAAAGAACAGTGACAGCACCTTGATGCCCTGCGCAAACAACTGTTTTTCCCGGTCCAGGTGGGCCTTGATGGTTTCGCGAATCTGAATACGACGAATGTCATGCTCAGATACATCACCACTGGCTTCTCCAGCTTTAAGTACCACACCGTTGGTGAACTCCACGGTGTCATTAGTGGCGTCGATTTGGCTGATGGTAAAACCGTCGCGGTACTGATCCAGCTCGCCGGACTCGGCAAACAAATCATCCCGGAATTGCAGACGGCGCAGCTGGCGTTTGATCTGTCCTGACTTGAGCTTTACCTCCAGCTCTATGCGAGCGACCGGGGCCTGCCTGGAGATGTCGATGCCCTCCAGATATAGATAGGCATTGGTGCCGGCTAGACCACGTGTCTGGATACCGCGCACGGCAATCTTTTTGACCAACTTTTGGTTATAGGCATCCAGGGCGTCCAGCCGATGGATGCGGTTGTGATGTGTACGGTGGGTTGCCGAGTAGCGCAGGATCATCAATGGCTTGAAACGGGGCAGGGCTTCCATCGTTGCACTGCCTTCCATTTTCTGCGGTTCATCCAGAATGAGAATGGGCCGATTTGCGGCAATAACATCAATCGGCCTGCGCGATTGGAAATCATCCAGCTCGTCGTAAATACGCCGGTTATCTGCTCCACGGGCATTGAATGCCTGGATATTCATCACCATCACGTTGATGCCAGCGTCGGATGAAAAGCTCTCTAACTCATGGAGCCGCTTCGAGTTGTAGATGAAAAAACGCGCTTTTTTGCTGTAACCCTCAGTGAAATGCTCCGCAGTTATCTGCAAAGACTTGAGCACCCCTTCACGGATGGCAATGGAGGGCACCATGATGATGAACTTGCTCCAGCCAAAGCGCTTATTCATCTCGAAGATGGTTTTGATGTAGCAATAGGTCTTGCCCGTGCCGGTCTCCATCTCGACGTCCAGATGGATGCGCGTAGCAGCCAGCGCATCCTTCTTGTAGGCTGCCTTGACCGGTCCCCGGTTACCTTTGGTGTCGTAGGTAGTGAACTCGGTCAGTGAGGTTGAAGCTGGCAGGTTCTGACGACGCTGGACGGTCTGAATGTTCTCCAGCACCTGGGCTTCGCTGAGCGCCAAGTCGGCGTTCTTGAAGCCCTCATCATCAAAGGCACTTGCCTGGGTTTGCTGGCCAGGGTCGATGCGGTAGGTCAGACCGTCAAGCAGCGGCTGACCGGCAAAGCAGTCCACTACAGACTCCACAGCATGCGTCTGGTAGACCTGGGTTTTAAACTTCAGCTTCATAGCATTCTCTTTCTGCATTCTTTCTGCATGTGTACGGAATTTCGTCTTTGCAGAAAGGCGTAGGTATTTGATTCTTATGCAGTCTTACTATTTCAAAGCGCTGATTCATTCTGCAAGCTTCCATTCCGGCTTACCTCGCGACCCGGTATTAAGAATGCGCCCGCGTCGTCTTAGCTTGGTTAGCAAGTTGCCAATCTTGCGCTGCTTCTGCTCTGGACTCAGCGCGTCACTGAGCTTATCGATCAATAACTTGTCGATATCGGCGCGGCTGGCCTGACCAGACTGGCGCAAATAATCAGTGATCTGTTTAGCGTAAAATTCATCATCTTGGGCCCGGGTACGTATGTAATCCACCATGTTTCCGGTGGCTTTGGCAACGCTGGCCGATACGTAGAAGCGAGGCTTACGACCCTCGATCAGCCCGGCACGCTTCAAAAGGGCCACCGCTTCATCAGGTATCGACAACTTTTTCTGCACCCGGTCCAGGGCCAATACATCAGCCAACGGAAGATCTGTCTTCTGGATCAGCAGACGGCTGTAGGCAGGGTCCACAACGCCACCATAGATGGTAAGCCCAACAGCATCAGGGTTCGTGAGGTCGTAGTCTGGCATGGGAAAGTAACGCTTCGCTTGGCGGGCGTACATATCGTGAATGCCGTAGCCCATGGTATCGATCATATTGAGCTCGGCCATGGCCTGGGTCAGGAAAGGATTGCGGTAGCGGCGAGGTATGCGATTACCTTCCAGATAGTCCCCTGGAGCACCGTCAAAGAAGCTGCCTTCATTTTCAAACACCAGTCGGTCGGGCTGCTCAATCACCGTTACCCGACCGTTGCGCGTGTAGTCCTGATGGGCAATACAGTTATGCAGAGCTTCCAGCACAATTTTCTGATCGTACTTGGAGACCTCAATGGGCAACAATTCATCCTGGGGCAACAAGCGCAATTGGATATTGCGGATGCGCTGATACAGCTGAGTGGTAGTCAAGAGCAGCGGCGGCGCAAAGTGTTGGTAGGCCCGTTCGGCCCCTTCCAGCTTCCAGGTCATCTGTGCCGGATGTGGCGAAAGGTGCCAGACCGACTCAGGTTTGCCCAGCAACAATAATGCTGTGCGGGTGATCTGACCGTTCTGGGTGATACGCGCCCGGTCAAGGAAGGTAGTAATTGGCCAACCCATGACCTCGTCAGCATTGAAGCGATTGGCGTACTTCTGGGCAAAAGCTTCCCGCGCCCTAAACAGCGCCGCCTCATCCAAATCGGCCAGGCCAGCAGCCGGCACCAGTTGTGCACTCCAGTCTTGTGCCAAAGTCTGTTGCCGAATCTCGTCCTGCTTGTCCAAACCAAGAGGGCCAAGACTTTCACCAGCACGCGCGTGATAATGCCCCTTCCAAGCAATCGGGATACCCCGTGGCGCTGCGGGCATCTCAAACAGCAACACCCGACCACCCGCATGCTGCAATACATGAATGTCGCGGAAAGTGACACTGGGGTCGGTGCTTTGCGCCACCTGCTGCTTCAAGCTATGCAGGCGCTCTGGCTCTTCACGATAATTAGTCCCAACGACGCTGCGGGTTTTGTTGCTGACGCCAAAAACCAGCCAGCTACGTTCTTGCCCACGCAGGTTAGCTTCGTTGCTTAGTGCCGAGAAGTACTCACCAATCTTGTTCGTGTCATAGTCGTTTCCGGCTTGCTTGAACTCCACCACCTCGTTTTCCCAGGTACTGATCAAAGCCTCAAGCAGCGCATGCAGGGCTAGCTGGTCCATGTCATAGCTCCTCAGAGGCTTCTGACTTCGGTGCTTGGAGAAAGCTGACGGAAGATCTGCTCGACATTGATTTTCACCGCATCAGAAATAAAGCCATTGTCGCGAAACACGACGCGCAAGGGCTCATGCTTGGCCAGCTCTTTAACCAGATCTTCACTAATGCCGGTATCGAAACAGGCGACCAGGGCATTGTCATCCACAAAGAACACCGTCTTTTCTTGCAAGGTTTCACTGCGAATGGGCAATGTCAGATCCACACCCCAGTCCACCAGCACCTGGAACAGCAAGTCTTCAGGGGTGCGGTCTGGCTTGACGTTGTCCACTGCCTCAATCAAATCGCCTTGGGACAGCTCATCGGGGCGGTAGTAGATGCCCTTCATGTTTGAGGTATCGACCTTGAGCACACGAAAGCCAACATCGCGGTTCCAATCGGAGTGAGAATCACCCTCGCATATCTTTTTGCCGGCTCGACGAATACGTTCTTTAGCGATCTCTGTTATGTATCTATAGCCTTGCTTATAAGCATCTTGATTTGGATCAATCTCCTCAGGAATCTGAGCAACTATAAATCTTCTTCTATCTCCGGTTTTTGAATTCAGACTTAAAACTGCTTCCGCGGTTGTCCCAGACCCGCCAAAAAAGTCTAAAATTATATCGTCACCCTTAGTTTTTGATATTTCAGCCAAGTACTCAATCAGGGAAGTGGGCTTAGAATAACTAAAAGGGATTCCGAGCTTTTTTAATTCATGACTGCCAAGCTGGTTTATGTGCCCTTCTATGAAGCTGTTTGGCTTCGCAGTCGCGTTTTCTATAACATCTGCCAGGTATGTTTTGGTGAAAACATTCCATAGTGCTGGCTCACCACTGTCTGACACGAGATTAGACGAACGAACCCTTTTCACAACAATCCGATCCCTCTCAGCCTCAAACTTTTGCTTACTCCAACGCCAGATACCGTCACCAAGGTTTGGCCTTACAGGTGGAAAGGTTGAGCCTGGCGGTATCACTCTAGAACCGTCAGGGCACTCAACCCAAAACCTCTGGTCAGGATTCCTGTTTTGTATAGTGGACATATACAGTCGAACAAGTTGGTATGGTTCGCCCGCTCTAGGCCCTTCATCATCAATCTCTTTATACGCATCGAAATTAACACCACCAAAGAAGGGCTCAGCAAAATCAGAACTTTTTGCATATGTCAGTATATAGTCGAAATTGGGCGCCCAAAACTCACCTTTATTATTGCTTTTTTTTGTAATTCTACCAGCACAACCAATAAAATTACCTTCCCCAAAAACCTCATTACATACTTTTTTTAGATTATCAACTTCGACGTCGTCGATACTAATAAAAATAATTCCATCTTCAGAAAGAAGATTACGAGCAACCTTTAGTCTTGCATAAATCATGCTAAGCCAGTTAGAGTGGAATCTTCCAGAAAACTCAGGATTAGCGATAAGCTTTTCACCTTCGGCGCTTTGCTGCATTGATTGTCTGAGATATTCCCTTGAGTTTTCTGCAAAATCGTCCCTATAAACGAAATCTCTCCCCGTATTGTATGGTGGGTCGACATAAATCATTTTAACTTTGCCAAGGAAATTTTCCTGAAGAGTTTTTAGTACATCTAGATTGTCACCTTCGATGAATATATTTCTAGTTTCAAGGAAGTTTTCGCTTTCTGAAATCAGAGGCCGTAAGGTCTTACCAACCGGCGCATTTGCAAGGGCCAAAGCCTCCCGCTTTCCAGGCCAATCAAGCCGATATCTCTCCTGTGGCCCCTCCACAATCGAATCGCTTAACTCTTGGCGTAACTGATCAAAATCTACAGCCAAACGTAACTTACCGCTTGCTTCATCACGCGCCTCAGTCACACAGCCAGGAAATAACTCTTTAATTTTGGCGATATTGTCTTGGGTCACATCAAGACTGTGCATTTTTAGTTTTTCCATAAGTATTCTCTCAATATCTCGATACAGCGGCCTGCTGTTGGGTTAGCCGCTGTAGTTCCTGTTTAGCGTCGCGCAGCTCGGTGTTGATAGCTACGCGTTTGTTGAATTGTCTTTCGCGGCCCAAGCGCGCCTTGATCTGCTCAATCTCTTTCTGCTGAGCCGTTATAGCTTCAGCCAGTTCGATCCGCTGCTCCAGCGTCAGGCGCACAGCCTGCTCGGATTTCGTCGCCGAGGTATAGCTTGCTGCCGCAGAATCATGCGCTTGCAACACTGTGCCTTTTACTACTGGTGCAGCGACTCCATTCTGCACCAATGGGCTAAGCAGCTGTTCGTAAAGCCCGCTCATATCTAAGGCTATTGGCAATGGATGGCGTGGCGCGCTCTCTGGCTGCCAGTCAGTCCCAAAGTAGCTCCCAACTACCCAGCGGTCGCTTGCTTTATCATTCGTCGTATTCTGCGCTGGTCGCTTATAGGCTGCTGCGAGTTTTATGCGCCCTCCCTGCATCAGCTCGAAGATCAGCGGGAAAGGTATGGCCCGATCAATAGCTTTGAGCACTTCGTTGTCGAGCCCAACTCCCTTGAGGGTAATGCGGAATATTTGGATCTCCGCCACTGATTCGGTGGCTGACAAATTTACGGTTTCTGGCGCCAGCTTGAATGCCCAGTTGATCTGGTCCACTTGCTGGACGAAACGCTCCTTCAGGGCGCCACTCGCCGCGGCGTGATCGTAGATTTTATTTTTTGGTACTACGCGACCAAACGCCGCTTTTTTTGGCCAGGCAAACAGGGTCATGCATCGCTGCCTTCGATGACGAGGAAGGCAATCAACTCAAAATCATCCAGGCCCTGGATAGTGGTCGTCAATGCAGTAGTCCGGCCACCGCCAAACAGGCTGTCGATATCCTTTTCGTCCTTTACCTCGATCATGCTGCGGATGGCCTGGCTAAGCAGGTCAGAATAGGGTTGCATATTGCGCCCATCCTGCGTGCGCTCATTGAACAACCGGCACAGCGCACGGATGGGTTCATCCTTGCCCTTGCAGCTGCTGCGGATCAGGTCAAGTAGACGCTTGACCTCTGTGTGGTCGGCGACCACCTTCCCGTCTTCGCCGATGTAGACCAAATAGAACGGATGCAGGCGGTTCTGCTGATTGACGTTGACGCTATCGTGAATGTTTTTCAGCGCGAAAATAACGCCCGGCTGCAGACCTAGCTTGGGCTGAGATGGGACGATAGCATGCATGCCATAGGGCGCATTATCGATTTCACCGTATTCCTTGACGTAGTTCAGCAGATCCATCCGAAACTCGTTAAGGCCAAGATCGGTAATCGCGATACCCGCTTTCACGTCTTCCAGCTCGATCACTTCGTCCTGTAGACGCTTGAGTTGCTCTTTGCGGTAGGCAATGTCACTAGACTTGGCTGTCAGCACATTGTCGTCGCCGGTTGCGGTTACATCGGCAATGACCATACGATTCTCAACCCGTTCTTTGAGGTTGATATATTCGTCTAGGCTTATGTCTGGCCAGTAGTTGACCAGCTGTATCTGTTGATTGGGTGAACCGATCCGGTCGATCCGGCCAAAGCGCTGGATAATACGCACCGGATTCCAGTGGATGTCATAGTTGACCAGGTAATCGCAATCCTGAAGGTTCTGACCCTCGGATATACAGTCGGTACCAATCAGAATATCCAGCTCACCGGGCTCATCCGGCAGTGCTATCGCTTTCTCCTTGGAGCGTGGCGAGAACAAAGTGAGTAGGCTTTGAAAGTCATAGGTTTTGTGCAGCGTCGATTTAGGCGCATCAGACCCGGTGACTTTGCCCACGTGTAGGCCGAGTTTCAGGCCTATGGGTGCCAGGCTGTCGTAGAGGTAATTGGCGGTATCGGCAAAAGCTGTGAAGATCAGTACTTTGCGGTTGCCAGGATTAAGCGGCTGTTCCAGCTTCCCTTGGATAAGCTGTAGCAAGTGTTGCAGCTTGCTGTCATCGGCCGGCGTAACCAGGCGCATTGACGCCAACAGGTCTTCGATCAACAAAAGGTCTGTATCCAGGTCGTGCCTCCAGGATGCCAGGTCCATATCCTCCAGGCTGATCTGTACTTTCTTGCCTACGGTAAACTCACCAAGTCCCCCTAGCTCCTCGTCATCAGCGTCAAAGCTATCGATGTCATCCAAATAGTCACCGACCTGGGCAACTTTGCCGCTGGCTTCAAATGTGTCAATGGCCTCAAGCGTTCGCTTGATGTTGCCGCTTAGGGACGCCAGCGTCAGGCGGAAGGCGGCGACTGAACTTTCCAGGCGCTTGAGTAGATTGGTCGTCATGAGCGCCTGAAGACTGCGTTCGCGGTCAACCTGCCTTAGCTTGCCGCGACCACCCTCAGTTTGCGTGTCGTAAAGCTCTTCATACTTTCGCAGCCGGCTCGGCAATATGTAACTGATAGGCGCATAAACAGACAGCTTGAGTATCGATAACTGAGTGAAAATATGGTTTAGATCAGCAACATCTTCCCGCTCCGTGATGGGGCAGTGAAATGACAATGGCTTAAGACGCTCAGGGAAAGGCCCAATGTCTGTCGTGTCATAGAAGGCCTGAATGTGCTTACGCGAACGGGCAATAGTGACCGAATCCAGCAACTCGAAAAAATCAAAATCCAACGTTTTCAGAATAGACGCTGAGGTGCGCTCTTCCGGCGGGAGATCCGTCCAGGCGTTGAAGGCCTTTTGTGCACGGCGGAAGATTTCCTCCACGCTGGTGTTAGTTTTCAGGTGCTTGACCAGGCCCTCAGACTGGCCCTCGTAGGCCAGCGCCAACTGGTTGCGCAGGTCAGTGAAGCGATTGTTGACTGGCGTGGCCGACAGCATCAGTACTTTGGTCTTTACTCCAGCACGAATGACCTTGTTCATTAGCTTCTGATAGCGCGTTTCACGGTCTTTATAGACATCGTTATTGCGGAAATTGTGCGATTCGTCGATAACGACCAGATCGTAGTTGCCCCAGTTGATCCGATTCAATGGCATACCGAAGGATTCGCCGGAGGTACGTGACAGGTCAGTATGGCTGAGCACGTCGTAGTTGAAACGATCCTTTGAGAAGATATTGGTGGTGAGGTTGCTGTTGTAGTTGCGCCAATTGTCAGCCAGCTTCTTCGGGCAAAGCACCAGAACCGACTTGTTGCGCAGCTCGTAGTACTTGACCACGGCCAACGCGGTGAAGGTTTTACCCAGCCCCACACTGTCGGCGAGGATGCAGCCGTTGTAGGTTTCCAGTTTGTTAATGATGCCGGTAGCTGCGTCTTTCTGGTAGTTGAAGAGCTTGTTCCACACAAGGGTGTCGCGGTAGCCCGTCAGATCATTGGGCAACACATCTTCATCCACCTCCTCCAGGAAGTCGCGGAATATGTTGTAGAGCATGAGGAAGTAAATTCGCTCGGGGGCATTTTCCTGATACACCGACTCGATATGGTCACAGATGGCAGCTGTGACGTCCTCTACCTTGCCCGGGTCGCTCCAGATCTGGTCGAAAAGCTGAAGATACATCTGCGCGTGGGCAGGCTCATCCATTCGCGTAACAAAGTTTGAGACAGCATTGCCCTGCTGATAGCCCAGATCGACTGCAGTAAAGCCACTAATCGGCATGTACGCAGCAGCCTGGTCATGCGCGGCCACATGCACGAAGGACTGCATAGGGGCCTTGGTCTTGTTCGAGCGAAATTTGGCTTTACTGCGTATCCATTGCGCGCACTCACGAGCGACAGCCCGTTGGGTGAGTTTGTTGCGAAGCTGGATTTCAAATTCGGTGCCATACAGTCCGCTTTCGCGCTGGGACTTCGGAATGAAGAACTCTCGCCGCTCCTTTTTGAGCCGGTCCGTGACTTCATTTGGCACAAAGGTAGGCGCGGTGAAGATGAATTGCAGGCTATCGACGCTGGACAGCTCTTTCTTCAGCGCTTCGAAGGCATAGATAGAGAAGCAAGAGGCAGCGATCTTCAGACGGGAGCCCGACTTGATCGTATCTTTTAAGTCATCGCCCAGCAGACGATTGATATTGTCGATCATTTCCACGAAAAGCCCCTCATGGGCTCACAGCCCGTACATCCATAAACAGGTCATGACAGCATAGGGCCAGCGGCTATTGAAAGGCAATTTTATAGGGAATGTAAGATAAAATGCTTAACAACTTTACTACAGCCATCACGCCAAAGGAGATCACTAATATCGTCTGTCGTGGGAAATATTGAATTAGCTTTGAGGACAGTACAAGAGCGTGAGGACCTTGCCGACGCGAAGACGACCTAAGATCCGAGTAAGCGCCTGATTAGAGGCACACCTGCTATCTGTGAGAACAAATAGAAATGTAACCCCGGCGTAACCCCAACCCAAAAATAAAAAAGGCCTGCATCGCTGCAAGCCTTTATTTATGTGGTGCCGGCACCAAGAGTCGAACTCGGGACCTACTGATTACAAGTCAGTGTTATTGTCACGCAATCAGAGGCTCTTAAAGACTATAAATCAAACTTTATCTATCTCATCATTTTGTTTATAAAGGATTTATTTTCCGTAAAGCCCAAAACAGGCAATGTATAACCACGAAATAAAAATGGTCAAACTCCTACCCGAATCCTACCCGAAACGCTAAACTCCTACCCGAAACCTACCCCAAAAGGATCGGCCATGAGCAGCAATCGCTCTGCATTGAAAGAACATTTTCTGAAGCGGCTAAAGTACGACCCCGAGAAAGACCGCCAAGAATTCTTCGATCCTCCTCTTTACGGCCAGGGGACTTTCGGCGTACGGGTGAACAAAAGATCAATAGCGTACATCCTGCTATACAGCTTTCACGGCAAACCAAGGCGCCTGACCTTGGGTTCCTATCCAAAGATGTCACTGGCGGATGCCCGAGCCAGATCCAGGCATGCCGCCCAGCTGGTAGAGCAAGGCATCGATCCAGGTCAGAAAAAGACACTTGAACTGTTCGAGTACCGGACGAGCCCTTCCGTCGCTGATGCCGTGGACACATACCTTGAATGGGCCATGGCCAACAAAAAGTCTTGGAAAGAAGACGAGCGGATGCTCAAGAACGATTTTGTAAAATGCATTGGAGACATGAAGCTTCAAGACGTTAAGCGCAGGCAGATTTTGGCTCTACTGGATGACAAGGCCAGAACCGCCCCGGTCGCAGCGAATCGCCTGCAAGCTGTAGTTCGGGCGCTGTTCAATTTCTGCGTAGAGCGCGACATTATCGAAGCCACACCACTGGTGAAGATGAAAAAAATAACGAAAGAAACACCTAGAGAGCGGGCTCTCAATCAGCACGAATTAGTTTGGTTTTTAAAACGCTTAGCAAATCCATCGATTACCGTAGCCACTCGTTTTGCGTTACTGCTTTCCTTGATGCTTGCGCAGCGTTCGGGGACTATTGCTGCAATGCGCTGGGTCGACTTGGATTTGAAGCAAGGGATCTGGGACAGGTCCGGCCGCTTTGAGAAAAACAATAATCCCGTCGCAATCCCCTTGTCCTCCCATGTAATCAAAATCCTGCAACACCTAAAACATCTTCAAACGGTAAAACTTGAAAAGAGCGGCGGTGCCGCAGAACCCAGCCCTTGGGTTCTGCCTGGCAGAGGTACGTCATCACATCAGACTCAACCTTCTTTAAACCGGGCAATGCGCAGACTTTATGACACGTATGTCGCCGACGCAGAGCTTGTGAAGTCTGAAGGGCTGCTTCGAATTGCTGAAGGGTATCCAAGGCCTACTGCTCATGACCTGAGGAGAACCGCCACGACTCATATGTCAGGCCGGGGCCTGGGCAAGAACGTACGCAGCCGAATTCTTAATCACGCGAATCTTAGCGTGGACGCGATCTACGACAGATATGCATATTTCGACGAAAAAGCGAAGGCTTTGGATGACTGGCACGACCATCTGCTCAGCTTATTCAAAGAGTCATTTGGGCACCGAAATTGGCTAAAAGATTATGGCCGCGAAACAACTCAGGCTAACAAGATCGAAGCTAAACCGGCAGTGGTCGAATCTGACGCTCCTCGCGCATTTATGATTGGTGGAAAAGAAATCCCGTTGTCAGAGCCTCAGATCGAATGAAGGGTAAATACGCTTAAAGTCCGCTATACATTGCTTTCACCAATATTTCGGAGTTCACTATTGAGCAACCAGGCCTGTGGCAGCATTTTTGATCGTGGCTGTTCATCGAGTTATGGGCCGTACCTGAGCAAACCAGAAACCAAGGCACTGGCCCACGTCAAATGGAAATGGCTGAAGATCTGGTAAAAGCAAAAGGCTGTATCGGCATCTGGTTTGATACTTTTGATTTTCAGGCTCCCGAGTATTTACCCGAAACAAGGCTTTACTCAACTAGGTCAGCTTGATGAGCTCCCACCAGGACAAAAGCGGTTTTTTTGAAACGACTGATCTGAGAAGAAGAACCCAAAAGACTACCGTCAGTGACACATAGAGACACATTGAAAAGCCTCTTGTTTGCTCCCGCCCCTGGAGTTAACGCACGTTATTCAGCTCGCTCTCCACCAGCTCCAACAAAGGCCCCGGACCGAACTCGGTCAGGCAGAGTTTCTACCCTGAACTAGGGAGTGCATCGCTGTACTAGCCGATGCATTGCTTTTCGCCGACTGCCTTAGGGTTTGTCTGGTGCATCGCCAAACAACTTGCCGGAACCGGCCCAGTCCGATGGCGCCACGTCTTCGAAGATGACGTAAATGTACTCGGCCGGAGTAACCGTGTTTTTCACAATACTCTCGGTAATATCAGCAGCAACAGTGGCTTTTTGCGCGTGCTATTTCCCTTCAAACCAGCTAGCTCGTACGACGGGCATGGTAGATCCTCTTTCACAATGGATAGAAATGAAGAAGGTATCGACCTGATGATCAGGTTCGGCGAGCTCAAGGATGTCGGTGGGCTGGTGGCACGCCGTCTGGCGCGGCAACGCTGGGCTATTTGCGCGGCGCCCAGCTACCTGGAACGATATGGGACACCTCAACAGTTGGAAGATCTTGTGCATCACCACTGCATCGTTGGCCATAGGCGTGGCCAGCCGCTGTCCTGGCGCGTGCAACAGCATTCCCAAACTGTGCGGTTCGCTCCCCCGGTGACCCATCAAATTGGGGATGGCGAGGTAATGATCCTGGCGGCGGTAGCTGGGGCAGGATTGTGTCAGATGCCGCGCTGTCTGTTCACGGATGACATCAATGCCGGGCTATTGGTAGAGGTACTGGGGGCCTATGAGCCCGAGCCCGTTGAAGTGCACGCGGTATGGCCAAAGGTGTCTCACCTACGGCCGAAAGTGCGCTACGTAGTGGACGAACTGGTACAGCTTTTTGAGCGTTGGCGTTGATCGAGGTCCATCCGAAACCACGCTCTGGTATTCCCAGCGATCCTGGGAGCTTTTGCGATACAAAAGTCACCTTCAATTCATTCTCTCTCGGCGTAAACGTTCAGCAACACATAGCAGCCGTAGCCTATTACAACACCCCAAAGCGCGGACGATAACCCGTAGAGAGACATACCGGAGGCAGTAACCAAAAAAGTAACCAATGACGCTTCACGATCCCGGCCCTCCTCCAGCGCAGAAAACAGATTGGAAGCAATCGCTCTCAACAATGCCAGACCCGCCAGCACTGCGACAAACGCGGCTGGCAATGACGTGAACAAGCTCACGATGGTCCCCGCAAACAAGCCGCCGATAAGATAGAAAATACCGTTAAAGACACCTGCGACGTATCTACGCGATAAAGCTTTGTGAGCATCTTCACCAGTGCAGATCGCCGCCGTGATTGCCGCCACTACGATGGTAATACCCCCAAAAAATGCTATAGGTAGCGATAACAAGCCGGTTACAGCGATTATAGGTTTGGCTTTGACCGGATAACCTGCGTTTTGAACGATAGCTATCCCTGGGAGAAATTGACCGGTCAGGCTCACCAGCACCAGAGGAATAGCAAGACTCAGGGTGGCACTCAAGGTCCATTCTGGCCGGATAAATTGCGGAACTGCCAAGTTCAAACCAATACCAGAAAGCGATGCGCCCTCCAGCAATATCGCCAGAACCACACCAGTAACCAATAACAGTATCAGGGTGTACTTAGGGAATAAGCGCCGAAATACCATATAGGCCACAAGCATACCGATCGCCAACTGCGGCGTGTTCTCAATGGCGACGAACGCCCCTACTCCAAACTGGAACAGAATGCCTGCCATCATCCCTGCGGCGATGCCTTTGGGTATTGCGCGGACAAACGTATCGAAAGCGCCCGACATGCCGATGACTACAATGATGAGTGCTGCCGTAATGTAGGCGCCAATGGCCTCATTCAAAGATAACTCTGGAAACAGCGTAACAAGTAAGGCTGTACCGGGCGCTGACCAAGCAGTGACTACTGGCGCTTTGAACCAAACGGACAGAATGATCCCGGATATACCCGCGCCTATCGAAATAGCCCAAACCCAGGAGGTCATCATATCCGTGGATATACCGGCACTTTCTCCGGCTTGAAAAAAAATCGCAAGCGGCCCTGAGTAGGACACCAACACAGCCAGAAAACCGGCAACCGCTGCGGGCAATGATAAGTCTTTCAAAAATCTCGACATAACGTTCCGTTGTGACAACATTATTGTTGGTTAAAAAAGAGCCCCATGCGCTTACGCGCCGGGGCTAAAAGAGGGCTGGACGGAGTTGCCAACCCTGGGTCGCATGCAGGATCCGATATCTAGTTACTGCTGACGTCCATACCAGGGAGCTTTGATACCGGCGCTGACTTAGAGTCAAGTCCACGCCGGCCAACTAGCGCTATGGCCACAGTGGCGATGGCGCCTGGCACTGCAAGTGCGAGGAAATTCATGTGATGCGGCATGGCCGTCGCTAGCAGCGCACCACCCAGCAACGGGCCAACGATGGCGCCATTGCGGCCGATCCCAGAGGCCCAGCCAAGGCCGGTAGAACGAATGGCGGTTGGGTAGTATTGGGCGACGTAGGCATACAAGAGGATCTGCGAACCGATAGTGGTTGCACCGGCGATACCCACCAGCGTGTAGAGGAACCACATCGGACTGTCGTAGCCAAGCATAACCAAGGAAGCTGAGGCCATGATAAAAAAGGTTACCAACACCGAACGCAGCGATAGACGATCCGCTAACCAGCCGCCACCAACCGCGCCGACAATTGCTCCGACGTTGAGCACCATCAAAAACATAAGGCTTGAGCTCAAAGCATACCCGGCGTTCGACATCAATTTAGGTAGCCAGGATCCGAGGGCGTATACCATTAACAGGCAGCAAAAAAATGCTATCCAGAACATCACGGTGCTCATTGCGCGGCCGTTGCGAAATAGCTCCAGCACCGGTGCCTTGCTGTCGTTGGTAGGCGGTACTTCAAGCACATCATCCTTACGGATGTTCATCAGCGGCGCGATTTGCTGAAGCACATAGCGCGCCTCGTTCTCGCGCCGCTGCGCCATCAGGAAGGCTACGGACTCAGGTAGGTATTTCAGCATTAAAGGGAGCAGTAGCATCGGCACGCCGGCCAGATAAAACATGATCTGCCAGCCGAAATTAGGCACGATCCAGATACCCAGGCCAGCAGATATCATCCCGCCCACGGCGTATCCACTGAACATCAGCGCTACCAGGGTGCTGCGTTTGCGCGCTGGCGAGTATTCGCTCATCAGCGACACCACGTTTGGCATAACGCCGCCAATGCCGAGCCCAGCGATAAAGCGCAGCACGCCAAATTGCCAGGGCGTGGTAGCCAGGCCGTTAACCACCGTGGTCACACTGAACAGCACTACGCAGCCAATGATAACTTTCTTGCGGCCCACTCGATCCGACAACATACCGAACCCCATAGCGCCGAACATCATGCCAAACAGCGCACTGCTGCCTAGCAGGCCGGCAACGTAGGGGCTTAGTTGCCACTCGTCCATGAGGATAGGCAGTACCACACCGTAGATCACCAGGTCGTAGCCGTCGAAGATGATAATCAGGGTGCACCAGAAGAGCACCCTCCAGTGAAAGCGGCTGAATGTGGCGTTATCGATAACGTTGTTTACGTCGATATTTCTCATCGGTCTGTACTCGCCTTATTTGTTTTTGTGCGGGAGTTACCTTCCTGGTTTAAGTGACGAAGCCTGTTAACCCAGGTCTCCACCGGCGACCGGAATCACGGTTCCGGTTATGAAACTGGCGGCGTCCGATGCTAGGAACAGAATGGGCTCTGCCTGCTCATCCAGATCGGCATAACGCTGCATGAAGCTGTTCTGTTTGGTCTGATCGACAAGGGTCTGGTACCAGGCCTTTTCCTGGTCGTTCTGAGTGCTGAGGTTGCGCGGCGTCAGCCGTGGCGGAGCCTCCGTACCGCCGGGCGCAGTGGCATTCACACGGATGTTGTGCGGCGCGTACTCATAAGCCAGGTTGACGGTCATGGCGTTGACGCCGCCCTTGGCAGCGCCATAGGGCACTCGCATCAGCCCTCGGGTAGCAACGGAGGAAACGTTGACGATCACCCCGCCCTGCTGCTCCAGCATGTAGGGCAGCACTGCGCGGCAACACCACAGAGTGGGAAACAGTGAGCGCTGGATTTCCTTCGCGATTTGCTCAGGGCTATAGTGCTCAAAGGGTTGCGCCCAGATGGTCCCGCCGACGTTGTTGATCAGGATATCGATCCGGCCAAACTGCTGATAAGCCTCCGTCATGACCTTTTCTGCGCCGGCCCAGGTTTCCAGATCAGCCTGGACCGCGACGGCTTCTGCGCCCTGCTCCCTTAGATCAGCAGCGACCCCCTGAACATACTCGGCGATGTCAACCAACAGCAGCCGGCCGCCCTCTGCCGCAGCCAGCTCGGCTACGCGCTTGCCAATGCCCTGCGCAGCCCCGGTGATGACCATAACCTTGTCGGTGAAGCGGGCGCTCATGCCACCTGCTCCTGCGCGGCTGACAGGCTTGGGGTGAACTTCTCGTAATGGAAGGAGTTAGGGGTGATGCCCTGCTCGCGGAAGAATGCGAGGACGGAATCGACCATGGGCGGAGGCCCGCACAAATAGACGTCTACATCGCCTTCGTTGAGAGGTGCCTCATCCATGTGGTGCGTGACGTAACCCTTGCGCGCGTGGTCGCCGTCGGTGCTCGACACGCAGGTGACGTAGGTGAAGTTGTGCAGCTCGCTGACGAAGCGGTCGAGTATATCCAGACAAACCAGATCATCCTCAGTGCTGACGCCATAGACCAGATGCGTAGGCAGGTCACAACCGTTGGCTTTCATGTGCTCAAGCTTGGCCAAAAACGGGGCCAGGCCAGTGCCGCCAGCCAGCATCAAAACCGGACGCTCGATTGGCCGGAGATAGAAGCTACCCATCGGGCCAGTAAGTGTCACCTTGTCACCGGTACGCGCTTCGCCCACCAGCCAGGAACTCATTAGCCCGCCTGGCACATTACGGATCAGAAAACTCAGATCCCGGCTGCCGGGCCTGGAGCTGAAAGAATATGCCCGGGTTTCCTCGGTGCCCGGCACCTGAATGTTCACGTACTGCCCCGGTAGGAAGGCGAGCTCCTCCTCTACCCTGATTTTGAGCTCGATGGATGTAGGCGAGATCAGGTTCACCTCGGCAACCTTCCCGGTCACCGCCGCATTACCGGTCTTGCACATGGTCGAAGGTACAGGAATTTCGACAACACAATCACTGGAGGGCACCATCTGACAGGTCAGGACCATACCCTGCGTCACTTCCTCTTCGGACAATGCTTCCTCGAGATACTCCTCGCCCAAGTCAAACTCTCCCTGGCGGCAGGCACCCTTGCAGGTACCGCAAACGCCGTCGGAGCAATCCATGGGCAGGTTTATCTGCGCACGGTAGGCCGCATCCAGCACAGTTTCGCCTTCGTTGCAGGACACAAAACGGGTTACACCGTCTTCAAAGTTAAGCGCGATGTTATAACTCATGATGCTGCTCTCCCGATCAATTACAGGTGGTAAACGTCCAGCACCTGATTGATGCAATCGTTATTCAGGACCAGCCGCTTCTCCCGAATCAGCGGCTGTTTACCGGTGACATCCAGGGTGTAGAAGGATGTGCCGAAGAATTCGGCTGTCTTCTTGTAGCGATAGGCCTTGGTCAGCCAGTTGAACCGCAGCTTCACTTCACTCTCGGTCTGGGACAGGATCTCCAGATTGCTAGTGAAATGCGTGGTCCGCGGTTCGGGCATGGAGCTAGCGCCGGAGCGCTCAGTCTTGATGCGGTAAACCCGATCCTCCAGGCCATCCTTGTTGGGGTAATAGATAAGCGAGATTTCCCGTTGCGGATCTTCGGTCAGCTCATCGTTGTCATCCCAGGCTGGCATCCAGTAGGTAACGTCTGCGTGGTAGCACGCCAGCCATTGATCCCACTCACGGTCATCCAGAAAGCGCGCTTCGCGGATGATGAATTGCTCAATGTCGTGATAACTCAGGCTCATAACGCTGCCTCCTCTGCGGTCACCGGAATGAGGTTAGCGCGTTCGGCCTCAATGGCGCGGAGCATCTCCACCTGCCAGTGCTGGTGATGATTTACATACAGGCCTTCATCATCGGGCTTGGCGCCACTCATGCTGGGCTTCATGTCTAGCTGGTTGGCATGCTCATCCGGACCGTCAATCCAGTGCGTGGCACCGCGACTCATGTCGTTCCAGCGCATACCCTGTGCTTCGTAACCGTTCTGGCAAGCGCGGAATTCTTCCAGGTCATCCGGTGTACCCATACCGGTGACGTTGAAAAAATCCTCATACTGGCGAATGCGCTTGGTACGTAGCTCAGCCGGCTCGTTCTTCGGGCCGAAAGCATAGATGGTCACCTCGGTCTTGTTGACGCTGATCGGACGAGTCACGCGGATCTGAGTGGAGAACTGATCCATCAGGTACACATTAGGGTACAGACACAGGTTCTTGGTGGTGCGCACGATAGAATCGGCACGGGCCTCGCCAAAGGTCTGACGCAAGCGCTCAAGCTGGCTGAAGATCGGCCGCACTTCCGGGTTTAGCAGACGTGTCCAGAGCATCATGTGGCCGTTTTCGAAGGAGTAAAATCCGCCGTCAGCCGACCAGCTCTTGGCATCAACTGCCTCGGTGCCGCCCTTGTCATAGTTGCGCTGGCCCATGGTGGATAGGTAGTTCCAGTGCACGGTGCCAACGTGGTAACCGTCCGCGCCATTCTCAGCGGTGAGCTTCCAGTTGCCCTCGTAGGTATAGGTCGAGGTGCCCCGCAGGATTTCCAGACCGTCTTCAGACTGATCCACGATGTTGTCAATGATCTTGGTGGTTTCCCCCAGGTGTTCCTCAAGGGACACCACATCGGCATTCAGGCTGCCGAAGAGGAAGCCGCGATAGTTGCCAAACTTCGGCAACTGCTTGAGATCATGCGAGCCGTCAGTATTGAACTGCTCTGGATAGCCACCCTTCTTCTGATCCTTGGCTTTTAGCAACTGGCCGTCATTACGAAAGGTCCAGCCATGGAAGGGGCAGGTGAAGGAAGCCTTATTGCCACGTTTCTTGCGGCACAGTGTCGCTCCACGGTGCGAGCAGGTATTGAGGATAGCCTTGAGCTCGTCATCCTTGGTGCGGGTAATGATCACCGGCTGGCGGCCTACAGTTACGGTGAAATAGTCGCCCAGTTCGGGGATCTGGCTCTCGTGAGCCAGGTAAACCCAGTTACCTTCGAAGATATATTTCATCTCCAGTTCGAATAGTTCCTGATCGGTAAATATGCCCCGGTCGCACTGGTAACGACCGGTTGCAGGGTCTGCGACGACGGCGCCCTTTACCTTTTCAGCGAGTTTTGAGAGTTTGCTAGTCATGATATTCACTCCGCATTTTCTAGAGCGCGGGGACGCGCATGGCGCTCATACAGCTCGGCCTTGTCCGTGGCAACCAGCACCACGTTGAACTCGACCTCAGTAATCGGGCCAGTTATGCCATGCTTTTCAGCCGTCTCGGAGCGCTGCACAGGCTTGGCGTCTACCACCAGCTCTTCGCGCGTGGCGAAGGCGAAGTCATCGAAAGTGTATTCATCACCAGCGATGTTGACTTGGGTGGTGAGATGTTTGAAGCCAGGCTTGGCCACGAAGTAATGAATATGTGCGGGACGCTGGCCATGACGACCCAAGTGGTTCAGTAATTTCTGGGCAGAGCCTTCTGGTGGGCAACCGTAGCCGGAGGGCATGATGCTCTGTGCGGCGTAGCGGCCGTCGGCATCGGTCTTGATGCGACGACGCAGGTTATATTCGCTCTGCGACTGATCAAAGAAAGAATAGGCGCCTTTGGTGTCGGCTTGCCAGATGTCGACCATAGCATTGGCGACCGGAACACCTTTCTCATCAGTAACCTGACCCTTGATCAGAATGACTTCCGCTTCCTTGTCAGAGCCGTCGTCCATGCGGGCAAAGCCGTCGCTGATAGGCGCACCTGCAACATACAACGGGCCTTCAATAGTGCGCGGGGTGCCGCCAGCCAAGCCGGCCTGCTCATCCTTAGCATCCTGGCGGATGTCCAGATAGCGGTCCATTCCCAAGCCCGGGGCCAGCAGCGCAGCTTCACCGTTGGCGCCCAGCTCACCGACGTAATACACGGCGCTCCAAAACTCCTCAGGCGAAACATCGAAATCTTCGACGATCTGGAAAATGTCGTGCATGACACGGTGAACGATTTTCTTCACCCGTTCATCACCACCGGATTTGTTGAAGCCGGCAACCTTCTCCAGCAGTTCCTTCACATCGGCAGCTTGCATCGTTTTAACGGTCATTGTCGGTCTCCTCAGTTTCTTGTTTTTGTTGCTCAGAACGTTCAAATCAATCAGCAACAGGCTTTTTATGGCGCCTGGGTTTGGGTATGCGCCGGGTTTCTGTAATCGTCCCTGTCAGCTGTCGTCTTCACGGATAGAGGACGGGTGACGGCACAGGGGTGCGACGGAAATATCCATATAAGGGAACAGCGGCAGGTTACTGATCAGCTCCTGCAGTTCAGCGTTGTCCGCAACATCGAAAATGCTGACGTTGGCGTAGCTACCCGCTACCCGCCACAGGTGACGCCACTTGCCTTGCTGCTGCAGGTCTTGGGCGTAGGCTTTCTCGAGCGTCTTGACCTCCGTAGCCACATCGGCAGGCATGTCATGGGGGATATTCACTTTCATCTCGACTTTAAAAAGCATGGGATTTTCTCCAGTTGCTGAGCTTTAGGCGCGTTATGTCTTGCGGCGATAGAAGGCCAACTTGTCTTCGTCGATGTCGACGCCCAGGCCCGGGCCGGTGGGGAGGTCCACACCGTTGTTATGAAAGTTGAGCGGCTTGACCACGATGTCGTCCTTCATCAACAGCGGACCGAACATCTCGGTGCCCCAATGCAGGGTTTCCAGAGTGGACCAGGCGTGCAGGGACGCGACGGTACCGATGGTGCCTTCCAGCAAGGTGCCGCCATACAGACCGATACCAGCGGCTTGGGCTACCTGTGCCTGCTGGAGTGCACGGATGGGTCCGCCGGCCTTGGCTATCTTCATCGCTACCGCGCCGGAAAAGCCGGCAGCGGCCAACGCAAAAAGATCCTTGGCATCGGCGACAGACTCATCAGCCAGAATGGGGATATGAAACTTGTTTGAGAGCCGTACCAGCGCGGCAAAATCCTTCATTGGTGTGGGCTGCTCGACCAGGTCGATGCCTGCAGCCTGCAGTTCGGCCATGCCCTTTGCAGCAGTGCTTTCATCCCAGGCCTGATTGACGTCGACCCGCACACTGGCGTTGTATCCGACTGCTGACTTGATCGCGGCGACATGGCGGACGTCATCCATCAGCGCACGCGAGCCGATCTTCAATTTGAAGTCGCAGTGGCGGTTCTGCGCCAGCAGGGTTTGAGCTTCGTCGATATCCTTCTCGGTATCGCCGCTGGCAAGCGTCCAGAGCACCGGAATATGGGCATGCAACGCTCCGCCGAGCAAATCAGAAACCGGGCGATTCAAACGTTTGCCTTGCAGATCCAGTAGCGCGGTCTCTATCGCGGACTTGGCCAGGTTGTTTCCACGCGCAGCATGGTCTAGCCTTACCCTAAGGGTATTGATAGCGTTCGCTGGCTGATTCAGCAGCAACGGCTTGAAATAGGCGTCGATAGTAAGCTTTACGCTTTCAGGACTTTCGGGACCGTAAGCCAGGCCACCGATGGTAGTCGCTTCGCCCAGACCTTCGAGCCCATCCGAATCCTTCATACGCACTATCACCATGGTTTGAACCCCCATGGTTGTCATGGATAGCTTGTGCGGCCGGATGGTTGGTATATCAACCAGGATGGCTTCGATGGACTGAATGGTTGCGGGCATTTGCTCTCCGAATCGCAGGTGGAAAAATTGTGATTCGAACAGTACAAAGTTTCATGAAGATGAACCAATACAGATTAAGTAGAGAGCTATACCTTGGAGGTATGGATGGAGCTAAGACACTTGCGCTACTTCATGGCAGTGGCGGAGGAGCAGAACTTCACGCGGGCAGCAAAACAGCTTTTTATAGCTCAGCCTCCCTTAACCCGCGCAATCAAGCAGCTGGAAGAGGAAATAGGTGTGGAGCTATTTATCCGTAAATCGCGGGGCCTTGAGCTAACCACAGGCGGCAGATATTTTTTGGAACAAGCTCGCCAGATTCTCGACAAGGTAAATGCCACCGTTAATGACACCCGGCGGATCGCTCAGCACCGTAAAACCGTTTTCTCCATAGGCTTCGTACCCTCGGTGTTCTATGGTCAGCTGCCACTGATGGTCCGCCGCTTGCGGCGTAACAAGAATCTGGAAATCGTTCTGCACGAATTGAAAACCCGCGAGCAAGTGGATGCGCTCAAGGCCGGCAAAATAGACATAGGCTTTGGCCGCATTCGCATCGAAGATCCTGACGTCGATCAGGAGCTGCTATTCGATGAACCCATGATTGCCGCCATTCCCGCAGGCAATCCTCTAACTCATCACAGGCCGTCTATGAAAGAACTCTCTGCATGGCCAATGATCACTTTCCCCTCAGGCCCCGGCCCCAATTTCTCCGACCTTACCCAAGGGTTATTTCACCGACGCGGTTTGCGGTTGAACGTAATCCAGCAGGTCAATGATTTGCAGACAGCGCTATCACTAGTGGCGTCTGATATGGGCTTTACTCTGGTGCCGGAACAAGTCCGGCGATTACATAGAGAGGGCGTGGAGTACATGCCTCTGGATGACGACAACATCACCGTACCGGTAATTGCCTGCCGCCGGCGCGGAGAAAACCCCAATGCGGTCATGCGCTTGGCCAACACCATCCTCGATGGATTGGTGGAGAATCGGCTGACCGGACGCTACCCATAATCACCCTGCCGTATCTGGATCGCGCTCTATCGCAAAGCTCAGCGCGTGGACTGCCTCACGGCTTCAGCGGCTTGCTGCAGACGAGACAGGTAAACGTCCTTCAGCGTTTGCATATCCACCCGCGCCGCGTTAGTGCTGATATTGATCGCCCCAAGCAGTTCGCCGTTGCCGGCAAACACCGGCACTGCAACCGAGCGCAAACCGGAATCCAGCTCCTGGTCGACGATGGCATAACCCTGCTCTCTTGCCTTGATGATCTCTTCTTTCAAAGCAGCGGGTCGGGTCACAGAGAGCGCGGTAAAAGCGTGCAAAGTTACCCTGGCGAAGTACGCATCAAGCTCTGCCTCTGACAATTGCCCTAGCAGTACTCTGCCCATGGACGTATAAGCGGCCGGCAAGCGGGTCCCTACCGACAACGTGATGGCCATTAGCCGGTGCCGGGCCGACGAGCGCAGCACATACACCACATCATCACTATCCAGCACCGCCAGTGAAGACGATTCGCCCAGCTCAGCGGTAATGTCCTCCAGGTGTTGCAGAATTACCGCGCGGTAATTGTTGGAAGCCTGATAGGCGTAACCCAACTGCAGCACCCTAGGCGTCAGCTCGAACTGCCTGCCACTACGTTTGACGAAACCCAACGCGTGCAGGGTGAGCAGAAACCGCCTGGCTTTGGCCCGATCCATTTCGGTGCGGGCGGCGACTTCACTTAAGGTCATGCGCGCATGCTCGGCATCAAATGCCTGCAACACCTCCAGGCCCGCGGCCAGCGCCCCTACATAGTCGCGATCACCCGGTTGAAGAAGCTGATCTTCCACTGTAACTCCCCATTTTGCTCAATAATTTGCGGCATGTTAGCAGCTAGTTCGGTGTCCGAACATCTGTGCATTTCGGCGGATGATTAAATTTTATCCTTGACGACGGCAAAAACTTGGCTCCATTATGTTCGCATATTAAACATATGTTCGTTTAGCGAACTTTAATCAATCGCGATAATGGAGATACAGTAATGGCTGAATTTCTCACCCTCCAGGAAGCTGTGAGCCGCCACATCCACGATGGCGACACGGTCTGCATGGAAGGCTTTACCCACCTGATCCCGTTTGCGGCAGGCCATGAAGTCATCCGTCAGGAAAAACGTGACCTGACGCTGGTGCGCATGACGCCGGATCTCATCTACGACCAAATGATCGGCGCCGGCTGTGCCAAAAAGCTGATCTTCTCTTGGGGCGGCAACCCTGGCGTGGGTTCCCTGCATCGTTTGCGTGACGCTGTGGAAAAAGGTTGGCCGAACAAGCTGGAGATTCTCGAACACAGTCACGCAGCCATGGCCTGCGCCTATGAAGCGGGCGCGGCCGGTCTTCCACTGGCGATATTGCGCGGGTATGTGGGCAGCGACCTGCCAAAAGTAAACGACCAGATCAAGTTCATTGAGTGTCCGTTCAGCGGCGAACGCCTAGCGGCCGTGCCCTCAATTCGCCCCGATGTAGCGGTGATCCACGCGCAGCGCGCTGACCGCAAGGGCAACGTGCTGGTTGAGGGGATTATCGGCATTCAGAAAGAGGTAGTGCTGGCGGCAAAGCGCAGCATTGTCACCGTAGAGGAGGTAGTGGACGACCTGAATGCCGGCGTTAATGCCTGCGTACTGCCCTCTTGGGCCATCACGTCGATTGTAGTCGCGCCGCGCGGCGCCAGCCCCTCCTACGCCCTGGGTTATTACGACCGGGACAACGCCTTCTACAAAGAATGGGATGGCATCGCCCGTGACCGGGAGACGTTCCAGGCCTGGCTGAAAGAAAATGTGTTTGAAAAAGGAGCTGCGTAATGAGCGATTTTACCTCTGCGGAAATGATGAGCGTCACCGCCGCTCGAGCGCTGACCAATGATATGACCTGCTTCGTGGGTATCGGTGTGCCCAGCGAGGCTGCCAACCTGGCGCGACTGACTCACGCACCCGATGTCACCCTGATTTACGAATCCGGCACCTTGCAGACCAAGCCTGACGTGCTGCCGCTCTCCATTGGCGACGGTGAGCTGTGTGAATCTGCGTTGACCACTGTTTCGGTACCGGAAATGTTCCGTTACTGGCTACAGGGTGGTCACGTCAGCGTCGGCTTTTTGGGTACCGCTCAGCTTGATCGCTACGCCAATATCAATACCACGCTGATTGGAGATTATCTTGAGCCCCAAGTGCGCCTTCCAGGTGGTGGTGGAGCGCCCGAAATCGGTACCAATGCCCAGGAAGTGTTTATTACGGTCAAACAGTCAAAGCGCACTTTCGTCAAGGACGTGGACTTCATTACCACCGTCGGCTTTGGCCGTGACGGCAAAGCCCGAGATAACGTGCCTAACATAGGACGGGGTCCGACCGTGGTGATTACCGACCTGTGCATTCTCAAGCCCGATCCGGACACCAAAGAACTGGTGGTTACCTCGCTGCACCCTGGTGTGACCCGCGAGCAAGTGATCGATGCCACCGGCTGGGAGATCCGCTTTGCCGAGCAACTGGCTGTCACACCCGCGCCGTCTGCCCGGGAGCTTGAGGTCTTACGTGACCTCAAGGCCCGCACCGACGCCCATCACGCAGCCCAACAGTGAGGCCTACAATGACTGATGTTTTTCTCTGCCATCCAAGGCGCTCCGCTATCGGGCGTTTCGGCGGCGCCCTGGCCAGCGTGCGCCCGGACGATCTGGCCGCGCAGATATTCCGCGCCGTGCTGGAACAAGCACCGGACCTGGCCCCTGCTGCCATCGACGAAGTAATGATGGGCTGCGCCAACCAGGCGGGCGAAGACAATCGCAACGTAGCGCGCATGTCTGCCCTGCTCGCCGGGTTGCCTACCTCGGTGCCTGGCACCACGCTCAATCGCCTGTGTGGCTCGGGTATGGACGCGGTGGGTAGCGCCTTTCGGGCGATTCGCGCCGGCGAAATGGACCTGGTACTGGCCGGTGGCGTGGAGTCCATGTCCCGTGCACCCTATGTCATGGGCAAGGCCGGCGACGCCTTCTCCCGTGGCCAACATATCGAAGACACCACGATCGGCTGGCGCTTTATAAATCCGCTGATGAAAAAGCAATACGGCGTGGATTCCATGCCCGAAACGGCGGAGAACGTAGCTGAGCAATTCAACATATCGCGGGCAGATCAGGATCAATTCGCACTGGCATCCCAGCAGAAAGCCGCCCGGGCACAGCAGGCGGGCATTTTCGCCGAGGAAATCGCGCCGGTAAGCATTCCCCGCCGCAAGCAGGAGCCACAGGTATTCGACACTGACGAGCACCTGCGCAGCACCACCCTTGAAAAGCTGGCTGCACTACCCGCGCCGTTCCGCACTGGCGGCAGCGTGACAGCCGGCAATGCTTCCGGCGTCAATGATGGCGCCGCCGCCATGCTGGTTGCCAGCGCGGCGGCCGTGAAGCGGCACGGGCTTAAACCCATGGCCCGTATTCTGGGTATGGCGACAGCCGGTGTGGAACCGAAAATCATGGGAATCGGTCCCGTGCCGGCGGTGCGCAAGCTGCTCGAAAAACAGGGCATTCGCATTGAAGATGTGGATGTAATAGAGCTGAACGAAGCCTTCGCAGCCCAAGGGCTGGCCGTCTTGCGTGAGCTTGTCATCGCCGACGATGATCCTCGAGTGAACTCGAACGGCGGCGCCATCGCCCTCGGCCACCCGCTGGGGATGTCCGGCGCCCGTCTACTTCTGACTGCGGCCCACCAGTTACAGCGCACGGGCGGCCGGTACGCGTTGTGTACCATGTGCATTGGTGTCGGTCAGGGCATTGCTACACTCATCGAACGCGTTTGAGCTAAGGACATTACATGGCATTTCTAAAACATAAGGGCCGCACAATTTGTTATCGCCTATTGGGCGACAATGACAAACCGCTGCTGATACTGGCTCATGCTTTAGGTATGACGCAGGGGGCGTGGGACGAAGTTATCCCAGGTTTGCTCAGCAAATTTCGCATTCTGACCTGGGACCTGCCCGGGCACGGTGGCAGTGCGGCTTGGCCCGAAGCGTCCGAGCAGATCTCAGCGGAAGATCTGGCGGCAGAAGCGCTGGCGCTGGCGGATTTAGCCGGCGCTAACACTTTTTACTTCGCAGGCACGTCTATCGGGGGCGTCGTTGGTCAGCAATTGCTTGCCTACCACGAGCATCGGTTGACCTCCGCCGTACTTACCAACACCGGCGCGGTGATTGGCACTCGGGATGGGTGGGCGACCCGGTCTGCCGATGTGCTGCAGAAAGGTCTTAACAGCATGTCTGCAGCAATCGTACCGCGCTGGTTTAGTACGGCAAGCTGCCAGCAGCAACCTGCCCTGGTAGAAGGCTGGACGGTGATCATGAGCCGTGGCGATGATCGCAGCTACGCCCTGCTATGCGAGATGCTTGGGACCTGTGATTTCAGCGAAAAGCTGCAACAGCTTCGTACGCCACTACTATTGGTCGGAGGCAGCGACGACGTCGCCACACCACCAGCGTTACTGGAAACCCTGGCGCAGATTAGTGGCGCCGCTGCGCCGATTATTCTCGAGCAGGTCGGCCACGTTCCTTCGGTAGAGTGCCCTGGTGAACTGAGCCAAATATTGATCGACTATATGGTCTGAGCAGCCAGCACAGTCAGGCTTGGTGCTTCCCTAGCCTGACCCACTACTCATACTGCATTACAACTTTCAGAATATGGACAAACCTCTGCATTCTGAGGATAGGCTCAGCCATAGAGATGCATTAGCGTTCAGCAACGATGGAAGTCGTACCACATGGAGAAAGCTATGACCGAAACTCTCACGTCCCATCCGGACCGGGCTTTCACCGGATCGGCCAAAGCATTAGCTTATGGAGCGCTGTTGCTGACAATTCTCAGCTCAACGGCGCAGCTATTTTTCGCTAATGCTGGAATTCAGTTCATTCTCGCGGCCATAACGCTTGGCCTCGCAGCTGTCGCCTTGACATTCTGCGTCAAAATCAAGCCCACCCCCGTTGCCATTTACGAGCAACCGCAGAGGCTCTTGCCGGAGCCGCCAACAGAGCCTGGGCCGGAGTCAGAACTGGACACGGGAAAAAAAGCCCTAACCTTACCTATTCAAGCTTCCCCAGCACCCTTAATCATGAAACACCTGGACGATTTACGCGTTAATGTGGAAGCAGTTCTGGAGGAAATGATCGAGGCTGGCAGGCTGGCCAAGGCTTCAGGTACCAAGGTGGACCACAGCGCCAGTTGTATCTCCGATTCGGAAGCATCTATCCGCGAGCTGTCCGAGTTCATGAACCGTATTGATGACATCTTCATTCAGCTGGGCAATCAGTCCGGTGAAATCAGCAAGATCGTAGGCAACATTCAGGATATAGCCAAGCAGACCAACCTACTGGCGTTAAACGCTTCCATTGAGGCGGCACGCGCGGGGGAGTACGGCCGGGGCTTTGCAGTAGTCGCCGATGAAGTCCGCCATCTAGCAGTGCGTGCGAACGAATCAAGTACCGGCATTGGTGCCATTGCTAAAAATCTCAATACTACTTCAGTTGAGGCTGGTAAAGGCATGTCTCGCATCCGCGAGTCATGTAACCGCTGCCTGGATCAATCCAGCGAAGCCTTGCGGGCGATGACCGATATCAAGACCGGAGCAGTGGCACGCATGGGAGTTGTGCAGGGTATTACCGACCGGCTAAAGGTTCAGCGTGAGCTCACCCAACAGCTACATAGAGACCTCAGCGCAGAGAAGGAATAGAGCGGTAGCCGGGCAAGCCCGGCACGCGACCTAATGACGACCCGTGTGAGCCGCTTTGAGCCTGCGATATAAAGTAGCTCTGCCAATGCCCAAGCGCTTAGCCGCCCGGCTGACATTTCCCTCCTCCAAGGCTAGTGCCTCTTCAATCACCACCCGCTCCACGGTTTTCAAAGTTCCGCCTTCTGCTGCAAGCCGCCCCAGCGCGGCGTCCGCTTGCGCAGCGGTAATTTCTTCCGGCAAGTGACAAAGCTCCAGTGCAACTCCAGGTTCCGCCACCGCGTCAGCATGTGTCAGAGCATAGAGAAGCTCCCGCACATTGCCCGGCCAGCTGTAGCGGAGCAAATGGGTCAAGCACTCTTCCGAAAGTTCGCGCCCCCCCTGTGTTGATCTGGAGCACTGTTGAACTATGAAAGCTTTCAAATCCGAGCGCTCTGAAAGCCGGGGTAAACGCACTATCATGCCTTTGATACGATAGAGCAGATCCTCTCTGAATTCTCCGCACTTGGTCGCATCAGCCAGATTACGATGGGTAGCACAGATCAGCTGGAATCGGACTTTCTTGGGGGTAACACTGCCCAATCGAGTCACCTCGCGGGTTTCCAGCACTCTCAACAATCGAGACTGAAGCGCGAGGGGCATGTCGCCGATTTCGTCCAGAAATAGGGTTCCCCCATCTGCCTGCTCAATCTTGCCGGACGCTCCACCCCTTCTTGCGCCTGTGTAAGCCCCGTCCGAGTGTCCAAAAAGTTCACCTTCGATTAATTCACCGGGAATAGCTGCGCAATTAATGGCAACGAACTTGCCTGCAGCGAATGCGCTGTTGTTATGCAACGAGGTAGCCATCACTTCCTTACCGGTCCCAGTCTCTCCAAGCAGCAATACTGGTAGCCCTTTACTCATGGCGCGGATCGCAACGGCGACCTGGCTATTGATGCCGAGATCACCGAAATCCGTGGAATGTGGCAGATTTCTCGTCAGGCTGTTCTGAGCTGGTCCTTTGACCGCTTTTCGGGAGGCAGCGCCAACCGAACGTAGCGAGAAGGACAGCCCAGAATGCATTCTCGCCATCATTGGCTGGTTACCACGCCGAAAGCCATCAACCAACTCTTCGAACCGCAGGTCGAAAATATCTTGGAAGCCCAAGCTCCAGTCGGTCGAAGCCAGCCCCGTCAACTCTCTCACCCGTGGCGAAAGGCCAAGTACCTGGCCTTCCGGACCAAGAGCTACCAGCAAATCTCCCGGTCTATCGTGATCGCTCGTTTCCCAGCCCAGACAGACCATTAGAAAGGGCGATAACATTCCCATCAACTGACGTTCAACGCGCGCAGAACACTGCTGCACCAACGAAAGAGCGCTGCCAGGCTCAAGCGGATTCCCTCGCGTAATATCAATGGCGCCAAGCACTCGACCCATCGGGTCTACTATCGGAGAGGCTGCGCAGTTGAAGACGTGGTTGGCATGAAGGTAGTGCTCTACTCCCGAGACCAGTACCGGACGACGTTCCGATACGGCACAGGACATGGCCGAAGTACCGATATTAGTCTCGGAAAGATTTACGCCCTGGCGGAACGCCCCGCTGATCAGGGTATGGGCACATTGTTCAGAGCGCCTGGCTGCCAACGCGATGCCGTTCTCATCAGTCAGTAGAACCGAGTAGCCGGCCCCGTTAACAGTTTGGCCCAACTGCTCCAAGGGCTGCGTGGCGGCATCGAGCAGTATTCGATTACTGTCCAGGAGCTCCAATAAACCGACTCTGGTAACAGTATCGAACTCGACCTGCTCACTGACGTTTTTGCTCGCGGCTGAGCAACGCCGCCACGAATCCACGATTGCATCATCTATTAAGCCAGTGGGGATCTGGCCGTGTTCGAAAAACGCTTCTCGTGCTCTGACACGCATGTGATCGGCAGGAATAAGCAGGGGCATTGTATTACCTCTCTCGCAGGACTGATTATAATTTTATGCGACCCTGCGTTTTGGCCATGTCGGCTCTTTTTGTCTTACCTCAGAAACTTTAGCACGTTGGCAGCAACGCTTGCGCAAAAAATCAGCGGCAGCCTAAAGCCGTCTCAGTTTGGGACTCTGTCTCGGAGTTTCCCTGAATGAGACGGGTTAACTTCAGCCATCATTTTTCCTGAAAAATAAAAACCTAATATATTCATAAGCTTGAGAAATATACGGCGCTACACATCGATTGGCACGATCCTAGCTTTGCTCCTCCCGCATTTACAAAAACAACACAAAGCCTGGAGTGCACTAATGCGATCAACCCTGATACCCACTAAGTTCGAACCCCTTGCCAAGTTTTCTGCTCTGCTTTTCGCTGCCAGCCTCTTTTCCAGCACCGCCTATTCCGCCGAAATCGCAACAGATCCCGGTGACTACACGCCCCTGCCAGCCGGAACGAATCTGGCCATTCTTTACGGGCAGTACGCCACCCGCGATACCGTTTACTCCGATGACGATCAAGTGCCGGGGAAGGCTGGTCTGGATACAACCATTGGGCTAGCCCGATTTGTTCATTACATGGACATTGGCGGCGTTATCGTCGATCCGCAGATCATAGTTCCGTTTGGCGAAGTGGAGCTGACTGAAGCTTTCGGCCCACTTCAACCAACCTCTAGCAGTGGCGTGGGAGACCCGATAATTGGCGCAACAGCCTGGTTCTTGAATAACCCAGACGCTCAAGAATGGGCCGGTCTATCAGCTTTCGTCTCTCTGCCTGTCGGTGAGTACGATGGGGATAAAGGGCCGGTGAATATTGGCGAGAATCGTTGGAAAGGGATTTTCCAAGCAGCCTACGTCAAGCACTTGAGTACCAGCGTGGTGATGGACCTCATCGCAGAGTATTCAGTGTACGGAACTAACGACGACTTCCTCGGAATGCGGCGCGAGCAGGAAGACGCTCAGAGCCTGCAAGGCCATCTGCGCTACCTATTACCCAAGCAGAGCCATGTAGCGCTTTCTTACTATCATTCCTTTGGTGGCGAAACCACCGTTGCCGGGGTAGATCAGGACGACCGAGTCAACACCAACCGCTGGCTGGCTACCTATGCCACCTTCATTGATCCGACCATTCAACTTCAACTACAAGCCGGCCAGGACATTAGTGTTAAAAATGGCTTCGAAGAGGATGCTCGCGTGAATCTGCGTATTCTCAAGGTGTTTTGAGACCGTCTCGATCAGCTAATGGATGTTTAGTCCAGACAACAACGCAGGAGAACACTATGAGTCAGATGAGCGATCAAACAAAAGACGCTATTGACCAGATAAACGGTCTGAGCCGCCGCAGCTTTCTCAAAGCTGCCAGTTGCCTTGCGGTAGCGGTAACGGTTGGCAGCGGCCTGTTGGGCGCGACCAATGCTTTCGCCTCCCTCCCTGCAGGCATCAAGGTAATGTCAATCGGTGAGTATCAGGTTATGTATCGCCTGATGGAAGTGGTCCTAGTGACTGAAGGAACTGACTTGGTGCCGACGAGCGACATTGCCGTAATGCAGACACTAGACGCAGCTCTACTGGCCACTATGGCACCCAATATCCTCCAAGGACTCAAAGGAGGCATTGCGTTCTTCAACGATGGCCCAAAAGCGAAGTACGGCAAACCATTCGTAGAACTTTCCAACGCACAGGCGGCGGAATTTTGCGATACATGGGCCGATTCCGATGAAGTCTCCCACCGCGCATTGACGGTAGGCCTAAAAAAGCTGGTGGGGTTAGCCTATTGGGCCAACCCACCCACGTGGGTGCCTCTCGGATATGGAGGCCCAGTGACTGACAAGTGGAATCTGGAATCTCTGGGCAATGCCCCTTTACCGAAAAGCTGATTGGTGGAAATAGATCATGCAAAAAACAATAAAAGTTAAAACAGTGCCTGCCCATGGTTTACAGGTAACTCAAGCTTCGGATGTCACCCAAGACAGCATCGAGCTCAATGTCGATGCGGTGGTGATCGGTTCCGGCGCAGGTGGTGCGATTGCCGCATATGAGCTAGCCAAAGCAGGCAAAAAAGTAGTGGTGCTGGAAGCTGGACCCTACGTACCCTCTGAGAAGTTTACTGAAATGATGGCAGTCTCCATGGACACCCTGTATGCCGACCATGGCGGGCAATCCAACACGGCCGGAGACATCTCTATCCTCCAAGGCGCGTGCGTTGGTGGCTCAACGGTGGTAAACGCGGCATTGTGTTTCCGCACTCCGGACTACTATCTCGAACTGTGGGCCAAAGAGTTCGGGCTAACTAATCTGACTCCCGAGGTTATGCGGCCTTACTTTGAAAAAGTAGAAGCCAATCTAGGCATTGCCCCCAACAAGCCATATGAGACAAGTATCGCCGCCCAATTGCTCAAGGGGGGCATGAAGAAGCTCGACCTACCCGAGGGCAACGCTTCACGCAACATACGTAACTGCGCCATGACCGGCTTCTGCTTTGCGGGTTGCAAATCGGATCGCAAGCAGTCAATGCTGGTGACCTATCTTCCCTGGGCAGTGGCCCACGGCGCCACTATTTACTCCGACACCCGAGCTACGCAAATTCTTGCTGCAAACGGAAAAGCCACAGGGGTGCTGGCAGAGATCATTGATCCGGCAACCAAAGCCGTCAAAAGCAAACTCAAGATAAACGCCCCTATCGTAGTAGGCGCCGCAGGTCCGATCCAGATGCCAATCCTGCTTCAGAAGAGCAAGTTGGCGAACAGCAACGGCCAAGTGGGCAAAAACTTTGCCTGTCATCCGACCATGTCGATCACCGGCATGTTTGAGAAAAATATAGACGCCTTCTACGGCGCGACCCATTCGTTATACATGGATAAGTACACCATGCCCGAGGACGGCGGCTATCTCCTGCTGGACGCCATCCAGGACCCGGTAGAAGCTAGCTTCCAGGCCGACCCGGGCACCGGAAAGCCCTACATGTCATACATGTCGAAATACAGGAATACAGTTCGTCTCATCACCCTGATCCATGATCAGAACGTGGGAGAAGTGAACTGGAAGGACGGGGTCAAGGAGATCAAATACTTCGTTGACGATGCGGATTTCGAGATTATGAAAGCAGGCCTTAAAACCAACGCACGGGTACTGTTCGCCGCCGGCGCGAAGTATTTATATATACCAACCTCGCAAAAACTGACGATCGACAGTGAAGACCAGATTGATGCCGTTATTGACGGTCTCGACAATGAGCCGGCGCGCTATCGCTACACCTCTTTCCATCCTCAAGGGACGTGTCGCATGGGCGCAGACCCTAAAACAACCGTGGTGTCACCCAAGGGTGAAACCCATGAGGTCAAGAATCTTTACATCGTGGATGCAAGTCTGCTGCCCACGTCCATCGGCTATAACCCATCCGAAACCGTATACGCACTAGCCCACTACATCAGTGACCAGATAAATCAGGCTCACGCCTGATAAAGACGAAGAGATCGAGGAGTAAAAATGGATAGGTCAGTAACCCCCGTCTGGGAAAAAAATCTGTTCCTGGGCGCATGGCAACTTGGCGAAGGTGAACAAGTTGCAGTTACAGAGCCAGCAACCGGAGAAGTCATCTCGCACCTGATGACCGCTACTCCAGCCGATGTTGATCGTGCTGCCACTTTCGCACAAGCGACTCAACAGCAGTGGATGAATGTTCCTTTTGATCAGAAAGCCGAGATTCTTCGCAAGGCTGCCGCCCTTTTAAAGGAGCGGGCAGAGGAAATCAACGGATGGAATACCCGGGAGTGTGGCTCAATTGCACCGAAGGCCGCATTTGAGCTGCAGTCGACCTATGAGCAAGCGCAAATGGCGGCTGCTCTACCTATGCAGGCCAACGGCAAGATCTTCCCATCCACAACGCCAGGAAAACGAAATTACTGGACGCGCGTGCCCTTGGGTACAGTCGGCGTGATTGCGCCTTGGAACTTCCCAATCCTTCTGGCCATGCGTTCCGTTTTCCCAGCGTTGGCAATGGGTAACTGCGTGATCCTGAAACCCGATCTTAAAAGTGCCATTTGTGGCGGAGCGTTAATGGCTCAGATACTGGAGGACGCTGGGCTACCAGCAGGTGTCTTTCACGTACTGCCAGGCGGGCCGGAAGTGGGCGAAGCACTGGTCGAACATCCGCTAGTCAAAATGATTTCCTTCACTGGCTCTACTGCAGTGGGCAGAAAAATCGGTGAAACCTGCGGCCGGATGCTGAAGAAGGTTGCACTGGAGCTAGGCGGTAATAACGCGCAGATAGTCCTTGGAGATGCTGATCTCGACATCGCCAGCTCGTGCGGGGCCTGGGGTTCATTCTTGCACCAGGGACAGATCTGTATGCAAACTGGTCGTCACTTGGTGCATCAAGACGTAGCACATGAGTACATTGAGCGGCTTGCCGCTAGGGCTAGAAATCTGGTTTGCGGTGATCCACACCAGGAGCAAGTGCATCTCGGCCCGCTGATCAACGACACCCAGGCTCGCCGTGTCGAGGATCTCATTAATCGCTCTCTCGAAATGGGCGCCAGGCTCGTTGCTGGCGGCAAACGCAACGGCAGCTTCTTTGAAGCTACTGTAATCGCCGATGTGACTCCCGACATGCCCGTATTCGCTGAGGAAGTCTTCGGTCCAGTAGCTCCGGTAATGGTCTTCAATTCGGATGCCGATGCCTGTTCGTTGGTCAACCAGTCCCCGTATGGCTTGGCCGCAGCCATTCACTCAGGTTCGACAGAGCGAGCACTCAAGATCGCAGGGCAGCTAAAAGTCGGCATGATCCATATCAACGATCAAACCGTGAACAACGAGTTCCAAGTTCCTTTTGGCGGCATGGGCAGCTCCGGCAACAGCGGTCGTTTTGGCGGCCCCGCTAATATCGAAGAGTTCACTACCAGTCAATGGGTCAGCGTGATGGCCGAGGGCATTCAATACCCGTTCTGAACACCGACCTGCACAAATCAATCTTGGGTGCCTGTCCTCAGCGGGCGACGTGCACTTACCCAAAAGGCTTCATGCCTTTTGGGTTTTTTTATGCCAACTGCCCTATCTGCGACGATCCGTTCATGTCTATGCAATCACTAGATAATCATGTCCAGGAAGCGGATAGCTTCTTAGTCCCTTGACGCCTCTGATGATCCGGCAATAAAAACAATTAGAGATATTGAAATGAGCAGAATAAGAACGGCAACCATTGCAATACTAGCGCTCAGGCTTATCGTCGGACTAAATATAAGTACACTGGCCGCACAGGTTCGGCAATATGCTAAGACTAGCGATCAACTCCTGCCTTTGCTCTTCCATGGCGACACACACGTAAACGCTGTTCAAGGTGGTAATCACGACAAACTCCCCATTCTCAGCAAAGCCGACGACATACGACGTGTGGAGTAGGTTTCCATCAACGAAGCGCCCCGTTAGCGGATCCGCTTTGACGTGACGATACACCCACCCCACGCAAACGGTTCGCACCACAAAGGGATCTACCAGCAAGCCTGTCACAGGGAGAGAAAAGCGAGTTGCGTATTCCGGCGAACGTGACCGGTCATTCCGGTGATCGTGACCGATTTGCACACGGCCTTCACGCTGGAACGGGTTTTGTACTCTGAGCGGTCACGATGGGTCAATCGATACCGCGTTTTGAGCG
>NZ_JACGWE010000086.1:0-3639 GCF_014077575.1 Pseudomonas sp. 5Ae-yellow | reverse complement strand
CCTCGGCCAGCCACCTGTTTGACGGCTTCAATTTTGAATTCTTCGGTGTAGCGTGAGTTGCTCATTGGACCTCCTGGGTGCCTTGATTATAAGGCCTGGAGGTGTCTACGAAACTAGGGGCTATTCACGCACTCGTTTGGTGAGCGCCTTCAGCGAGTACGCCTGCCGTCATCAAAGGCTTCATCAGCCAGACTGACTTACTACCCAGCCGTTCCGCCACGTCGGCTGCCACGACATGCGTCGATAAAAATAAGATCAAATCCACTAACGGGATAAGCAACTGAGGTTTTTTGCCGGGTTCGAGTCGTGCACGTAAATAACCGGCTTCAATCCAACCTTTAATCGTTTCGTGCTTCCAGCCTGTAACTTTGGTCAGCTCTGTAATTGTCAGTTCAATTAAACGTGGGCTCTCTCTGCTTGCTCCGATGACAACTGATTCATCGAAGCGAAATGCTGACAGTCCCGGCAACCCTTTGACTCGGCATAGAGGCTCAATCTCTCTAGCGAAAATTCGGGACCAAAGATGATTGGCTTGCCCATGGGAAAAGCGCTTTGCGCTGATGTCTTCCAGGGCCATGCCTTGACTCTGGTCCGTTACTGGACAGCCATCACCCAGCATGGCCAGCAATGCAATGGCCTCACTTTTTCTATAATCGCCTCGAGCAAAAAGAGGACGCTGCCCCTCAGCGACTGCGTGTAGAACACCGGCTTCAATGAGGCGATCTCGAACACGGCGAGTGACACCCAGAATTTTCAGTAGATCTTTGCCATGAACAAAATCTGCTGCTGCCTGCTTATGCGCTTCGACATCCGCCCGTTTAACGAGACAGAACTCATTGACAGCCCCGTTTAAAATCACTCCAGGCAGCTGTCCTGACTTCACTAACGCTGTGATCCTGTCTGGCGAGCTTCTCAGCGTCCTAGCAGCCTCTGCGGCGGTCAGAGAGGACTTAAGACCTAACAGCTCGGCTCCGATCTGCTTCATCTTCCGGTTGATGGGAGCGACAGCGTGCTCAAGGATCGTTCGATATGTTTCCTCTCGGAGAAAGCCATAGGCTTCGCTCGAAAAATCGGTGTTGAGCTCCCTGTACCACGCTCCCAGGTGGGCCATAAAGCGTCCATCAGCTTGTCGGTTGGCGTCCAATACGCGATCCTTAACCCAGGCGGCAAAACGAGGTAGTAAATCGACAGCAAACTCATAACTCGACATGTTGATTTCTAGAGCTCTGCTCCAGGTAATAGGCGCGTTTTTTCTTTGCGCAACGGGTAGAGTCAGGTTCGCTAAGAACAGTACGAACGCATCGATATTCTTGGGCTGAAACCTCAAGCCCTGACACGTTTCGCTATTGCCGCGCACTAGCAAACGAGAAACTAAAAGATCTGAGGCGGGCGCTGCTGTCGTTGGCGCGTTAACGAGATTGAATCCGCAGCGACAATGGGTCACCGATGAACGTTTTAAATTGATGTGCTCGTTACACTCAGGACAAACCGCAAGCAACATGACTTTGTGCTCAGGGCATGCCGTTAACAGCTGGTGGTGCCATGGCTGGCGAATATAGGCAGCCTGGTCAAGGCACTGTGTGCAAACGGGGACGAAGGAGGTACGCAAAAATTGGTTTTCAGACAGCGATCCATTCACCTGCTCATATGCCGCGAGGTTGGTAATGACTGAACCGCAGAGCTCAAACGTATCAGCGATTTCGCTCAGCTCTGAAACCGAATAACTGGCCTTGAATCGCACCTTAGAAGGACGCAGCAAGCTAGACGCAGAGTCGAGAAAGTTTTCCTCTGCGAGCCGAAGAAGGTACCCATTCAAGCTTTCGTCCGAATAAGGTGTCAATTCGAATGCCAACATAGTGAATCCTCAGATTTTCACGCCAGCTTCTAGCATGATGTTCGCGTAGACCGTTGCCATGTGCTCAGTCTCGATCTCATGGGTTGTGTCAAACGGGTTGAACCCAATCAAGCGCCCCATCACTGCATTGTCATAGGCTGCCGTGAACGCCGGATAAAGCGCTTCTCCGGCTGTGCCTGACGCTTGTACTTCCATAAAAATCTTGCTGATCAGGCCAAAGCGGCCAGCGGAAGCTACGTACATACGCTGTGCAAACTCAGGATCTTTCACGTCAAAAGTGCGCCATCCTGTATCCTTCAGATACTCCAAGGCAGCAGCTAAAGCAGCGCGAAAATGTCTGTAATCGTCTCCATGCCAGTCGTAGGGATAGAACTCGAAGGGTCTACGTGAGCGATCTGCAAGCTGCTCGTTAGCGTGAAAAAGACCGCTTAAAGTCGGCAGACCAGCCAAAACGATGCTTGCTTGTGTCTGGTCGAACAAACCTTTAAGAAAATCGGCTGCCGCTCTGACTGTTGTTGAACTGCCCCTTTCGAGCATGTGCTGCGTTTCGTCAAAAATAATCAGACAAGTCCCACGCTTGTTAACCGCTTTAATAAAAGCGTTAGTCGCAGCGACGTGATTGACGAACATACCCGCGCTCATACCGATACTGGCCAAACAGGCATCGGGCAGCGCCCTCCCAGTAAGGTGCTTGGGACTCACAACGTTGATTACGCTCTGCAAACCATTGGGGTTATGCTTGGTAGTATCTTGGATCGCCTGGGCAAGCAGTGTCGTTTTACCCACTCGTGTCGGTCCCATAAGCGGCAATATCTGCGGATCACCGCTTATGGCCCGCGCCGTTACTGCAAGAATTGCAGCCATAGCTGATGCAAACCGCGAGTGAGAGACCAGCTCATCAGCAATACGCGTCATTTCCGCGCCCTTGGAGCTGGCACAAAGTCATCGTCCATATCCTGTACATTAATAGTGGGCTCCACCCTAGGACTGGAAAGCTTCTCAAGCTGGGCCTTCACCTCAGCATCGAACGCTTGCTTGGACTGCTTTCGCCCCGCTTGGTTATTATCTTTAACCTTCCTAGGTCGACGACTATCCTTATGAAAATCGTTGAGCATTGAGGCATAAATGCGCTGATAATCGTGACCCGTCATCTCGCTTGACGACCCCTTATATCTTTTGCGAATTTCTTTGACAATCTCGAAGGAAACGTCCGGAACCCCTAGCATCTTGCAGTGCAACTTGATGAGCTCCCGGGTTAGGGGATTAACGACATAAACTGACCCGCACTGCGATGGGTTAAACAGCACATCTACTTCTTTAAGGAAGCGCTCTCGCGCTAAGGAAGCGAACTCATAACTGTGATATTGGAATCCTTCAAAATCGATTCCATAGTGTTGAACCTTGCGGGTCACCCGATTCTTCTGCAAAACCAGGCGCTGTACCTGAGCCAGCGGGGGTGGGGGCGGCGGCATAAAGCGCTTTAGTTCGGAGTCCATTGCATCTTTGATAGACATTCGGCAGCCGTGCCGAAATCCCAGCTTTTCACAGTCTTCGTGCACGTAGACATCTGCAATGAAACGAACGATCTTTTGATAAATTTCTTCGACAGAGTAGCAGGCTTCTTTTTCCGCTCTTACATGTCGATTTTCGGCCAGCGGGGGACTGTCAGGTTTTTTGTGTTCGGGCTCTTAACGGCCTGCCATCAGGTAGGCCTTCACTTACCAGGTTGGCCTGGTGAAACGATCTTCATACAGGATCGCAAACTGGTTCATAGCGGCTTTCCA
>NZ_JACGWE010000054.1:0-15897 GCF_014077575.1 Pseudomonas sp. 5Ae-yellow | reverse complement strand
TGTGATGATACAGGTATTGTAGTGGTCTAGTTTTTTTTTTTTTTTTGCAGGAAAAGACGGGAAAAGGGGTGGTCAGGGGGCTCGTGGGGTCGGAGATTTGTATAAAGCGTCCCCGCCAGACCGAGCAACGCAGCGTACCCGCAGGGCCGCGCAGTTGGGGTGGCCTAGGGGGTGGAGGGGGAAATGGCCAAGCATTTCCCCTTGCTCGCCATCAGGGCGAAAAGCTGACCAGATCAACTCACGCTGCTATTAAGCGTTACGCTATCACGAGTTGACCGTTCCCACGCTGTCGCCGCCCGTCAAAGCGAAAACGAAATACCAATCAGCACGTGAATTAGCCAAGCAACATCCAGCCACAAGCCTGGATGGCGCTGGCAGTAGTGATGGACGCGGAGCGTCCGGGGCTGCATTCCCACGCTGGAGCGTGGGAACGATCAATGAATAGAGCGCTGGCACGTTCCCGAGAGCCAATCAGCCCCGAATCAACTGCGCCACCGACTCCTGCACCCGAGCCGTCAACTCAGCCTCATCCAACCCACAAACCTCCCCATTCTCAATAGCCGGCCGGCCCTGAATGAAACTGTACTTTACACTCACCGGCTCACCACACATCAGTGGCGCCGTCAGCGGGCTGTGTACACCGGCGAAGCGCGGTAGGTTGATGTCGTAGAGCACCAGATCGGCGGCCATGCCGACGCTCAGTTCACCCACGTTGTCCAGCCCCAGCAGTTGTGCGCCATTGCGGCTGCCCCAAGTCAGCACCTGCTCTAGCGTCGTGGCTTCGGGCCCGTGCATGGCGCGGTGAATCAGCCAGGCCATGTTCAGTTCCTGCAGCATCGAGCCGGATTCAGCGGAGGCGGAGCCGTCCACGCCCAGAGTCACCGGCAGGCCGAGTTTTTCCATTTCGATGGCGCGTGCTACGCCGCTGCCGAGGCGGCAGTTGGAGGTGGGGCAATGGGCGATGGTCGTACCGCGTTCGGCCAGGCGTGACAGGGCGTGGTCGTCGCAGTGCACCAGGTGGGCATACCAGACGTCCTCACCCAGCCAGTCGCAGGACTCGGCGTAGTCGACGGCGCTCATGCCGTACTTCTTCTGCGCCTGCACCTCGTCAAAGTTGACCTCCAGCAAATGCGAGTGCATGCCCAGGCCAAACTCGCGCGCGTAGGCCGCCTGCGCGCGCAGACCGTCCGGGTCACTGGAGTGGATCAGGCTGGTGGGAGCGACGACCAGTTTGCGCATGGCATCGCCGCCGCTCTGGTGGTAACGACTGCGGCTGGCTTCCAGCCGGTTGAGAATCTGCTCCAGGCTTTCCGGCGCGATGCCGTGATCGACCATGCCCTGGTGGCTGCCGACCTCGGTCGCGCTACCCCGGCACAGCACCATACGCATGCCGAGTTCATCGGCGGCCTGCCAGACCGCGTCTTCCAGCTCGGGGCTGGTGGTCGCGTGGTACAGGTAGTGGTGGTCGGCGCAGGTGGTTGCGCCCGAGCGCAGCAGTTCATACAAACCAAGCCGCGCGGCGTGGTACATCAGCTCTGGGGTCACCTTGGGCCAGTAGCGGTAGGGTACCGAGCTGAGCCAGTCGCCGAGATCCTGATTCAGGCCTTCCGGCACGCCTTTCATGATGGACTGCGCGAGGTGGTGATGGGTGTTGACCAGCCCCGGCCAAACGACGCAGCCCTTGGCGTCAATGATCTGCTCGGATTGATCGGCCAATGGCTGCAGGTTGCCGCCCATTTCGGTGATTTTGCCCGCGCTGATGCGAATATCGCGCGCGTCGCTTTGGGTCGGGGAAAAAACTGCTGCCGCATTCTTGATCAGGTACGCCATGGAACTGCTCCTTTAAGCCAGCCAAAGAGCAATGTCCCGGAGCCTGGCTCCTGACCGCTTCTACTCTAGTGCACATTCGGCCGCGAACCGTCGGGCTAAGCCCGGCCGGTTATTTGCCGGTAAGTTGTCTTCGGCTAAACAGTAGCAATTTTCTCACCAACCCGTCATGCGGCTGCAGGCTCTATCGTTTGGCGCTTGTTGGCTAGTCCACGCGTTGTGTTGGCGCAAAAATGGTGCAAGTGGTCAGCTTTTGCGCGAAGGCGGTGCAGCCGCGCAGCGGTTGCCGCTGCGCAAGCACGGCTGCAGGCCTCAGCAAGCCCACGTTCGTCAGAAAACGTCGAGCTGGCCTGATAACTGCTTGATAAATTTCGTTGCGCGATTATCCTCGGCAACGTGAGTAGAAGCTGTCAGGGGGCACCACCCCAGGTCATTGCTCAGTTTACGGTCGGACAATGCGCGCTGCGCGGCGGACCCATCGGACTGACAGGCACAGCTGCCTCACCCTTCGATAACCCGCTTTCACGCACGCCATTCTCCGCCCCTTGCGCCCTCAAGGGCACTACTCGGAGAACACAGATGACAACCACCACCCCAGAATACGGACTGAAAGAACTGCAGCTGGAAACCACTTTTGGCGGCATGGGCAAGGAAACCGAGCGCGAGATTCCGCTGATCGACCTCAGTGATTTTGAAAACCGCCGCAGCGAGATCACCGACCAGCTTTGGCAGGCCGCGACCCAGGTGGGATTCTTCCAGCTGGTGAACCATGGTCTGGACGTTAAGCTGGTGCAAAGTGCCTTTGCGCTATCGGAAGCCTTTTTCAGCCTGAGCAACGAGCAGAAAGCGGCGTTCCCCCTTAAGAAGGGACTGAACACCGGTTGGGAGTTTATGTCGCAGGTACGGCCCTCGACCCGCACGGCCGATCAGAAAGAGTCTTTCCAGATCACTCTGCCGCACATGGACGATCTCTGGCCCAATCAGACCGTGGTACCGGAATTCCACCGTATCATGCTCGACTTTGAATACCGCGCCTGGCAGTTGGGCATGCAGGTGTTGTCGTGCTTTGCCGAGCGCCTGGGTTTTGAGCGCGACTTTTTCACCAAAGCGCACGATCGTCGCCAACCCGATTACCAAAGCACCCTGCGCCTGCTGCACTACCTCGCCATGCCGGAAGAGGATCAGGATGAAAGCCTGTGGCGCGCCGGCGCGCACACCGACTTTGATTGCCTGACCATGGTGTTCCAGAAAGAAGGCCAAGGCGGCCTGCAAGTGAGCCCCGGGAAAGACGCCGAGGGTGCTGGTGATAACCGCGAGTGGAGCAGCGTGATTCCGCGTGATGACATCATTACCTGCAATATTGGCGACATGCTGATGCGCTGGAGTGACGATCAACTTAAGTCCACCCTGCACCGCGTGCGCATGCCCAAGCCGGGTGAGTATCGCGGTCCGCGTTACAGCATGGCGTTCTTTTGTCAGGCCAACAAGACGGTGATGATTGAGAGTCCGGCTGGTAAGTATCCGCCGATTTCGGCTGCTGATTATCTGTTGCAGCGGATTCAGGCTAACTTTGCGGAGGCGAAGAAGTAGGTTTTGGGTTTTGGCGTAAGGGCTGCTTCGGTAGCCCTTTTTTGTGGGTGCTTTGGGGTTTTTAGCAGTATCGGTTTCTGTCTTCACGCGCGCTTTTCGCCTTGCTCGGATTCGAGCAAGGCGCCTAGCCGGCCGCACGCAAACGCTGCGCTTCGCACCTCAGACAGTCCGCCCCGCTGATCGCTCAAATCCTGCGTTACTCGACAGCTTGGAAGGGGGCCGAAAGGCCGGAGATTGGAGTGGTTTTCGAACACTGGTGGTTGACCGAATTCCCAACACCAAAATCAGCGACTGCACGGCCTACCAATTCCCATCTGAGCGGGCGAGTAGCGCAGAGCTGCCGGGACAAGGCGCGTGCGGTGTCTGAGGTGCGCAGCGCCGAGTTTGCACGTGCCCCCGGCAGATCGAGCAACGCAGCGAACCCGCAGGGCCGCGCAGCTGGGTGCCCCGGGGGATTGCAAAGGGGGGATGGGCAAGCATCCCCCCTTGGCTCGCCTAGAGGCGAAATCGCAAATCAACCAAGTTAAAATTGCCTTAAATTCTTCACTGTCCTATCGCGATGCAGATAGCAAAAAATTGATCGCTACAGCGCGCTTATCTGCACAAAAGCAGCAACCCCAGCACCTACCAAACATCCACTAACCAGGATGATAGCCAAAAACTGCCATACCACCGCAACCTGTTGTCGATCTGCCGCCTCGAGCAGTTTTAATAACAGGAATGTCCAGAATGAAAAAATGGCGAGTGTTGCCAGCAAAGCTAAGGCTGGGTTGTGAAAGCTCGCGAGCAGACCACTAATCAGTAACCCCAATAGAGGCCCAAGCACACAGCTCCCATACCAGAAAAACTGGGCATAGCTGAGTTGCCCATGAGCGAAGCTGCTGATTAACGTGGTGACACGCTTAACAACAGGGCGTCGGTCGGGTTGTTGCCAGGCGGTCAGCTGTTTTCCCCAGTAGTGCAAGGGCACCACGGCAATCAGGCTGAAGCCGAGCGTGTCGAGTGGGCTGGCATAAAGTGCGTAAAAGGGTCTAACCAGGATACCCACAATACCGGTCGGCCACTCGCCAACACTTAGCTGTATCGCCACTGAGAATACCCAGCTGTAAATCAGCGCCCAGGCCAGCACCATGAGCGGAAATGTCCAAACAGTGGTGCGACTGAGAACGTGGCGTAACATGATGAAAGTGATAACAAAGCTGACGATGGGCGTGACGTGGAACTGCAGTTGGCCAGTAGTGGACGCAGTCCCTGACGCGTCGATTAGCGTATTCGCATAAACCAACTCAAAGTACAGGCTTTCAGCGGCGCCCATGGCCAGGCCCAAGGCAACCACCCAAATCAACTTAACCAGGGCGGCTTTGCGATAGGTCGGTTGGGTCGCGATAGCCAGTTCGAGGCTAGCAAGGGCCAAGGCACCCAGGCCTAACAGCACAGCTGCCGGAGTCTCCAACCAGCGGAGCTGGTTATCGTAGGGGCTTGAGGTGGCGACCAACAAGATATAGCAGCCGAACACCAGTAACTGAACGGCGAGCGATCGGGCAATAATCCAGGGTAATGATGCCGCTGGCTTATCTAGCTCAGAAGCCAGCTGCGATTGCGTCCCTGTCATATCCATGCGTACTTATCCCTGCCCGTAAAAAGTCGGCGGGGACTATACATTTGAAAGATGCGTGCGTCATGCAGGCTTGATCGCCTACCTCGACTACATCACGTTAGGGCATAGACTCAGGGTAAATAGCGTAACTGCAACCGATTCACGCCATCCACCCTGTTCAGCACGCGAAGGCGGCTGCGCTAGCAACGCAGCGTTAGCGCTGCATCGCTCCGGCCAGGGCAGTGGTCAATTCCAGCGCCGCAGCTTCACCGCCCTTGTGCATGGCTTCGACTAAAGCCGACCCTACCACCACGCCCGTGGCGGTGCGGGCAAAGGCGGCAGCCTGCTCTGGCGTACGCACGCCAAAGCCAACGCAGATCGGCAAGTCGCTCTGTTTGCGGATGTCGCTCAGCGCCGCGTCTACCACGGCGTTGTCGGCCTGCCCTACCCCGGTGACACCGTTCAGCGACACGTAGTAGAGAAAGCCACTGGCATTGGCCAGCACGCGCGGCAGGCGTTTGGCATCGGTTGTGGGGCTGGCCATGCGGATCATGTTCAGGCCTAGATCGCGTGCCATGGGGCCCAGTTCGTTATCGTGCTCGGCGGGCAAGTCGACAATCAGCAGGCCATCGACGCCAGCGGCGTGCGCATCGCTCAAAAAGGCCTCGGCACCGTAGCGGTGGATCGGGTTGTAATATCCCATCAGCACCAGCGGCGTGGTTGTGTTCTCGGCGCGGAAAGCGCGGACCATCTCCAGCGTCTTGCGCTGCGTCTGGCCACTGTTCAGTGCGCGCACGGCGGCGGCCTGAATGGTCGGGCCATCGGCCATCGGATCGCTGAAGGGCATGCCCAGTTCGATGATATCGGCGCCGGCACCCGGCAGCTTTTTCAGTAGCGAGAGACTGGCGTCATAGCTGGGGTCGCCACCGCAGATGTAGGTTACCAAGGCAGCACGGTTCTGCTCGGCGCACTCGGCGAAGCGTTGTTGTAAACGGTTACTCATGCTTGTTCCTCCATCAGGCGCAGCACGGTGGGCATGTCCTTGTCACCACGGCCGGACAGGCAAACCACCATCAGGTGATCGCTGGGCAGGGTGGGTGCGCGGCGCGCCACTTCAGCCAGGGCGTGGGCGGTTTCCAGCGCCGGGATGATGCCTTCCATCCGGCAGCAGTTATGGAAGGCGTCCAGTGCTTGTTGGTCGGTTACGGCGACATATTCGACGCGGCCTTCCTCATGCAACCAAGCGTGCTCGGGGCCAATGCCCGGATAGTCGAGGCCGGCGGAGACCGAGTGAGCGTCGTCGATTTGACCGTCTGCGTCCTGCAGCAGGTAAGTGCGGTTGCCATGCAGTACGCCCGGCACGCCGCCCTTGAGGCTGGCCGCGTGCTTGCCAGAGTCCAGCCCGTGGCCTGCGGCTTCTACGCCTATCATCTGCACTTCCGGGTAGTCGAGGAAGTGATGAAACAGCCCCATGGCGTTGGAGCCGCCGCCGATGCAGGCGACCAGACTGTCGGGCAGACGCCCTTCGCGCTCCAGCATCTGGCTGTGGGTTTCGCGGCCAATGATCGACTGAAAGTCGCGGACCAGCGTGGGATAAGGATGCGGCCCAGCGACGGTGCCGATCATGTAAAAGGTATTGTCGACGTTGGTGACCCAGTCGCGCAGGGCTTCATTCATGGCGTCTTTCAGTGTGCCCTTACCGGAGGTAACCGGCACGATCTTGGCGCCCATCAAGCGCATGCGTGCCACGTTATCGCGCTGGCGATCAATGTCGGTGGCGCCCATGTAGACCACGCATTCCAGGCCGAAGCGGGCGCACACGGTGGCGGTGGCCACGCCGTGCATACCGGCGCCGGTTTCGGCGATGATGCGCGTCTTGCCCATGCGGCGGGCCAGCAGGACCTGCCCGATGCAGTTGTTGATCTTGTGCGCGCCGGTATGGTTCAGCTCTTCGCGCTTGAAGAAAATCTTGGCGCCGCCGTATTGCTCGGTCAGGCGCTCGGCATAGTACAGCGGGCTGGGGCGGCCAACGAACTCGGCGTTGAAGCGATCCAGTTCGGCGATAAAGTTCGGCTCGGAGCGCGCTTGGTTGTAGGCCTGCTCCAGGTCGAGAATCAGCGGCATCAGGGTTTCGGCAACGAAGCGCCCACCGAACTGGCCGAACTGGCCCTGTGCGTCGGCATCGCGGCGGTAATGTTGGTTGGCACTCGACATGATTTCACCTCCAAAGTTGATGCGCCTACATTAGGGCAGACAGCGCCGCGATAAAATCGATATGATGGCGCAAACCTGTGAGAAAAAGTGACGTATCCCATGGCCCGAGACTTACCTTCGCTGAACGCGCTCAAAGCCTTTGAAGTGGCTGCCAGACTGGAAAGCATGAGTCAGGCTGCGGATGAACTGCATGTCACGCACGGTGCGGTAAGCCGCCAGATACGGCAGCTTGAAGAGGAACTGGGGGTGGCCCTGTTCGACAAGGTCGGGCGCGGCATTCAGCTTACTGCCGCTGGCCGCCAGCTGCGCGATGCCTGCCGCGATGCCTTTGGCAGCTTGCGTGAGGTATGCGCCGAGATACGTCAGGCCGATCAACGCGGCCCTTTTCTGCTCGCCTGCCCCGGCAGCCTGTTGGCGCGCTGGTTTATTCCCAGGCTGGACCGGCTGAATGCCGCGCTGCCCGAACTCAATCTGCACCTGTCGGCCAGTGAGGGCGAGCTCGACCCGCGCCGCGCCGGGGTCAGTGGCACCCTGTTGTTTGCCGCCCCGCCCTGGCCTGCCGATATGCAGGTTTACCCGCTGCGGCAGGAGCATATCGGCCCGGTCTTCAGCCCGCGCTATTCCGGCGCAGCGCGTCTGCACGGGCAACCGGCCACCGCGCTGCTGAATGAGAGCCTGCTGCATACCCAGTCCCGTTCGCAGGCCTGGGCGGATTGGGCACGATTGCAGCAGATCGATCCGGCCAAGCTGACTCAGGGGCAAGGTTTTGAGCATCTGTATTACCTGCTGGAGGCGGCTCTTTCAGGGTTGGGCGTAGCCATCGCACCGCAGCTGCTGGTGGCCGATGATCTGGCCACCGGTCGCCTGCTGGCGCCCTGGGGGTTCGTTGAAACGCAGCATCAGCTTGGGCTCTGGGTGCCAGCGCGCCAGCCGCAAGGCGCCGCGCAGCAACTGGCCGACTGGCTGATTGCCCAGATGCAGGAGTCGTCGATATGAGGCGCATCGGTCTGCTAGTCATGCTGATGCTGCTACAGGGCTGCAGCTCAGTGACCTATCTGCACCACAGTTGGCAGGGGCAGCGCGATCTGTTGTCGCGTGCGCAACCGCTAGAGACAGTGCTGCAGAACCCGGCCACCGATCCGCAGTTGGTCAAGCGGCTGCGCCAGGCGCAGCAGATCAGAGCCTATGCCAGTGATCACCTGCAGCTACCCGATAACGCCAGCTACACCCGCTACGCCGACCTGCCCCGGCCCTACGCACTGTGGAATCTGTTTGTCGCCGAGCCACTGTCGATGGACGCGGTGGCGCATTGTTATCCCTTCTTTGGTTGCATTGCCTACAAGGGCTACTTTGATCAGGCCAGCGCGGAGGAAGCAGCCGAGCACTGGCGTGAGCAGGGTTATGAGGTCTATGTCGCCGGGATTCCGGCCTATTCCACGCTGGGCTGGTATGACGATCCGCTGCTCAGCTCCATGTTGCACTGGGATGACGACTACCTGGCCGAGTTGCTGTTTCACGAGTTGGCGCATCAGCAGTTTTACGTAAAGGACGACACCGCCTTCAATGAGTCCTTCGCCAGTTTTGTTGGCCAGCAAGGTCTGCGTGAGTGGCGCGCCGAGCAAGGACTGACCGCGCTGCGAGACGATCCGCGCGCGCAAGAGCGCGAGTTTGTGCAGTTGCTGTTGCAGGCGCGCGAACAGTTGCTGGCGCTCTACGCCAGCACGGCCAGTGATGCCGCCAAGCTGGCTGGTAAAGCGGCGGTGTTCAGCCAACTGCGTGCCGATTATCAGCGCTGGCGAGACGCGCGCTGGCAGGGCACAGGGCCCTGCGATCACTGGTTTGCCGGGGAGCTGAACAATGCCCGCCTGCTGCCGTTTGGGCTTTACGACCAGTGGATTCCGGCCTTCGCCGAGTTGTATCGCACGAGCGGCAGCTGGCCGGCGTTTTATCAGGCTGTCGAGCGCCTGGGCAACTTGTCTGATAGTGAGCGCACGGCAGCGCTGCTAGCTCTGCTGGAGCGCGGTGCAGAGCGGCCTTGAGATCTTAATCTGATTGATAATAATTGCTATTCAGAGTACATTGCGGGCCTGTTTTAGCCATCCCTTCCCCGGAGCCCGCATGTTCCAACTGGAGTCCGTTTCCTTTGCCGTACCCGAGCGGACGCTGTTGCAGCCGCTGGACCTGGTCCTGTCGTCGGGTCAGATGATCGGCCTGATCGGTCACAATGGCTCCGGTAAATCCACCCTGATCAAACTGCTGGCGCGGCAACAGGCTGCGACCGCTGGCCGTATTCTGCTGGACGAGCGGCCGCTGGAGGCCTGGGGCGAGCGCGAATTTGCCCGTCAGGTTGCCTATCTGCCGCAGCAACTGCCCGCCGCCGAAAGCCTCACGGTGCGTGAACTGGTGGGCTTTGGTCGTTACCCCTGGCACGGCCTGCTCGGTCGTTTCAGTGTGGACGATCAGCAGGAAGTCGAGCGCGCCATGCAGCTGACCGACGTTACCCGTTTTGCCGATAGCCTGGTCGATACCCTGTCCGGTGGTGAACGCCAGCGGGTCTGGCTGGCCATGCTGTTGGCCCAGCACACCCGTTACCTGCTGCTGGATGAGCCGACGTCGGCGCTGGACATTGCTCACCAGGTTGAGGTGCTGGCGCTGGTGCAGCGGCTTAGCCGCGAGCTGGATCTGGGCGTCATCGTGGTACTGCACGATATCAACATGGCGGCGCGCTACTGCGACCATCTGGTAGCGCTGCACTCCGGTCGCTTGCTGCTGCAAGGCAGTCCCGCCGAGCTGATGAATCCCGAGCATTTACAGGCCATCTACGGCCTGCCCATGAGTGTTATCCCGCACCCGGATCAAAGCTCCAGCATCGCGGTAGCGCACGGGTGAGACATCTCGGTCTGGCGCTGCTGCTGGCGCTGCTGCCCCATTTGGCGATGGCCGACGCGCCAGCCGAGCCGCGCTACAGCCGCATTGCTGCCATCGACTGGGGGCTGGCGGAAACCCTGCTCGGCATTGGCGTTACCCCTATCGCTGTTGGTGGCCTGGAGAATTATCGCCGCTGGGTGGGTGAGCCAGTCATGCCGGATTCAGTGCAGGATCTGGGGCTGCGCACCGAGCCCAATCTGGAATTGCTCACGCAACTCAAGCCCGACCTGATCCTGATCACGCCGCAGTTCGAGGCCGCGCGGCCCTGGCTGGAGAAAATTGCACCGGTGAAAAGCCTGGCCATTTACCGCCCTGACAGTAACCCGCTGCTCACCGCCGCCGAGGTAACCCGCGAGTTGGGTCGCCTGACCGGGCACGAGGTCGAGGCTGAGCGGCTGATCAGCGACCTGGACCAGCACATTGCTGTCGTGCGTGCGCAGTTGGCAGGCCGCACGCTGCCACCCTTCTATCTGGTCAGCTTTATTGATGACCGCCACGTGCGGGTATTCGGCGATAGCAGTCTGTTTAACGCCGTGCTTGAGCGCGTTGGCCTGAGCAATGCCTGGACCGGCGAAGACAACTACTGGGGCTTCAACCAGGCGGGTATTGAGCAACTGGCAGCAACACCCGGTGCGGCGCTCATCTACTTTGCACCGATGCCCTTGAGCGCCGAGCAGACCCTGGCGCGCAGCATGCTCTGGCAAAACATGCCCTTTGTGCGAGCGCAGCGGGTGCATGCCTTTCCGCCCGCGTGGCAGTTTGGTGGCTTGATGTCGGCAGACCACTTTTTGCGCTTGCTGCAGGAGGCGCTGCCACATGACTAATCCGAGCGCAGCGTCACCCCGCCGTTGGGGCCTGGCAATCTGCCTGTTGAGCCTGGCCATGGCGCTCTGGGTGCTGCAGCGCCAGCTGCCGCTGGCAACCCTGCCCGCGGCAATCTGGCAACCGGATCTTTCTGATCTGGCGCAACTCAAGGTGCACTACAGCTGGTTGCCGCGTTTCTGTGTTGCCCTGCTGTGTGGCGCGGCGCTGGGGCTCGCTGGCCTGTTGATGCAGCAGGTGCTGCGCAACCCGCTGGCTTCGCCTACCACCCTGGGGGTCGCTAGTGGCGCGCAGCTGTCGCTGGCCCTCGCCACCCTCTATGCTCCCGGCCTGCTGATCGCGGGCGAGTGGGTTGCGCTGGCCGGCGGGGGGTTGGCCACCTTGCTGGTGTTCGCATTGGCGCGGCGGCGTGGCCTGTCGCCGCTGAGTCTGATCCTGGCTGGCCTGGTGATTAGCCTGCTGCTCGGTGCCCTCAACGTAATGTTGATGTTGCTGCAGCCCATGGGGCTGTCGGCGATGTTCATCTGGAGCGCGGGTTCACTCAGCCAAAACAACTGGGATGCGGTGCTCTTTCTGCTGCCGCGCCTCGGCCTGGCGCTGGTACTGATCACCTTGTTGGTGCGGCCGCTGAGCCTGCTCGAACTGGATGACAGCGGCGCGCGCAGTCTGGGCTTGTCGCTGGATCGGTTGCGTGTGGTGGCGCTGGCGCTGGCCGTGTTTATGACCGCCTGTGTGGTCAGCAGTGTGGGGGTTATCGGCTTTATTGGCCTGGCCGCGCCCACCATCGCTCGGCTGATGGGTGCGCGTACCCTGCGCCAGCGACTGGTCTGGACGCCGCTGCTGGGTGCCGCACTCTTGCTATTGACCGATCAGCTGGTGCAGGGCTTCGCCGGCCGCTTGAGCGAGCTGCTGCCGACCGGCGGCGTCACCGCGTTGCTGGGTGCGCCCTTGCTGCTGTGGCTGATACCTCGGTTGCGCCTGTCCACCGGCAGACCGCAACCGAGCACCCAGCGCACCGTCTCTCAGCCGCTGGGTGGTCACCGGTTGCTACCCCTGATGCTGCTGGGGTTGTTGTTGCTCGCCGTGGTGGCGCTCTTGCTTGGCCAGGGACCGCAAGGCTGGAACTGGAGCTTGAACCCGGAGTTATTGCAGTGGCGTTTGCCGCGCCTGCTTGCGGCCCTGGGCGCGGGCCTGCTGCTAGGGTTGGCTGGCTGTCTGTTGCAGCGCCTGACCGGCAACCCGATGGCCAGCCCCGAGCTAATGGGCATCAGCGCCGGTGCCGCCCTCGGCTTGATGCTCACCCTCTTCGTCTGGATCGGCGCGCCCTTCTGGGTGCGGCTGATCATGGGCTTTGCCGGTGCCCTGCTAGTGTTGCTGGTGATCGTCGGCTTTGCGCGCCGCCAGGCCTACGCGCCCGAACGCTTGCTGCTGGTGGGTATCGCCATCAGCGCGCTCTTTGATGCGGTCAAGATGCTGGTGTTGTCGCTGAACGATCCACGCGGCCAATCGGTACTCAGCTGGTTGTCGGGATCGACCTATTTCGTCGAGCTGCCGACCGGCATCATGGCGTTGCTCGCCGGTGTATTCCTGCTGCTGGTGAGCTTGCCCCTGAGCCGCTGGCTGACGCTGTTGCCGCTGGGTGAAAGCACGCCGCGCAGCCTTGGTGTGCCCATGCGCGGCGCGCGCCTGAGTATTATGCTACTGGCCGCACTGATGACCGCCATCGCCACCCTGCTGGTGGGGCCGCTGAGCTTTGTCGGTTTGATGGCACCGCACATGGCCCGGGTGCTGGGCCTGCAGCAGGCACGCGCACAGTTGCTCGGCTCGGGTCTGCTCGGCGCGCTATTGATGGTGTTGGCCGATTGGCTGGGTCGTAACCTGATGTTCCCCGAGCAGATACCGGCTGGTCTGCTGGCCGCGCTGTTGGGGGGTGGTTATCTGATTTGGGGGCTGAGTCGCAGGCGCTGAGGTCTAGTCTTCACTGATGCGCAACGGCCTAACGATGTTTTCGCAGTTTCGATCCTCATTTCAATAAACCTAGCCGAATGCACGGAGCAAAACGTCCCATCTGAGCGGGCGAGTAGCGCAGAGCTGCCGGGAAAAAGGCGTGCGCGGTGTTTGAGCGAAGCGAGTTTGCGCGCGGCCGGCTAGGCGCGTCCCCGGCTGGTCGAGCAACGCAGCGAACCCGCAGGGCCGCACAGTTGGGTGCCCCAGGGGATCGCTAAGGGGGGATGGGCAAGCATTCCCCCTTGGCTCGCCTAGAGGCGAAAAACGGAAAGGAGCTCAGCATAGAACTGACCGCTACAGGTCGCAGCTAGTCATCACACGTCAGCTGCGAAGTCACGTTTGATCGTTCCCATGCTCCAGCGTGGGAATGCAGCCTTCGAGGCTCTTCGGCCATAACGCTCCTTGCGCTACCGGTGCCTTCGCACGCACGCACTCGCGCGACCTCGCAGTGGGTTGATCTGGTCAGCCTTTCGCCCTGATGGCGAGTCAGGGGAAATGCTTGGCCATTTCCCCCGACACCCCCTAGGCCACCCCAACTGCGCGGCCCTGCGGGTTCGCTGCGTTGCTCGGTCTGGCGGGGACGCTTGCAAACTCGGCGCTGCGCACCTCAGACACCGCAAGCGTCTTTTTCCCGCCAGCCCTGCGCTACTCGCCCGCGCAGACGGGGGATTTTCAGTCCGTGCATGGAGCGGGTATGTGGGATACAACTCCGTAACCCCGTAACCCCGCAACCCCGCGCAGACTTGGCCTACTACAACCCCTGACAAAACGCGGCCATCTCGGCCGCCAGCTGCCGCAGCGCCGGATTCAGCCTCCGCCGATTGATCACCAGCAACATCAGCGGCGAGGGCTCGCCGGTCACCTCTGGCAGCAGCCGGACCAGTTCTCCGCTGGCCAGATGCTGGGCGATGTCCAGGTAGGATTTATAGGCAATGCCCTGCCCGCGCAGGGCCCAGCGGCGCACGGTGTCGCCGTCGTCGCTGTTGCGATCACCGCGCACGCGCAGGGTGATGGGCTCGGGCGCCTCGAAGTGCCAGCGGTCGTGCAGGCTTTCGCCCAAGCGAAAACACAGGCAGTTGTGCTGGCTCAGCTCCTGAACGGACTGCGGTTCGCCGTGGCGGCTCAGGTACTCGGGTGACGCACAGAGCACGCGGCGGTTGTCGGGTGCCAAGGGCAGGGCAACGAAGCTGGAGTCTTCGGGTATGCCGTAGCGCACAGCCAGATCAATGGGCTGCTGATACAGATCGGCGACGCGGTCGCTCACCTGCAGCTCCATGCGGATGCCGGGCTGGCGGGCCAGGTAGTCTTCCAGCCAGTCGAGCAGGTGGCTACGCGCCAGGTTCGAGGGTAGCGTCAGGCGCAGAGTGCCGGTCAGGGTGTTGGCGTCGGCTTCCAGCGCCTGCTCGGCATCGCGCAATGCTTGAAAGGCGGCGCGCGCATGCGGCAAATAGCGCTCCCCGGCCTCGCTCAGCCGCAAGCTTCGCGTGGTGCGTTCAAATAAACGCACCCCCAGTTGCTCCTCCAAGCGCTTAATACTGGCGCTGGCCACGGCGGGGGCTAGATTCAACTGACGGGCGGCGGCCGAGAAGCTGCCACACTCCAGGGTGTGCAGAAACACCCCGAGATCATCGATACGCTGTATTTTCATGATTTCCAATAAAGTGATTCGCTATAACGAATGTTTTTCTTTCTCAGCTATCAAGTCAAGCTGTGTGCATTAGTCGTTACCTATCCCGGATCAGAGGAGCAAACACATGAAAGCGGTTGCTTACACCCAGGCTGGCGCCCTTGACCGCGCCGACGCATTGATCGATATCGAGCTGAAAAAGCCCACCCCTGGCCCGCAGGATCTGCTGGTCAAGGTGGCTGCTATCTCGGTCAACCCGGTCGATACCAAGATTCGCAGCAAGCGCCCGGCCACGGTCGATGAGCCGCAGGTCATTGGTTGGGATGCGGTCGGTGAGGTGGTTGCCGTGGGCGCCAAGGTTCAGGATTTCGCGGTCGGTGATCGGGTGTTCTACGCCGGTGCCCTCGACCGTCCCGGCAGCAACGCCGAGTATCAGCTGGTGGATGCACGCATCGTCGGTCACGCCCCTGAGTCATTGAGCGATGCCGAAGCGGCGGCGCTGCCGCTGACTGCGATCACCGCGTGGGAGCTGCTGTTTGATCGTCTCGGTGTGGCCGAAGGTGGCGGTGCCGGGCAGACCTTGCTGGTGATCGGTGCTGCCGGTGGCGTGGGTTCGATTCTGGTGCAGCTGGCCCGCCAACTGACCGAGTTGACCGTTGTAGGTACCGCTGCCCGCGAAGAAAGTGCCGAGTGGGCCAAAGAGTTGGGCGCGCATCATGTGATTGATCACAGCCAGCCAATGCTGGCGCAGTTGCAGGCGCTGGGCATTGAGAGCGTTGAGCTGATTGCCTCGCTGACGCACACCAAAGACCACTACGCGCAGTACATCGAGTGCATCGCACCCCAGGGCAAGCTGGGTGTGATTGATGACTTCGACAGCATTGATATCACCCAACTGAAGAGCAAGAGCGCGTCCTTTCACTGGGAGTTTATGTTTGCCCGCAGCCTGTATCAGACCGCCGATATGGCCGAGCAGGGTGTGCTGCTCAACCGGGTCGCCGAGCTGCTCGACGCCAGTGCTTTGCGCACTACCTTGGGTGAGCATTATGGGGTGATCAATGCGGCTAACTTGATGCGGGCGCATGGGTTGTTGGAGAGTGGAAAGGCGCGCGGTAAGTTGGTGCTTGAGGGGTTTTGAGGGAGGCCTAGATCGTTCCCTGTAGTGGTCAACTGATTCCGGACAGTGGATAAAGTTTTTCCTCTGCCTTGGCAGGTGCTAAACCATCATTGAATTGATGTGGTCTTAGCCAGTTGTACCGTGTCATCAGGTAATAGCTGATGTCTC
>NZ_JACGWE010000106.1:0-1376 GCF_014077575.1 Pseudomonas sp. 5Ae-yellow | reverse complement strand
GGGACTGTCAGGTTTTTTGTGTTCGGGCTCTTAACGGCCTGCCATCAGGTAGGCCTTCACTTACCAGGTTGGCCTGGTGAAACGATCTTCATACAGGATCGCAAACTGGTTCATAGCGGCTTTCCAGTCATGTGCCGCGTTACCCCAGTTGGCAGTGATATTACGTAGCGCCAACCAGATCAACTTCGTCGCGGCATCATCCGTGGGGAAGTGCCCCCGGGTTTTAAGGATCTTACGCAACTGAGCGTTGATGCTTTCAATCGCATTGGTCGTATAGATCACCTTTCGTATGGCGGGCGGGAAGACAAAGAACGGAATGACCCTATCCCATGCGCGGCGCCAGGCTGCTACTACCGTCGGATACTGCTTACCCCATGGCCCAGCTTCAAACGCGTCCAGAGCCTGCGCTGCGACCTCAGCATTGAGCGCTTGGTAGATGGGCTTGAGCGCTTTGGCCAGTTCTCTGCGCTTGTCCCAGCTTGCATAATCAAGGCTGTTGCGGATCAGGTGGACAATGCAAGTCTGCAAGGTAGTATCCGGGAACACCGCGCTTAGAGCTTCAGGTATGCCCTTCAGGCCGTCAGTCACGGCGATCAATACATCTTCTACGCCCCGGGTCTTCAGGTCGTTGAACACCTTCATCCAGAACTTGGCACCCTCGGTCGTTTCGATCCAGATGCCCAAAATATCCCGTGTACCGTCCGGTAACACGCCAAGCGCCAGGTAAACGGCCTTGTTGCGAACCAGGCCTTCGTCCCGAATTTTGACCCTCAGGGCGTCGAAGAAAATGACCGGATACATTGGTTCCAGGGGGCGTTGCTGCCAAGCGCTAATCTCTTCCAGTACGGCATCGGTAACCGAACTGATGAAGTCATGAGACACATCCGTTCCGTACTGCTCGGCCAAGAAGGCGCGGATTTCACGAACCGTCATGCCTCGGGCATACATGGCAATGATCTTGTCGTCAAAGCCGGTAAAGCGGCGCTCATGCTTGGGAATCAGGATCGGGGCAAAGCTGCCGTCGCGGTCTCGGGGGATATCCAGACGCAGTGGGCCGTCATCGGTGAGTACTGTCTTACCGCTCCTGCCGTTGCGCTGGTTGCTCGCCCCCTCAGGGCGCTCAGCGCCTTCAGCATAGCCAAGGTGATGTCCCAATTCAGCGCCCAGGGCACGCTCGATCAATGCCTTCTTGAACGCCATCGAGGCATCCTGAATGGCTTCGGCGCTCATCGGGCCATTTACGAACTGATCTATCAGTTCGTTGGGAATTGCGGGTAGGTCTCGCGGGGCTTCACGCCCCGGCTTCTTCTTGGTCGGCATACATGCGTCCTCTGCTGCAACATGTTATGCCCAAACACAAAATTTATGACACCCCC
>NZ_JACGWE010000068.1:0-9492 GCF_014077575.1 Pseudomonas sp. 5Ae-yellow | reverse complement strand
AGCAATCGGTTAGTCAGCAGCATGAGTGCCGTTGGCCACTGTGGCGATAATGCCGCCTGTGAGGGCTTCTTTGGGATGCTGAAGCGAGAGCGAGTACATCACCGACGTTACCGTACTCAAGACGAGGTAAGAGCAGACCTATTTGAATACATCGAGCGGTTCCATAATCCTAGGATGCGACGTAGAGTTGCTGCGCAGGATCAAAAGCTCTTAGCTGTTTTATAACCGTCCGTGGAAACGGGGTAGAACCCGTGTGCGCTCGTCGTCAGAACACGCAAATGCAAACGCTTTATGGTTAGCAGCAAAATGGCTATTACTCAGGGAATTTAGCGAATCAAGCCGTTAGCAACGCGTATACCGTTATTGAGTAATCTTACCGACCGGGGTGTAGCTTTGTAAGGCACAGCGAAAGGTTGTAGCGTTCACTGACCCAGTTACGCGAAGTGAAAATTAATCAGTACTCTCGGTTGAAGAAAAATCAACTATTAGAGGCAAAAAGCAAGACCTGACCCCGGTCTTCCTCACCAAAAATGACCCCGCCACGTTTGCTATTCGTGAACAACGTCGGCGTTTTGCCTTAGCATCACGGCTACATTGCACCCCACAGCTCATCGCCACCAGGACGCTTGCATGTCTCGCCTTGCTCTACTGCCACTCTTTTTCCTGTTTTCTCTACATGGCTGTGATGCACAGTCGCAGCCTCTGCCCCACAGTGAAAAGCTAAGCGCAGAGAAAGTCGAGGCCATCGCTCATCGTGTCAACGACCGCTACCCCGACCTATCGGGTAAGCTGCGCGACCAAATACTCGCCACCGTGGTGCGCTCACTGGACAACATGGTGTTTATCGAGGGGGGAGAGTTCGAGATGGGCGACTTCGGCACTCTTTGCCAATACGATCCGGCAAATATGGGAACTTGGCCCTACGGGCAGGACCCAGAGCGGTTATGTCCGATAACGCGCTTTAACAATGACGACTACCTGCATCAGGTGCGTTTGAGTAGTTACCACCTATCTCGTTACCAGACTCGCCTTGAGGATTTTGATTTATTTCGAACCAGTTTGGGCTTGGCGCTGTTCGACGCCGATCTACGAGAACGTGAAGACCTTCAAGAACTCTTCCATCCAGATAAACCTGCTTGGACGAAAAGCTGGCAGGAAGCCAAGGACTATTGCCTATGGGTTGGCGAGCTCAGTAGCTATCCCGTCGACCTTCCCTCTGAGGCTCAGTGGGAGTATGCCGCAAGAAATCGTGGCCAATATGTCCAATACCCAACCGACACCGGCAGCCTTGATTATGGCCGCAATATCCCGGCAGATAAAATCACCGACGAGCTACCTATCGCCCAGTTTGCGGCCACCCCGCTTGGCTTGTACGACATGGCAGGCAACGCGACCGACTGGGTCAACGACTGGTACGCCGAAAATTACTATCAGGTGTCTCCATTGGAGAACCCTAAAGGGCCAAACATGGGAACACAAAAAGTTCGTCGCGGGTCAAACTACCAAGAGACTATGTGGATGAGCGCGAATACAGTCCGCCGCTGGAATGACGATCTTAATAGAAGTAGGCATCTACCAGGCACGAGCTTTAGGTGCTCATTGCAGTCGGATACGCCGCTCTAGAAGCCTAAAAGCTGCATAGGCTTCTAGACAACCCCATCAAACAGCCCACTACGCTGAGCAGCCAGCAAAGTTTCTCGTTAGGGTAATCGGGGCAGATGAACATTGATTCTATTGTTTTTGATACTTGTCGCCGCCTCGCCTTGGGGGGTCCTTTCCGGCGTGGCAGAAGGATCTTGGCAGCAGTCGCGGTGTAACGGGAATAGCTAAAGGCGAGACCAGCCCACAGAACTCAGATACATATATGCAGCATGCAAATATGTGCAGATATGTTCATCTGACCCCGTTTTCCGCAGCACTTAATCCAGCGAGGCAATAACCGCCAGGTCTGCTTCGCAGACGAGCAAGACATGCTCACCTTTGGGCAGTGGTTGTGCGATTACTCCGACGAATACAGCGTGGCGGTTCATTCGTGGGTATTCATGACCAACCATATTCATCTGCTCGCTACTCCCAATGGGCATGCCAGCATCAGCTTGATGATGCAGGCGGTTGGGCGCCGCTATGTCCGCTACTTCAACAATCGTCACCGACGCACCGGCACCTTGTGGGAAGGCCGTTATCGGTCATGCCTGGTTGATTCCGACGGCTACCTCCTCCACTGCCAGCGTTATATAGAAATGAACCCCGTCCGGGCTGCCATGGTCATCGCTCCCGGAGACTACCGCTGGAGCAGCTATCGCACCAACGCCTTGGGCAAAGCGTCGCAGCTGGTTTCACCCCATAGCCTTTATCAACAACTAGGTACCAACCCGGAGGAGCGCCAGTTGGTCTATCGCGAGCTGTTCAAGGAAGTACTTTCTGACGATCTGGCTGAAACCATACGCACCACCACGCTTAGCGGCCTTGCCCTGGGCAACGACAAGTTCAAACGCGAAATAGAAAGCCTCACCGGCCAATCTGCAAGCGCCGGAAAGCCGGGGCGACCAGCAAGGGATCAAAAGCAAAATAGTTAATGTTCATCTGACCCCAATTACCTTGTGACCCCAATTACCTTGAGCACAACGCGCGCTGATCGCTTGAGCCTGAAGCAATGTATCACGGGTTGTCATTGGCCTTCCTTGGGTACTGTTGACGTAATTCTTCGGCCAGTGGGCTGCCTGCACTGTGATTCCAAGCTAAGCGAACCTGGTTACCGGGTAAAAAGTGCACATGCAGGGTGTCATCTGCACGTTCGCGCGGAGGGTTAGCTACCTCCAGCTCATGCCGCTCCTCTTCCAGCCCACTCTCAACCTGTTCTGGAGTAACGTCCAGGATCCAAACTACTTTCAACTTGTCACCAGTAATCCGCCAGCAGCAGGTGGTTTTCCCACCGCCATAAGCAAACGCGTTGCCACCCCAATTATCATTAACCCAGTAGCTGAAGATCGGTCGACCCGTATGGTTATGGACATACAGTGAAGCACCGCTAGGTCGCTGATACTGCCAAAGAACATAGCCACCTATTAGTGTCACGTAGAACGTCAGGCTCAATGCCCATCGCAACCATGTCGGTAGGTTCAGCCATCGCTGTCGAACGATATTCATAGGAGATCCGGTCCCATATTGGTTTCAAGCGCCTCACTCAACGTGAACTCATTTTCTAACATCGACGTATGTATCTGTTGCCAATTTGCCCTTGCATCTAAAGGCGCGCCTTCCATTAAGGACAAAGTCGCAAAAAGCAGTTGGTCGTCAGGATGCCCGAGACCTGTCTGCCGTGCTTGGCTTAATGCACGGTCTACTTGCTCTAAACGATCACCATGGCATGTATCGGCGAGAAACTCGGAGGCACAAGCTTCGAGTTCATCCAGCAGCGGGCAACAGAGTCAGGTCTTGCCTTTTGCTTAACTGCAGGTCATCAGAACAGGGTATCGCTCGGGTCGAGTTTTTGATGCGGGGAGAACATCCGCGGTGCCTTGCGCTGAGCTGCAGATATGTTCATCTGACCCCGTTTTCTTACAGAGTCTGGCTCTGTCAGCTTCTTTAATAAGGGGGAGAACATCCGTTGTTCCTTGTGCTGAGTTGAAGCGGAATCTGCAGATACGTTGGCAGCGCCGTATTTTATCCAAGACCTGCGCAGGCCGATGTGCGCTCGTCGTCAGAACACGCAAATGCAAACGCTTTATGGCTAGCGGCAAAATAGCTATTACTCAGGGGACTTAGCGAATCGAGCCGTTAGGAAAGCGTATACCGTTATTGAGGAACCTTGCCGACCGGGGTGTCGCTTTGAGCAGCACAGCGAAAGGTTGTAGTGTTCACCTGACCCAGTTACGCGAAGTGAAAATTAATCAGTACTCTCGATTGAAGAAAAATCAGCTATTAGAGGCAAAAAGCAAGACCTGACCCCGGTCTTCCTCACCCAAAAGGACCCCGCCACGCTTGCTATTCGTGAACAACGTCGGCGTTTTGCCTTAGCATCACTGCTACAGTGCACCCCACAGCTCATCGCCACCAGGACGCTTGCATGTCTCGCTTTGCTCTACTGCCACTCCTTTTCCTGTTTTCTCTACATGGCTGTGATGCACAGTCACAGCCTCTGCCCCACAGTGAAAGGCTAAGCGCAGAGAAAGTCGAGGCCATTGCTCAGCGTATCAACGACCGCTATCCCGACCTATCTGGCAAGCTGCGCGAGCAAATACTCGCCACCGTGGTGCGCTCACTGGACAACATGGTGTTTATCGAGGGCGGTGAGTTCGAGATGGGCGACTTCGGCACTCTTTGCCAGTATGACCCGGCCAACATGGGTACTTGGCCTTATGGGCAGGAGCCGGAGCGGCTTTGCCCAATTACGCCCGAGCGGAATGATGATTATCTGCATCAGGTGCGCTTGAGCAGTTACCACCTTTCTCGCTATCAGACTCGTCAAGAAGATTTTGATTTATTCCGCACAAGCCAAGGGCTGGCTCTGTTCAATGCCGAAGAACGTGACCGCCAAGATTTGACTCACTATTTTGCCCCCAATAACCCCGCACCAGTCAAAGATTGGCAAGAGGCCAAGGATTATTGTTTATGGCTAGGAGAATTAAGCGACCGCCCTTTGGACCTGCCCACCGAGGCTCAGTGGGAATTTGCAGCCCGCAATCGAGGAAAGTACATACAATATCCAACAAATGACGGTAATTTAGACGACGGGAAAAACATTCTTCAAGACGAAAAAACCTTTGTAACCCCAGTCGGTCAGTTTCCACCGACCCCACTTGGTCTCTATGACATGGTTGGCAATGCTACTGACTGGGTGAACGATTGGTATGCAGAGGACTACTATGCTAAATCCCCCATCAGAAACCCAACTGGCCCAAACAACGGCACGCAAAAAGTTCATAGAGGCTCGTACTATGCGGAAACGAACTGGATGAGCGCCAATAGTGTTCGCCGCTGGCCAGAAAACCCCGTGAGCAATGGCTACTATCCAGGAAGCAGCTTTCGCTGCTCCCTCCAATCTGATCAACAGCTATAACGCTCCGAGTTCAACTATGCTAGGCCGTTAAATAATCCACTGCTTCGCGCAGCCATCAGCACCCCGCGCTTTCTGACTGGGTCAGAGGGGGTCCATGCCAAGATACCTGATGGACGCGGAGTAGAGCCGTGGTTTACAGCCAGGGACTCAATAAAACGATTGAACTCTTGCTGCTGCGAACCATCCACCAAACGGTTTAAGCGATCAAGACTTTCCATCCCATTGACCGTCTCGCCTCTTGGTGAGCAGTGCTCCAAAAGTTTAAGCATTTGCCTCCAAGTCCGGACATGCGAAAGCAAAAGCACGAGCGCCGCTTCTTGGTCTTCGTGCCAGCTCTCGACAAACCTTTCGCTCAACATATAGGCCATCGGGCCAAGTGTCTCAGGCGGCAATCTATCTATAGACAATCTTTGGCCATTGACTATTACCGCCTCATGTCTAACCAAATAATGGGCTAGATTCTCTGCCTCATATTTAGATGTCTGACGCAATTGCCACCAGGCTTTCATCTCACGTTGCCCCATATCAAAAGCCACCACTGCAGCGCGTCCCGGCTGCGAGGCAATTTGATAGAGGCCGTAAGCGACGTAATTAAATGCGTCCGCATTCACACTGAGCAGATAATGGTAATCAACCTCCGACAGCGCATCGCAGAGAAGCGTCACCACCTTATACGTATTCTCCAAATCAACCACAGTCGCAAAGCCGCCGCCAGCTCCGGGCCCAAACACCAAACGTCCGTTGCAGTTAAAGGCCAAACGATCACTACGAATAGTTAATCCAAAATCAAACCCGGCACCAATACCCAGAGCACCATTCCCCTCGCCCTTAATCTCCGCCAAGCTGGTCCAACTACTACTGGCATTGGATTGCCCAGACACTATCTTGCCACGACCTATCTTGCTCGGTTCAATCCATTGCAACGCGCCACTGAGCGCGCCGCCAGCTTGGGCACCAGCAAAGGCGTCGCCCTTTATGCCAATATAGCCACCGCGACCCGTTTCGATCTGGGGCGATCCCAGCAATGCTGTTGCACCGCTTGGGCCCTCATCACTCGGTTTATACTGCACTCTTGCACCAACGCTACCTTGCACCTGCGCACCCACAAAACACGATACTTCCAGCTTGCCCTGCAGACGGAACACACCGAACGGGTGCAACACTGTCTCTCCATTTGCGTTACGGTAGGCTAGTTGCATGGTTCTCCCACCCTGAGACGGGAAGAAGCTGCTGAGCGCAACCGAGCCCTCAGCCAAGGAAAAAGCGGCGCTGCCCTTGGCACCTACTTCAATATTACCCCCAGCAGGATCCCAGCTATTAACACCTGCGCTGGCGCTGGCGGCAAACCGCAGGGCATGAGCTTCGGCGGATATCGCATAAGGTGCAGCGTCGTCGCTGTTGCTGGTCCATGTGACTTCTTTATGCAGAGCGTTGAGCAGGTTGTCTTCCTTGCTACTCCAACTGATCAGCTTGGCCTCTAGGCTGCCCAACGGACTTGCTCGGCGGGAGTTACCAAGGTCATTGCGGATGTCATCCAGCAATTGCTTGGCCAATTGCTTACCAAAGGGCTTACCCTGCAAAACGCGGGTACTAACTTTGGTCTTCCAGTCAACCTGCTCGTGAAAACGAGCCGCGACGTAATAGCGGCGGTCGGGCTGGCCGAACAAACTGACCTCAACCACCGTGATACCGCTGCGTCGACGAGTACCACTTTCCGATTGTGTTTGACGACTACCACTGCGGGCATAATCGAAATTTGGCCTAGCAGAATTGGCGAGAGTAGCGCTGCCCTCAGATTCACTTTTCAGCAAACCACGCAGTCGAACAATCTCTGCATCCAACTGTTTGAGCTTCTCTGCGCGCAGTGACTCCCAGTTGCTTTCCAACATGTTGCCAGCATCCAGGGCTAGCACCGGGTTATAGGCCACATACCATTCACGCGCTTGGCGCAGCTTGGTCAATTGCCCCTGTATATCCTCTTCGCTGGTCAAGGTAGGCTGCGGCTGCGCGCCAGTAGGATCGACACACAAAAGGCCCGCCTCTTCGGCTTTCTTGCTCCACTCATCTTTCTTGCAGCGCACACAAGAACAGTCTGCATCAGCGTTTTGCTCTTTCTGGCAATCCACTCGCTGCCCTGAATCAGCTAACGCGTCTTGCAGCTCAGTCATCACCAACTGAACTCGATCAATTTCTCGCTTCAGGTCCTGCACCTGAGCTTCGGTAAGCACATAGAAGTAAGGGTCGCCGGTTATGTGTACTACATCTATCAATTCCGCTGAGCAGGGGCTGCCAGCCTGAGTCTGAGTGCTACTGCAATCATCTGTATGTCGAGCAGGTGGCAGGGATGCGAGGGAAGAAGCTCCTGATTCAGACGCATCCAAAATTGGAGTATCGTTGGCTGCAGCAGGCCGTGGCGGTAGTTTGAGCTTCCATCCGGGCTGAATGTTGTCAGGATTTCGAATTATGGGGTTAAGCTTTTGCAACTCTGCGGAGCTGGTACCGTGTTGCCGGGCAATCGCGGTGAGGTTATCACCCGACTGCACAATGTACTCGCTTCTGTTTGACATATCCTTTCGTCCCTAGCCCTGTAGGCGTTCCAATTCATCCAGCTTGCCAGCCATCACCAGATCAGTGCGCGCAAGAACCGCGCGAGCTGTCGACGTGGGCCAATTCTCGCCTTTATGGATCAGCGCCAATCTGAGCCAGCGCTCAAAGTGCGCTTTCTGGTTGACTCCCTCCGCCTGCGCTGCGAGCAATTGCTGATAAACATATACACTTGGCTCGGGCATATCTAATACAGAGCGATAGTCGCCGACGAGCTCGGTTGCAATGATTTGAAGCCTTGCCTGCGTTATCTGCTCTTGCCGCAGCGCACCCAATCGCAGCCACCCCGGCTTTTGAACCTCGCCGTTCCAATCCTCGGCACGAGCTATATATCGCCAACCAAGTTCATTGCGCCACGCTACACCAGCAAAAGGCCCGAAAAACGTATTCAGCTCCTGAGATTCAAGATTGGTCAGCAGCGGCTCAAGCCAGCGTGGCTCATAAAAGCGCATCAGTTGTTGGTGTTGTTGGTCCGTAGTAACGGTCAGTAGGCTCTGGCAATGCAGAACAGCCTCCGACCATAGGCGCAGGCTATCGAGGTAGAGTACACACCCGGCATTACTCTGATCCAAGAGCGTGCTGGCGTAGTCAGCCATCTCGCCAGCCTGGTCACATAGCACTATTACCGGACCGTGCTCAGCCAACTCCGCATAAACCGTATTGTGGAACAACGAAGCCCACTGGGGGGCGCCCTCGGGAGCCAATTGATAAACCCAGCGCAATAGTTCAGCATCCGCCATAGGGTCCAACAAAAGACAACGTAAGCCAGAACATGGCGCGTGCATGAAAGGCGAAGATATCTGCTTGATCACGGACTCACCCATGCTGATGAATTGTGCATTTGCCAGCGGCATCGAACACGCAGCCAGTCGCAGGAAGCAAATGCCCAGCAAGCGCCTGGGCCCTATATTGCTCCAACACCAATCCCGCGCGGGCGGTATCTACTGCAGAACTCAACGCGGGTAGCGTGACTGCTGCACCACTGCCCCGCCCAGGACTCCCTCCCGAATTGAGCCTCACGGCCGGCCCAACCAGGGTGACGCCTCCGGCATCGATCTTGATAAAGGAGCCGCCGGCGGTAAGGGTGATTTCGCTGCCGGCTTCGATGACCATTTTCTGGCCCGCTTTGAGGTGTATCTCGCGGCCGGCTTTGGTGAGTAGCTTGTCACCCAGTTGAATGTGTTGGCTCTGGCCGATGGTGAGGTGGTCGTTTGGTTTGACTTCGACCTTGCGCTCGCCTTGCACGGTTACGTGTTCTTCCGCCTTAAACTCGCTGTAGCTGTTGGCCTCGACGGTATCGTGGCGCTCATTGCCGACGCGCACCGTCTGGTCGTGCTCGATGTTTTCGTCCCAGTCTTTCTGCGCGTGCAGGTAGATCTGTTCTTCGCCCTTTTTATCCTCGATGCGCAGTTCGTTGTAACCACCGCCACCGGGGCTGCTGAGGGTTTTGAATACGCTGCGGGTTTTGTGCGCAGGTAGCTCGTAGGGGACTTCGTGTTCTTTGTGGTACAGGCAGCCGGTGACCAGCGGTTGGTCGGGGTCGCCTTCCAGGAAGGTGATGAGCACTTCCATGCCGATGCGCGGGATGGCGACGCCGCCGTAGCGATCCCCAGCCCAGCTGGAGGCGACGCGCAGCCAGCAGCTGGTTTTGTCGTCGGCTTGGCCTTCACGGTCCCAGTGGAATTGCACTTTGATGCGGCCATACTGGTCGCAGTGAATCTCTTCGCCCTGCGGGCCGGTGACCACGGCGCTTTGGCTGCCGAGGACTTTGGGTTTGATGTGGTTGAGCTGTGGGCGCCAGATGATCTGCCAGGGTGTGGCCTTGAAGT
>NZ_JACGWE010000059.1:0-11941 GCF_014077575.1 Pseudomonas sp. 5Ae-yellow | reverse complement strand
GTAAGCGCTTCGATTTCAAATGTCCTATCGAAGTCATGAGCGAAGTGATGCAGAAAGCCTTGGCTATGCAATATGATGCTCCTGCGTCAATTCAATAACCGTGTTGCACTCAGCTCCTGCAACCGCCTAGGATTATTTATTAAAAGGTGGTTTGAAATGAAAATGATCAAAGTATTGCTAGTAATTGCTGCTGTCAGCGTATCTTCATTGGCAATGGCAGAAGGCGGGTCTGACCGAATTTTTGATCGCGCGCATGCGGCGAACAAAGCTGCGATGCAAGCCTATAAGTAGGCACCAAGCAAGAGAAATATTCGTACAACATTTATCAGCCAACCTGACATAAATGTAATCAAGCAACAGGTTGAAATGTGGCAATTTGTAGGTATGAGGGTCGTAGTATTAATTTGCGATCGCAAACCATAGCATCAAACTCATGCGCTCGGATCGGATTGATTCAACCTGGTTTTAAAATTTCAATCTCGGATTACTAAGCTTAAGGGGCTTATCAGAATGCATTATAAAACCTCAAGACGAACCTTCGTTAAAGGCTTGACCGCCGCTGGTATTGTCGGAGGCCTAGGTTTGTGGCGTACCCCGGTTTGGGCTCTTACTAGTCCCGGCCAACCGAACGTACTGGCCGGCTCGCAGTTTGATCTGGTGATTGGCGAAACACCCGTCAACATCACTGGTAAAACGAGGCTGGCTAAAACTATCAACGGTTCTATGCCGGGGCCTATCTTGCGTTGGCGCGAGGGCGACACCGTCACTTTAAGGGTGCGAAATCGCCTCAAAGAAGACACGTCGATTCATTGGCACGGCATTATTTTGCCGGCAAATATGGATGGCGTGCCCGGCCTAAGCTTTGCTGGCATAGCGCCCGACGGCATATACGAATACACGTTTAAACTCAATCAGAACGGCACCTATTGGTATCACAGCCATTCCGGACTACAGGAACAGGTTGGCGTGTACGGCCCATTGATCATTGATGCCATTGAGCCTGAGCCCTTTGCCTATGATCGCGATTATGTAGTGATGCTCAGCGATTGGACAGATGAAGATCCGGATAGAGTTCTCAGTAAGCTGAAGAAGCAGTCCGATTACTACAACTATCACAAACGTACCGTCGGTGACTTCGTCGATGACGTCGGTGAGAAAGGTTTGTCTGCCACGCTTGCAGACCGAAAGATGTGGGCTGAGATGAAGATGAGCCCTACCGATCTTGCTGACGTCAGTGCGTTTACTTACACCTATTTGATGAATGGTCACGCTCCCAATGGCAATTGGACCGGGCTTTTCAAACCAGGTGAAAAAATTCGTTTGCGCTTTATTAATGGCTCTGCAATGAGCTATTTCGACGTGCGTATTCCTGGCCTAAAAATGACTGTCGTTGCTTCCGACGGGCAGCACGTTCATCCGGTTAGCGTCGACGAGTTACGTGTTGCAGTTGCTGAAACGTATGACGTAATAGTCGAAGTTTCAGATCAAGAGGCGTACACCATTTTTGCACAATCCATGGATCGCACAGGTTATGCGCGAGGCACCTTAGCAATCCGCGAAGGCTTAAGTGCTCCGGTACCCGAAACAGATCCTCGGCCTTTGATTTCCATGAGTGATATGGGTATGGACCATGGGGGTATGTCGGGCATGAGTGGTATGGACCACAGCAGCATGCAAGGTGACATGGGCACAATGGATCACAGCAAAATGGCAGGCATGGATCATTCTGCGATGTCTGGTATGGGTGCCAGCATGCAGACTCATCCCGCATCAGAGGAAGGTAACCCGCTGGTCGACATGCAAACCATGATGCCCACGCCTAAGTTGGACGATCCTGGCATTGGCTTGCGCGAAAATGGACGTAGAGTACTCACTTACGCTGACCTTAAGAGCACGTTTGAAGACCCCGACGGCCGGAAGCCAAGTCGCACGATTGAGTTGCACCTTACCGGACATATGGAAAAATTTTCGTGGTCTTTTGACGGTGTTCCGTTTGCAGATGCAGAACCTGTGCGCCTGAAATATGGCGAGCGCGTAAGAATCATTTTGGTAAACGACACCATGATGACGCACCCCATCCATCTTCACGGCATGTGGAGCGATCTGGAAGATGAGAACGGCAACTTCAAAGTCCGCAAACACACGATTGACATGCCGCCTGGGACTAAACGCAGCTACCGCGTTACCGCAGATGCGCTAGGTCGATGGGCTTATCACTGCCATTTGTTGCTACATATGGACATGGGCATGTTCCGCGAAGTGCGTGTCGAAGAGTAGAGGACTAAACAGATGAACCTACCCATACAACGTAAAGCTCTAATTGGTTTCGCCCTTTCCTTCGGGTTAAGCACACTATTCGCTGTGCCTTTGGCATTTGCTGACGAGTCGAGAGCTGAGGCGAAAACGCATCAATCAACGAGTGCCAACCCGACATTGGCGGAAAGCCATCTGCAGCAGGGCGAATCAATAGAGCTCGAAGCGATAAACCACGACGGAATGGATCACGGTTCGATGGAGCATGACATGATGGGTGCTGATATAAACGCCGACGACAGTAAGGCGGAGGCTAAACATGATCACTAAATACTCATCCGCTACAGTCATCGCTCTTGCGGTGTCCATGACTGCCCCGTATGGCGTGAAGGCTTATGCTGCTGAGCCCATGGACCACTCGACCATGGATCATGCCGCTATGGGACATGATTCTATGCCCACTATGGATCACAGCAAAATGGGTTCCATGCCCGAGGGTCCTGAAACCGGCATTATGGATCATAGCCAAATGAACCATACCCAAGCCGCCGACCCGATCACTACCAGCAGGACACCAATCCCTGAACTAACTGATGCTGACCGAGAGGCAGCTTTTTCAGGGCTACCAGATCACAGTAATATGCACGAAAGCGGGATCAATAGTTTTTTCCTGCTTGACCAGCTTGAATATCAAGACGCAAATGACGGCAGTACCTTGTCATGGGATGCCTCAGGCTGGATTGGCGGAGATATAAATCGTCTTTGGCTTCGTTCGGAAGGGGAACGCACCAATGGCGTGACTGAAGAGGCCGAAATACAGGCGTTGTTTGGGCACTCCATAGGCCCATGGTGGGACGTCGTCGCGGGTGTTCGACAAGACTTTAAACCGAGTTCTCCGCAAACCTGGGCCGCATTGGGAATTCAAGGCATGGCTCTCTATGCTTTTGAAGCTGAAGCAACGGCATATATTGGCGAAGGTGGGCAGTCAGCTGCCAGGCTCGAAGGCGACTACGACATATTGTTAACTAATCGTTTGATATTACAGCCGACTGCGGAAGCGAACTTCTACGGCAAAAATGATCCTGAACGAGGGGTTGGCTCCGGGCTGTCTAACATTGAATTGGGCGTGCGTATGCGCTATGAAATCGTTCGCCAGTTTGCACCCTACATCGGCGTGTCGTGGAATCGCTCTTACGGTAATACGTCAGATTACGCCCGAGCTGAAGGTGCTGATATTGATGAGGCTCGCTTCGTTGCGGGTATCCGGATGTGGTTTTAAGAGAAATATATGAAAAACACAATTAAAGCGCTCGTCGCAGCCACTGTTGCTGCTGGTTTCGTCATCTCTGCTGTTGTCTATTTTGGCATCGTAAATGTAGGCGCTGACGACCCTCACTTTAAAGTTGTTCACTCGTTTTTAGCCATGGCTCGTGACCGTTCCATCGAGGTCCGCAGCAACGCTATCGAAGTACCTAACCTCAATGATCCCGCAATGATTAAGGCTGGTGCCGGCAACTACAACTCTATGTGTGTTGGCTGTCACTTGGCTCCTGGCATGGCTGACACGGAGCTCAGCAAAGCCTTGTATCCCGCGCCTCCCAATCTCGCTGAAAAAAGTATCGAAGAGGGTCCCGCAGCGGCATTTTGGGTTATCAAGCACGGGATAAAAGCCACTGGCATGCCTGCTTGGGGTAAAAGTATGGCCGATCCATATATATGGGGCATGGTCGCGTTTTTAGAGCAACTGCCAGAAATGGATCAAACCCAATACCAAACCCTTGTTGCATCTAGCAGCGGCCATCAACATGGTGGCGGTGAAACTGCTATGCATAAGGATGAAGGGCAAGGTAATAGTCCTGGTGGGCACCATTCAGCTGCTCCATCAAGTAATTCGGATCATCACGCTTCTGGCATGCCTCAAGCTGGCAGCATGCCGAACCATCATGCTGGTGAGGCAACAGATACAGATCATCATGCGGGCGATTCAAAGGTAGAGCAGGGCAAGCCTGAACTAGCTCCGAAAACACACATGCATGAAAACGACGAACAGCATGTTCATTGAATAGCTCTGGGGCAGCATTCACAGACCGGAAGCTTGAAACTGACGCAAATGTAATCTTCAGCTCAGTTTTGTGTCAGCGAGCTCTGATATCATTACTTGCATTATCCCGAGGGAGGAGAGGAAAGGACATAACCGGCTGCATCCGTTTAACTTTCCAATATCTTAAGCCTACTATGACGTGCCGAAATGTATTTATCGTTCTGCTTATGATTCTTGCGCTTCCTATCAGCGGGACGGCGCAAACCATGACGCTTGACACTCGTCATACCATGAGCCTTTCGGCCATTGCGTCCAACGACGACACTTCGGCGTTGGACGCTTCTGCGCATGAATGTTGTGATCCAGACGCGCTCAAGTCAGCCTGCGAAAACGGGCAAGAATGTAAAACCAGCAGCTTACTCCAACTTGCGGTCAACAAAACCGTTTCGCTGGCGCTCCCCCCTCGCCACCCCACCCTCCTTCCTGTTCGAGTACCGGCTCGCACGCCTGATATTATCTGGCACCCCCCTCGCAGCTGATGTTTTTGCCCCCTAGTTTCGCCTGATCGACTGGAGCAGGCGGTGAAGGTATGCCTATGGCATGCGCTAGAACATCAACGGAATCGAAGACATGAATCACCGAATTCACGGCGTGCGCATATGTGCCACTGCCATGTTTATTGGCTTGGCTGCAGTTCCCGGCATATCAGCAGCACTTACGCTCGAGGAGGCGATCACTCTAGCGGAGCAAGGAGCCCCTTCCCTAGGGGCGCGCAGCGCGAACCTGCAAGCTGCCCAAAACCTCGTCACGCCAGCGGGCGAGCTGCCGGACCCCAGGCTGAAGCTTGGAGTCCAGAACCTCCCTATTGAAGGTCAGTCCAGACTGCAATTGGGCGCAGAGGCGATGACGATGCAGATGGTCGGCGTTATGCAAGAGGTCCCTAACCGCGCCAAACGCCGTGCACGAGTGGAAACCGCCGAAGCCACCGTGGCATTGGCCCGGGTACAGCGAAGGGTCGAGCGAATCAAGGTCCGCCAGATGACAGCCGAGGCCTGGATTACAACCCTGGCAGCCGAGCGCAAGCTGATCATTTTTGACCAGCTCTACACCGAGAATCGTCTTTTTGCTCAGGCGATCAAGGCAAACATTGCCGGCGCTCGTGGACTGTCGAGCGATAGCGTATTACCCAAACAGGAAGCCGCGTACTTAGCTGAACAGGAAGATGTCTTGATCCGGAGTAAAGCGGTTGCCCGGGCGGAGCTCCGACGATGGATCGGCGAGGCTGCAACCCAGCCACTGCAGGGCAGCTGGCCGGAATGGACAAGCAGCCCTGAGCTTTACCTTAATAACTTCACACACCACCCTGAGTTACTGGAATTTGACCCGATGACAAGTCGAGCCGAAGCCCAGATTGCACAAGCCGTTTCGGAAAAAACGTCGGACTGGGCCTGGGGCGTGGATTATCAGAAGAGAGGACGCGGCTTTGGCGACATGATCAGCCTCAACCTCAGCTTCGACCTGCCAGTTTTCGCAGGATCCAGACAAGATCCGAAGATAAGCGCTGAACGCGCGCGATTGGAAGGGCTGGAAGCCGAGCGGCAGGACCGGCTGCGACAGCTCCGGCAGGAGCTGTCAGCAGACCTGGCTGAACTCCGACGTCTGGAACGGGCACTAGATCGCACCAAGGAGACACTGTTGCCTCTAGCTGATGAAAAAGTTCGTCTGACCATGGCCGACTACCGCTCAGGCAAAGGTGAACTAACTGCCGTGATCACAGCACGCGAGGAGCTGTTAGAGATGCGTCTGCGCCTTGTCGATCTAGCCAGTAACCGTTCGCTGACTAACGCCCGCTTACATTTTTCCTTAGGAGACACTCAGCCATGACATTTCGAATCAAACGGCTAGCTCTGCTGATCGGCCTACCCATGTTTTTAACCAGCGTTGCAGTGACAAGCATCACCGTGTTCGCAAGTAGTGCCCAGGCTCAGTCCGCCGATCAAAGCGAGAAAGAAGTGCTGTATTGGTACGATCCCATGTATCCGCAGCAACGTTTTGACGCGCCTGGCCCATCGCCGTTCATGGACATGGACTTAGTGCCTCGTTATGCCGAAGAAGGGGCAGGAAGTGCTTCCATGCTCATCGACCCTTCAGTGACGCAGAATTTAGGAATGCGGGTCACACCGGTTACCCGGGAAGCAATAAGCCAGACCGTCAAAGCGTCAGGCACGCTGGGCTACGATGAACGTGACGTAGCCATTGTGCAGACACGCAGCGCCGGATTTGTCGAGAAAGTTTACGATCTGGCCCCGGAAGACGTGATACCAGAAAATGCGCCGCTGGCCGACCTTTTCTTTCCCGAATGGTCGGCTGCACAGGAGGAATATCTAGCATTGCGTGGAATGGGTGAGCCTCAGTTGCTGGCTGCAGCTCGTAACCGCCTGCGTCTTGCCGGCATGCCGGACGAGCACATTACAGCGCTGGAACGCAGCGGCAAGGCCAGCTCAAACTGGACCATTACCAGCCCTATCAGCGGTGTACTTCGCTCACTTGATGTCCGTGAGGGTATGACTCTACCTGCTGGCGCGTCCCTTGCCCGCATCAACGGCCTGGAAAAAGTCTGGCTGGACGTTGCCGTCCCAGAAGCGCAGGTGAGCAACCTGAAGGTCGGGCAAAAGGTCGAGGCCATACTGCCTGCCTACCCGGGCGAAATCTTGGGCGCGGTGATTGAGGCGATCTTACCCCAAGCCAACCTGGAAAGCCGAACCGTTCGGGTTCGAGTCGTGCTACCCAACCCCGATCAACTCCTGCGCCCCGGCATGACCGCAGACGTGACCTTGAGCCGTGATGAAGAGGTAGCCCTGGTGGTACCCACTGAAGCACTAATCAGAACAGGTCGGCGCACGCTTGTTATGCTCTCCGAGGATGAAGGCAGGTTCAGGCCCGTAGAAGTCAGGGTCGGCCGCGAAACCGATTTCAAGTCAGAAGTGTTGTCGGGACTTGACGAAGGCCAGCGCGTGGTTGCGTCCGGGCAGTTCCTGCTCGATTCCGAAGCCAGTCTGCGCGGACTGACCACCAAACCAGAGCAATCGCCAGTAAACACCGCGCCCACATTGCACGAGGCCGAGGGCACCATCGTGGGCATAGAAGATGACAAGGTCAATTTGTCTCACGGTCCATTCAAGACATTGAACATGCCGGGCATGACGATGGCATTTCCGATCGCAGACCCGGTGCTGCTGAAAGGACTTAAAGAAGGTAACCGGGTACGGGTAGGTGTAAGCGAAAGCGATGAAGGCCTTGTTATCGAGCGGATCGAGCAGCTCGGAGACCAGCCATGATTGCCAACATCATTAGATGGTCCGTCGCCAACCGATTTCTGGTATTGCTGGCGACGCTATTTTCGGTTGCCTGGGGTATATGGTCGATCCAGAACACCGCCGTTGATGCGCTGCCTGACCTGTCCGACGTTCAGGTCATCATCCGCACACCCTATGCCGGACAGGCCCCGCAGATTGTTGAAAATCAGGTGACCTACCCGCTGGCGACTACCATGCTCTCGGTTCCCGGAGCAAAGACAGTGCGCGGTTATTCATTTTTCGGCGACAGCTATGTTTATGTTCTGTTCGAGGACGGCACGGACCTGTATTGGGCGCGCTCGCGGGTGCTCGAGTACCTCAGCCAGGTGCAGAGCCGACTTCCCGAAGGCGCTGCGCCAGCGTTGGGCCCTGACGCCACCGGGGTGGGCTGGATCTATCAGTATGCTCTGGTGGATCGCACCGGCCAACACGACCTTGCTCAATTGCGGTCGCTGCAGGATTGGTTCCTGCGGTACGAGCTAAAAACCCTCCCAAATGTTGCAGAGGTCGCGCCAATCGGCGGCATGGTCAAGCAGTACCAGGTGGTGCTGGATCCGCTACGGATGGCCAATCAACAAATAACTCAGCAGCAGATCAGGCAAGCGGTTGAAGAGGCCAACCAAGAGACGGGCGGAAGCGTGTTGGAGCTCGCCGAAACCGAATTCATGGTTCGCGCCTCGGGCTATCTCTCGTCACTGAAGGATTTTCGTACCATTCCGCTGGGCTTGAGCGCTACCGGCACACCGATAACACTTGGCGATGTCGCGAATATTCAGCTGGGCCCGGAGATGCGTCGGGGGATTGCCGAACTGGACGGCGAAGGCGAGGTAGTCGGTGGCGTAGTGATATTACGCAGCGGAAAAAATGCTCGCGAAACCATCACCGCAGTGCGGTCCAAGCTTGAAGATCTGAAAAAGAGCCTGCCTGATGGAGTTGAGGTAGTCACTACCTATGACCGCAGCAAGCTGATTGATAGCGCCGTTTCCAACCTCAGCTTCAAGCTTCTGGAAGAGTTTATTGTCGTTGCGCTGGTGTGCGCGCTGTTCCTCTGGCACCTGCGTTCATCGCTGGTAGCAATTGTCTCTTTGCCAGTGGGTATCCTGATCGCATTCATCATCATGCAGCGGCAAGGGGTCAACGCCAACATCATGTCCCTGGGGGGAATTGCGATCGCAATCGGGGCCATGGTCGATGCTGCGATTGTGATGATCGAGAATGCCCATAAACACATAGAAGCGTGGCACAAGAAAAACCTGAACAAGAAGCTTGAAGGCGCCGAGCACTGGAAAGTCATCACCAATGCAGCGATCGAAGTCGGTCCAGCGCTGTTCTTCAGTCTGCTTATCATCACCTTGTCGTTTATTCCGGTTTTCACCCTGGAAGCTCAAGAGGGTCGGTTGTTCGGCCCACTAGCCTTCACCAAGACCTATGCCATGGCTGCAGCCGCAGGGCTGTCGGTCACCTTGGTTCCGGTACTAATGGGCTATTGGATCCGCGGAAAGATCCCCGACGAGCATCGCAATCCAATCAATCGTGGGCTGATTTGGATATATCAACCGGCTCTCGAAGCAGTACTTCGCTGGCCCAAAACCACCGTCGTGATCGCATTCGTAATTTTTCTGACGGCACTCTGGCCTATCTCCCGACTGGGTGGAGAGTTCCTGCCGCCACTAGATGAAGGTGACCTGTTGTACATGCCAACGGCGTTACCCGGTCTGTCTGTTCAAAAAGCATCGGAACTTCTGCAGCAGACCGACCGCATGATTAAAAGCGTGCCTGAAGTAAAACGCGTTTTCGGCAAGGCGGGTCGTGCCGACACAGCGACCGATCCGGCACCGCTGACCATGTTCGAAACAACTATCCAGTTCAAGCCCCGGGACCAATGGCGCCCGGGAATGACGCCTGAAAAGCTGGTAAAGGAACTCGATAATGCGGTACAGGTCCCTGGACTGGCCAACCTGTGGATACCGCCTATCCGCAATCGTATCGATATGCTGGCCACCGGCATCAAGAGTCCGATCGGGGTCAAGGTTTACGGCTCGGACCTGGTACAAATTGACAAGACCAGCCAAGCGATCGAGCGCATAGCCAAGACGGTTCCCGGCGTAAGTTCGGCTGTGGCCGAGAGACTAACCGGTGGGCGCTATATCGACGTCGACATTGACCGCAGTACGGCTGCACGTTACGGGCTGAATATTTCTGAGGTGCAGTCCATTGTGGCCGGTGCAGTCGGAGGCGCCACCATTGGCGAAACCGTAGAGGGGCTCGCTCGTTACCCCATCAGTTTGCGCTACCCGCGCGAATGGCGTGATTCATTGACCGACTTGCGCAATCTGCCGATCTACACTCCCGAGGGAAGTCAAATCACTTTGGGAACGGTGGCTCAAATCAAAGTCACGGATGGCCCACCAATGCTCAAGAGCGAAAATGCTCGACTCACCGGATGGGTCTATATAGACGTGCGCGATCGCGACATGGCTGCGGTGGTGAACGACCTGCGTACCAGAATCGACAGCGAAGTGTCCTTGGAATCAGGCATGAGCATTAGTTATTCCGGACAGTTCGAGTTCATGGAGCGCGCCAATGCCAAACTGAAGATGGTTGTACCAGCTACGCTACTAATCATTTTTGTGTTGCTGTACCTCATTTTCAACAGGTTCAGCGAAGCTTTGCTGATAATGGCGACGCTTCCATTCGCTCTGACTGGCGGTGTCTGGTTCCTTTACCTGCTTGACTACAACCTGTCGGTAGCAACTGGCGTCGGATTCATTGCGCTGGCAGGAGTGTCGGCCGAATTCGGCGTCATCATGCTCCTATACCTGACTAATGCCTGGAGCGAGCGCGTGAATGCAGGACGTGCGGACAGACCGGCACTCCTGGAAGCGATTCGCGAGGGCGCCGTACAACGCGTGAGGCCCAAGGCGATGACCGTAGCAGTCATCATCGCGGGCTTGCTACCAATCCTGCTTGGCAGCGGTACCGGTAGTGAAATCATGAGCCGCATCGCAGCGCCAATGGTCGGCGGCATGATTACCGCACCGCTTCTGTCCCTATTTGTACTACCGGCAGCTTATCTGCTGATGAGACGCCGGTCCATTAAGCAAACCAAACCACAAACTGGAGATTCATTATGAAAACCAAACTGGCACTAGTTCTTACTCTGGCACTGACGCCGGCAGCCTTCGCTGAAGAAATGAAAGGCATGGAAATGAAACACAGCATGCCCATGGACAATATGCAGATGGAGCAAACGCATACCTCTACGCAGAGCGCGAAGGCAACAGGTACCGTGCGCAAGATCAAACAGAATGGAGGTTCTGTCACCATCGCCCACGGGGCCGTACCAGAGCTTGAATGGCCTCCTATGACCATGGATTTCAAGGCAACGTCTGAGCAGCTTCAAGGCCTCAAGGAAGGCGACGAGATCGAGTTTGAATTCACCTCAGAAGGGATGAACTCAATCATCACGTCGATCAAACAACGTTAAACTGGGTTCATGGCTATCAACCCCATGGAAAAGGTAGCCATGCCGCCTAGGCATTACACAATAGTAAGTACCTCACAGCTTGTCGTCAGGTTCAAACCGTCAAGCTAAATAGCACTCCCAAAAGAGAGGTGTCTAATGAACAAGTTTTCCAAAGTAATTACCCCGCTCGTCGAAGACGGCAGCGATTATGAGCTGAGGTACAAGCGCCTTCCATCATGAGGCGCCAGGTGCCGCACCAAAGCCCCTATAGGGTGAAGGGCGGCCCTTGCTGATAGCCAAATAAAAGGCAGCGATGAAATAATTAAGTGTTTTATATGAATTTGTATAGAAACAGTCGAGAAGTTGTAATAAAAAATCCCAGACGACAGGAATAGCAGTGACTAGGTTCAGCTTCATACTGCTGAACCTCAACAAGCAACTATTCCTCGGTTTCCTGCCTGGCCTATTACTCTTCTTGACCTATTTATCAATGATTGTGGTACGCATGAGATATGGAATGGGACAGAAATATGAGCAGCAAACAGCGCTTGAGGCCTAACTGACCAGCGTAAAAAATTCTGATTGAGTAGCAGAACAGTGATGCGTAAAGTGGCCTTCAACATTGTGTTGTTCGCCCTATTGGCAACCGGCACCACTGCAGCAGTATCCGCAGCGGCAGAATAGGCTAAAAAGTCTGAGTGAATCGCCCCTAGTTTCGTAGACACCTCCAGGCCTTATAATCGAGGCACCCAGGAGGTCCAATGAGCAACTCACGCTACACCGAAGAATTTAAAATTGAAGCCGTCAAACAGGTGGCTGACCGAG
>NZ_JACGWE010000034.1:0-34816 GCF_014077575.1 Pseudomonas sp. 5Ae-yellow | reverse complement strand
AACAAAGAAACCGCTCAAGCAGCGGTTTTTTTGTGTCTGCGATTTGGTGCGAAGGCGCAGGAATAGCTCAGTTGGTAGAGCACGACCTTGCCGAGGTCGGGGGCGGGCGGCGAGCCTCGCGAGTTCGGGTCTCGTTTCCCGCTTCAGGAGCAATAAAAAACCGCCTAATGGCGGTTTTTTATTGCGTACGAATGAGTTGCAGCGTTGAACGCATCAGGTAGGGCTTTGCAGTAACTGCCTTGCCTGTTGCCAGTCAAATACCTCACCGCGAGCTTCTACATCGGCCCTGTGCTCGTCGAGTAGCTGATACTGGGCAATTTCGTCGTCGGGCATAAAGTGCAGGCAGTCACCGCCAAAATACCAAAGCAAGTCTCGCGGTATCAGGTGGGCTATCTGCGGGTAACGGCTGATGATCTGGCACAGGATGTCCTGGCCCAGATAAAGGCTGTCGTGATCACCTTTTTCCAGCTCTGCCAGCAGCTCATCGAAGCGCTCCATAAAAAGCTCATTACTTTCTTCGGGTACCTGCTCTAGTAGGGCTGATTGCGCGCGCAGGGTGTCGTAGAGGCTTTGCAGCAGGGCTAGGTGGTAGGCGTGATAGCTAAGAGGTGTATTCATGGCGGACTCCTGTTTCTCTGGCGCGGGAGTCTAACAGAAAGCGTGGCCGGGGGTGTCTGAGCTGCTGACACTCCCGGCCAAAGGCTTACTCCTCGGCTGTTGGCGGAGGGAAGGGCTGATTCTCCAGGACACCTTCTTTTTCAAGTGGGTCCTGTTTGCCCTTGGTTGTGGCGGGTTTCTTTGTTGCTTTGCCCGTTTTGCGCGTTGTTGGGTCCATTTCCTCTTTGGAAAAATCGTCAACATCGATCACCGCGCGTCTGGCGATACGTGCGTCGCGCACCAGCTCGGCCTCTTCGGGACTGATAACACCCGACTCGGCAGCTACAGCCAGCATATCGGCATCGCTGTCGTGTTCGAGTTCACCAGAGCGGATGGCTTTGGCCAGGCGCACTTCAATCGGGTCTGCTTGCAAGACTTTTTCCAGGGTGGTGTTGATTAACCCGGTTACGTCTGCTGGATCCTGGCTCTGATAACAGCCATCGAGTAGCCGGTCTCGTGCGCCGCCGGGTTTCATCAGGCTACGCGCGATCTCGACACCCACGGCGTCTGCCGGTGGCGTGAGGCGACGCCCCAGTGGGAAGACGACGACACGTAGCAGGCAACCAACACGCGAGTCAGGAAAGTTGAGCAAGACTTCGTGAAGGCTCTGCTCGATCTTGAACAGCAGGTCTTCTACGCCCCATTGCACGAAGGGCAGGTCTTCCTCATGGCGACCCTGATCATCAAAGTGTTTGAGCGTCGCGCTGGCCAGGTAAAGATAGCTCAGCACATCGCCCAGACGGGCGGAAATTCGCTCCCTGCGCTTAAGTTCGCCGCCGAGCATCAGCATGGTGCAGTCGGTGACGGTAGCAAAGGCAGCAGCAAGGCGTGAGAGCTGGCGATAATAGGCTTTGGTCGCCGGATAATCCGGGGTGTCGGCCAGGCGACCGCCGGTCAGCCCCAGCAGCAAACTGGCTGAGGCGTTGCTCAGCGAGAAACCGATATGGCGGAACAACAGGTCGTCGAACTCGGTCAGCGCGGCATCCTTGTCTTCATTTTGAGTCGCGAGCATTTCCTTGAGAACAAAGGGATGGCAACGGATGGCGCCCTGACCAAAGATCATCATGCTGCGGGTGAGTATGTTGGCGCCCTCAACCGTTATGGAGATGGGGACCGACTGATAGGCGCGACCAAGGTAGTTGCTTGGCCCCATACAAATGCCCTTGCCACCGTGCACGTCCATGGCGTCGTTGACGGTCTGGCGCATACGTTCGGTGACGTGGTATTTGACCACGGCCGATAGGACCGAGGGTTTTTCGCCCAGATCAACTGCGCCCGCGGTCATGGTGCGAGTGGCGTTCATGACGTAGGTGTTGCCGCCGATGCGGGCAAGTGCTTCCTGAATGCCTTCGAACTCACCAATCGGCAAGTTGAACTGCCGACGAATGCTGGCGTAGGCGCCGGTCGTCATGCTGGCCATTTTCGCCGCGCCGGTGCCACCGGCTGGTAGAGAAATTGAGCGGCCCACTGAGAGGCAGTTCATCAGCATCATCCAGCCTTGGCCGATACGATCCTGGCCGCCGATCAGATAGCTCATGGGGATGAACACGTCCTTGCCAGAATTCGGCCCGTTCATGAACGCGGCATTGAGTGGGAAGTGGCGGCGGCCAATCTCGACGCCCTCGGTGTCGGTCGGGATCAAGGCGAGGGTAATGCCGAGTGATTCCTCGTCACCTAGCAGGTGGTCCGGGTCGTAGGCTTTGAACGCCAGCCCAAGGACGGTAGCAATAGGGCCCAGGGTGATGTAACGCTTTTCCCAGGTCAGGCGCATACCGATGACTTCTTCACCTTCCCACTGGCCTTTGCAGATGATGCCCTGGTCCGTCATGGAGCCCGCGTCTGAGCCAGCCTCCGGTGCGGTAAGGGCGAAGCAGGGTATTTCCTTGCCGTCGGCCAGGCGCGGCAGGTAATGCTGCTTCTGTTCGTTAGTACCATAGTGCATCAAGAGTTCGGCTGGCCCCAAGGAGTTGGGCACCATGACCGTTGAGCCAAGGTCGCCGCTGCGGCTCGCCAGCTTCATGGCGATCTGCGAGTGGGCATACGCTGAAAAGCCTTTGCCGTTGTATTCCTTGGGGATAATCAGGCCAAAGAAGCCGTTGTCCTTGATGAAGCTCCAGACCTTTGGTGGCAGGTCCTGACGCTCGGTGGTGACTTCCCACTCGTTGGTCATGCTGCAGAGCTCTTCCACTGGACCATCGAGAAAGGCCTGTTCTTCCGGGGTTAGGCGCGGAACAGGGAAACCGTGGAGTTTGCTCCAGTCCGGGCGACCGCTGAACAGCTCGCCATCCCACCAGACAGTCCCTGCATCGAGGGCTTCCTGTTCGGTATCGGAAAGGGGTGGCAGGACTTTTTTGAACCAACCGAAGAGCGGCGCGCTTATTTGATTGCGGCGCACATCGGGCAGATTGAGAGGGACGGCCACGCAAAGAAATACGGCCCAAAGCACCAGGTCCAGTACCCAGTGCACTGGCCCCAATAGGGTCATTACCAGTAAGTAGGCCCCTACGCCGAGACAGGCGTTCAGCAGGCTGGTACGGACGTAGGCCACGGCTGCGATACAGAGCAGCAAGCCAAGTAGCCAAAGCAGAGTTAGCATGAAGTCTTCCTTCTTCCAGAGATCCAGTAGTCAGCATAGTCGCTTTGTCGGCGCGATGTTGCAGACAGGCGTTTGCTTATGGACCGGGAAGAAGCCCGGCGGTTCCGACTGGTTGCAGTGGAGCCGCCGGGGATATGGGTGTTGCAGGGCAGTGCTGCATCAGCCGATTACGTTGGCGGTATCTTGTTTCAGGGTTTTACCTGCCAGATAGTAGTGTGCAGAAGCCCATACATTGACGAAGGTGGCTGCCAGCAGCGCATAGCGCAAACTGTCGCTCTCGAACCAGACGCGCATCAGGTCACTGGCGATGCCGATCAGTTGTGGGCCAAAGCCCAGGCCAAACAGATTGAGGATAAACAGCATGATCGCCGATGCCAGGGCGCGGCTGCGCAGCGGCGTCAGGCTTTGAATCATGCCGAAGCTAGGCCCAAGGTAAAAAGCACCCAAAAAAGCGGCGGGCATATAAAAGGCCAGCGCCAGATAGGTGTTGTCGATCAGGTAGAAAGCGCAGATGAATGGAATGGACAGCATTTTGGCGATGCCGACAATCCAGGCATTCCAGCGCGCATCCTTGGTCGCGAGGTGGTCGGCCAGCATGCCGCCGATGTAAGCGCCAAGCCCGCCCACAATACCCAGCGCTGGGCCGAGGAATAGACCAACTTCACTAGGTGTCATGCCGTGGCTGCGAATAAGGAAGGCGGGCGCCCAGACGATAGTGCCGTAGCCTACCAGTGCGGTGAGCGTGACGCCGCAGACAACGTGGCGCGTGGTGCGTACATTCCAAAGTGAGGCGAAACCGGCCCATACATTAACTTTGCCTAGTGGTGGTGGCTTGACGCCGTCAGCAAAGCCGCGCGGCGGCTCTATCATGGTGAAGCGCACCAGCAGGGCGATTAATAGACCCGGGGCACCAACGACCAGGAAAGCCGCACGCCATCCCCACCACTCGGCGACGAAACCACCAATAAGAAAGCCGAGCATGATGCCGAAGTAGACGCCCAAGGCGTAGATCGACATGGCGCTGGAGCGTTTCTCTTTGGGGTACAAATCGGCAATCATCGAATGTGATGAAGGGCCTGAACCGGCCTCGCCAATACCTACGCCAACACGCGCGATCGCGAGCTGCCAGAAGCTTTGTGCAGTCCCGCAGACGGCGGTCATGGCGCTCCAGATGGCAATCGACCAGGCAATAATATTGCGACGATTGGAGCGGTCAGCAAAGACGGCAATAGGAATGCCCAGGGTGGCGTAGAACAGAGCAAATGCTATGCCCGAAAGAAAACCCATTTGGGTGTCGGATAGCATCAGGTCGGCTTTGATAGGTTCTATCAGAATGCCGACGATGTTGCGGTCGATGTGGCTCGAGGTGTACGCAAGTACTAGTAGAATGAGCGCATAACGGCGGTAGGCGGGGGTGATGCGACTGGACATGTCTGTCTCGTCGACCGGGGTATCCGGTGTAGCGGCCATGAAAATCTCCGGGGGTGCTTGTTGTTGTGCCGGCGAGAATACGATGTCTCTTCTTGAGCCACAATCGACCGCCCGGTCACATTTGTAGCAGATTTGTAAGTGTTTCTCCGTGTTACGGAAATTGGTCGGGCCGCTGCTGAGGGGTTGATTATGATCAGTTTGCCCCCATTGTTAGGCATTCACTTCTCTGGCTTATAAGGCATCTGCATGACGGCAGCTATTCGTATCAGCGGGCTGGAAAAAACCTATTCCAACGGTATGCGTGCGCTAAAGGGAATTGACCTGGAGGTGCGCGAAGGCGATTTCTTTGCGCTGCTTGGTCCTAATGGCGCGGGTAAATCAACCACCATCGGCATCCTTTCTTCATTGGTTAACAAGTCGGTCGGTGAGGTCAGTATCTTTGGTCACAGTATTGATTCCGACCTTCTGGCGGCCAAGCGTTGCATCGGTGTCGTGCCGCAGGAGTTCAACTTTAGCCAGTTTGAAAAGACCATGGACATTCTGGTCAACCAGGCAGGTTATTACGGCATTGCGCACAAAGAAGCCAAGGTAAAGGCGGAGCAGTATCTCAAGCGCTTGGGCTTGTGGGAAAAGCGCGATGTGCCCTCGCGCATGCTGTCAGGCGGCATGAAGCGCCGATTGATGATCGCCCGTGCGCTTATTCATGAACCAAAGTTGCTCATTCTTGATGAGCCAACCGCCGGGGTCGATATCGAGATTCGCCGCTCCATGTGGCAGTTTTTGCAAGAGATCAATGAACAAGGCATCACCATCGTGCTGACGACGCACTATCTGGAAGAGGCCGAGCATCTGTGCAAAAACATCGCAATTATTGATCAGGGCGAGATTATCCATAACACCAGCATGCGCAAGCTACTGGGCGGGCTGCACGTCGAAACCTTTTTGCTCGATTGTGCCAACAGCTTTGATCATGCGCCGGAGATTCCCGGTTATCCCTGTCGGTTTGTCGATGACCACACCATTGAGGTGCAGGTCGACAAGGAGCAGGGTATGAACGCACTTTTCACCGAATTGAGCCGGCAGGACATCAGTGTGTTGAGCATGCGTAACAAGAGTAACCGTCTGGAAGAGCTATTCCTCATGCTGGTTGACGAAAATGCTGAAAAAGGGGCCGCTTGAGATGATGCATTGGCGTAGTAGCTGGATTGCCTTCACCACTATTTTATTTAAGGAAATCAAGCGCTTTACCCGGATATGGCCGCAGACGCTGCTGCCGCCGGGGATTGTCATGGCGCTGTATTTTGTGATTTTTGGCAAGATGATCGGCTCGCGTATCGGCGAGATGGATGGGTTTGCTTATATCGATTACATCGTGCCGGGCCTGATCATGATGTCGGTTATCACCAATAGCTATTCGAATGTGGCGTCGAGCTTTTTCAGTACCAAGTTTCAGCGCTCGATTGAAGAGCTGATGGTGGCGCCCGTATCGCCGCACGTCATTCTGCTTGGTTACACCTTTGGTGGTGTGGCGCGGGGTTTGGCAGTGGGCTTGATTGTGACGCTTATGTCGTTGTTCTTTACCCGTTTGCAGGTGCAGCACATCGGCCTGACCATCTGTGTGGTGTTCTTCACCTCATTGGTGTTCTCGCTGGGCGGCTTTATTAACTCGGTATTCGCGCGCACCTTTGATGACATCTCAATTGTGCCGACCTTTGTGCTGACGCCGCTGACGTACCTGGGCGGTGTCTTCTATTCTATTCATCTGTTGTCGCCGTTCTGGCAGGGGTTGTCTATGGTCAACCCGATCCTGCACATGGTGAATGCGTTCCGCTATGGCATTCTTGGTGTCTCGGACATTCCGATAGCAACGGCGCTGATCATTATGGCGGTGTTCACCGTAGCGCTGTACAGTTTGAGTTATTGGCTGCTGGTGCGCGGCACGGGTATGCGGCAGTAGCCAGTCAGCCGCGCGGGCAGCACCGTTCGCGGCACATTTTTGGAGAGATCGAGCATGTTGTCAGAACATCCGGCGGACGCCTCGCCACTAGGCAAATCCAGCGCCTACGTCAGCGTTTATACGCCGTCACTGTTGTTTCCGATACCGCGACTGCCTAAATGGCAGGAGCTGGGGTTGGACGCCGCGGCGTTGCCCTTTCATGGGGTGGATATCTGGAACTGCTATGAGCTCTCTTGGCTGACACCCTCCGGCAAGCCTGAAGTTGCGGCGGCGGAGTTTGTATTTCCGATCAAGGCTGCGCGCATCGTTGAGTCGAAGTCTTTCAAGTTATATCTGAACTCCTTCAATCAAACGGTTTTTCGTGATCGTCAGGAAGTACAGCAAACGCTTGAAGCTGACCTTTCAGTCGCTGCGCAAGGTCCGGTGATGGTGCGTTTGCTAGGTATGCAGCAGTTACACAACGCTGGCATGCTGCCGCTCACAGGTGAGTGCCTGGATACCGAGGACGTCGAGATCAGCCGTTATCATTATGATCCGGCGCTGTTGGCGCTGCGGCTCCCTAGTGTGCAAGTAAGCGAGCAGCTTTATAGTCATCTGTTGAAGTCCAACTGCCCGGTGACCGGGCAGCCTGACTGGGGGAGTTTGCAGATCAGCTATCGTGGGCCGCAATTGGATCGGGCGGCATTGCTGCGCTATCTGGTGTCTTTCCGTCAGCACGCAGATTTTCACGAGCAATGCGTAGAGCGCATTTTTATGGATATAAGCAAGCTTCTGGGAGAGGGTTGTGAGTTGACGGTCTACGCGCGTTATGTGCGTCGTGGCGGCCTCGATATCAACCCCTATCGCTCCACGCAGCCGGGCGTGCCGGAAAACCTGCGTCTAGCCCGGCAATAGTCTGGGCAGGTAAATAGCAGACAGCAAAACGCCGGCGATGCCGGCGTTTTTTATGCTGCGCAAGTGCTGGTCTGGTCTTAGATGCCCATGTCGGACAGTGTTTGCATCACACTACGCAGGGTGCCAGCTAGGGTGGGGTGACGCACGGCAAATTGCTCGGCCATCAGGTTGACCCCGTCGACCAGGGTAGGATCTTCCTCTGCCGGCTCATCACCTTCTTTTACCAGCAGGTGCGCATAGATATTGTTGGCCATGTTCTGCAAGGCTTCGCGCTCTTCCGCAGTCAGCTCTGCGTTGGGATCGTTTAGCGTGTCCTGCAGGGACTCCAGTTGGGCTTTCAGGCGCTGTGTGGGCATGGCTTACTCCAGTAACGGTTTTGCTTACTATAACCTGTGAGCCATGGCTGCGTCCGCCCCGATTTAAGCCCGCTCGCCTTTTTTCAGGCGTTGGTTGATGTCTGTCAGGCAAGGTAGCAGCTCGTCAACGGCGTCTATGACGTAATGTGCGCCGGCGTTGAGTAGCGCCATGGTTGCCTGCATCCGCAGTTGATCCTGCTCAGTGGGCGGTAGCTGTGGCCATTGGGCGAGTACGTTTTTGTTCAGACTGCCGCTCAGGGCTGTACCTACTGTCCACATGCCGGCGCGCAGGCCGGCTTCAATGCCAGCTGAGTTACCACTGATCAGGATGCACTGGTTGAGGCGGTGGCTTTGCATCGCCAGTGCGACCAGGGTTGGCAGGTCTGGGTCGGGCGTCGCACGCTGGGTGTCATTTGCGTGCCGGTACGCATACTCGGTTAGTTCCGAAGGAAGCTTTAAAGGTGTTTGGCTAAATAAACCCACGTCTTGTTGGGCAAGCGTGAGCATCTTTAATACCGGTGCTGCTTGCGCAAGCATCGGTGGTGCAGTCGTTTGCGTATCACAGGGCAGCAGGGTGCCGACTACATCAAAGATGACGGCCTCGATTTGAGTTTGCAGCATGGGCCAGGTCCTTTTGTGGCAACACCTTAAGGTGCAAACAGGCAGCGTTGAACATCACGATGACTGATTGCAGGCTGACCCAGCATATTCTGACAAGTGTGTTACGGCTTAATGACAGTGTGTTCAGGTCTCACCCAAAGGCTCTTTCCCCATCGCGATACGTACGCTGTCGGGAACGGGGATGGGGCGCTGGGTGCTAACGTCGATCCATACCATCTTGACGTCACCCTGACCAACCAGCTCCGGCTGACCTTTGACGAACATGCGGTGATCCAGCGATAAGCTGGTGCGCCCAACATCACCGGCAAACAGCTCGACAATAACGGTATTGGGGTGCACTACGGGTCTCAGGAAGTGATGTGTGCAGGTCAGTAACACCAGCCCTTGGCCAACTTCACGCCGATGCGCTCCCAGGCCATCGAGCCACAGAATGCGGGCTTCTTCCAGGTACTGGTAGTAGCGGGTGTTGTTGACATGCTGGTTGCTGTCCATATCGCCGTAGCGAACGGGCAGTTCGCAGCGGTAGAGCATAGGTTTGTTGCTTTCGGTCATAGTAAAATCGCTGATTTATACGGTTATTTTGCATTACACTTACACGCCCGGCTGGCGGCATCAGGACGCTGCCGGTTATTCAGAGATGAAAACGGAGACGTTGCTGATGAAACTTTTACATTCGGGCACAGGTGCATTGTTACTGTCATTTTCGACACTGGCGTGTATTACACCTGTTTTTGCCGACGATTCCTACGATGAATACGGCTCCGTATATGAGAATCCAGATCCGTGGGAGAAAGTGAATCGGTTTACCTTTAAGTTCAACGACACACTTGATCGTTACACGCTCAAGCCTGCTGCCAAGGCCTATAACTGGGCCACGCCGACGTTCGTGAATGACGGGGTGAGCAATTTCTTCAATAATCTCGGTGAGCCGAAGAACTTTGTTAACAATACCCTACAGGGCAAGTTTCGCGATGCTGGCGTGGACGTTTCGCGGTTCCTGTTCAATAGCGTGTTGGGTGGTCTGGGGATTGTTGATGTAGCGACCCGCATGGGGCTGCAGCGCAATGATGAAGATTTGGGGCAAACGCTGGGGGCCTGGGGCGTCGAGAGTGGGCCCTATTTTGTCATGCCGCTGCTCGGACCAAGCACGCTGCGCGATACGGCTTCAAAGCTGCCGGAAAACTTCTTTAATTACACTTACACCGGTTACATCAGCGACGTGCCAGTGCGTAACTCCTGGTTTGCACTGGACCTGGTTGATACGCGCGCAGGTCTGCTTGAGCGCGAGCGCCTGGTTCGCGGTGATCGCTATACCTTTATCCGCAACGCGTATTTGCAAAACCGCGAATATAAAGTCAAAGATGGCAACGTACCAGACGAGTTCTAAGTCTGGTACGTCTCACCGCTTGGCCGCACCCTCAGTCGAGGGTGTCGAACTGAATGCCAATAGCGTAGCTGCCCCCTTCGGTCGCCGCGCAGCGCACGACCTGCCCTCTGGCCTGCAAGCCTTTCATGCCTGGTGTAGGGGAGGGTATGTTGAGTTCTACTGCCGTGTCTTCGGCAATGCTCTGGGGGCATTGAATCTGCGCACCCTGGTTCGATAGATCATGGCAGTGTACCGAATGGGTCAGGTTCTCGGCGATGACCGTCAGTGTGGCTGTGGTCTCCATTTTCATGCGCATGAAGTCACGTTTTTCGCTGTACTGCTGGTCATGAAATGACATGGTCTACTCCGGCTGAGGCGAAACAGGATATCGATTTTTATTCTTATGTATCCTAGTGCCGACTATGCTCGGAGACAAGCGCCACCGGCTCAGCGGGTAACGGTTGCTTGCTGGTACGGATGGGAGTACTGTTTGGCCCTTGAAAACATCAGGTTTTTACCTGATTTTGGCTCTCCACCCTGTGGTCATGGCTTTAGCCGCGCTCCATGACAATGACGTAGGGACTCTATGCAGCTTCCAGGCACGACACTGCTGGTGATTGACGACGATGATCACGTTCGGCAGCGCATTTCAGCGCATATGGAACGTGGTGGATATGATGTCCTGCAGGCCAGAGATGCCAGCGAGGGGCTTGCGATCTTCAATGCGCAGCGCCCGGGCCTGGTGCTGTGTGATCTTCACCTGGGTGATAATAGTGGTTTTGCCCTGGTTCGCGAGATCACCGAGCGCGATCAGGATATGCCGGTTATTGTCATATCCGCCGACGGCGTCATGGCTGATGTGGTTGAAGCGCTGCGCCTGGGTGCCAGCGATTATCTGATTAAACCCCTTGATGATCTGGTTGTTCTTGAGCACGCCGTGGCCCGCTCGCTTGAGCGCTCTCGCCTGAGTTTGGAAAATCAGCGTATTAGAGAGCGTCTTGAACGTGCTAATCGCGAGCTCGAAAACCATCTCAAGGAATTGCGTGATGACCAGGCTGCCGGCCATCAGGTGCAGCTGAACATGCTCCCGGCATCGCCTTGGGCTAGTGGCGAGTACCGCTTCGAGCACCGTTTGATCCCCTCGCTTTATCTGTCTGGCGACTTTGTTGACTACTTTCGCGTGTCCGACAGTCAGCTGGCCTTTTATCTGGCGGACGTCTCCGGGCACGGATCTTCCTCTGCCTTCGTGACAGTGTTGCTCAAGTTCATGACCACGCGTTTGATGTATGAGCAGCGTAAGGCAGAGAGTTCTGGCCGTATCGAATTCAAGCCTTCCGATGTGCTTAGCCATATCAACCGCAGCCTTATTGCCTGTAATTTGGGCAAGCATGTCACTATGCTGGGCGGTGTGATTGATGAGCAGCAGCAAACCCTGACTTACAGTATTGGTGGGCACTTGCCGTTGCCGGTAATTTTTGCTGATGGCGAGGCGAGTTACCTGCAAGGCAGGGGACGGCCGGTTGGTTTGTTTGAAGACGCCGAGTATCAGGACGAGGTGATTGACTTGCCAGCGCAGTTTAGTCTGGCGCTATGTTCGGATGGCGTGTTGGATTGCCTTGAAGGTACTACGCTGAAAGAGAAGGAGGCGCGGCTACCTCAGTTGTTTGCCGAGTCAGGTGGCGCGTTGCGTGGGTTGATGGCTGGTTTGGGTATCGACCCCAACAAGACCATGCCCGATGATATTTCCGTTTTGGTGTTAGGCAGGAACGCAGAATGATGACTACTGGCAAGATCCAGTTTGCGGAATCGCAGGGCACCTTTGTACTCAAGTTCATTGGTGACGTCAGGCTGACGCTGTGCGCGGCGCTGGATGCCTATATCGAAAAGATTTTCAGTGTCTTGAGCTTTGAGTCGATTGTGATTGATCTGACTGAAACCGAAGGCATAGACAGTACCTCGCTTGGCTTGCTGGCCAAACTGTCGATCCTGTCCAAGCAAAAGGTGGGATTTCTACCGACGCTGGTGTCCAATCACGATGATATGAATCGTCTGCTGCAAAGCATGGGCTTTGATCAGGTATTCAATATCGTGCCGGAAACTACGCCGACCTGCGCCGAATTACAGGATCTGCCTGGGCAGATCCTGTCTGAAGACAAGGTCAAAAAGAAGGTGCTCGAAGCGCATCATATTTTGATGCAGCTTAATGAGAATAACCGCGAAGCCTTCCGTGACCTGGTCAGCGCACTGGAATCAGACGCCTGATTCCAGTCGAGCAATAACCAGTTTTTCCAACTTGACCTGATCGGCAGCAAAGGCGCGTATGCCTTCTGCCAGTTTCTCTGTGGCCATAGCATCTTCATTATGCTGCCAGCGGAAGCGACTTTCATTCAAAATATCGCGTTCATCTACCTGCCCGTTGGTCAGCAGCGAGGAGGGCGTTAATACGCCGTCCTCATCCTTCAGGCTCTGCAATAACGCGGGACTGATGGTGAGTCGGTCACAACCGGTCAACGCCTCTATCTGTCCCATATTGCGGAAGCTGGCGCCCATGACAACGGTGTTATACAGATGCTTCTTGTAGTATCGGTAAATTCGCGCGACGGATTGCACGCCTGGATCATCCAGGCCGCTGAAATCGCGCCCTTCCTGTTTTTTGTACCAATCGTAGATACGACCCACGAAGGGTGAAATCAGAAAAACACCAGCGTCGGCGCAGGCCTTGGCCTGAGCAAAGGAGAAGAGCAGGGTGAGGTTGCACTGAATGCCTTCTCGCTCTAGCTCAGCCGCGGCCTGAATGCCTTCCCACGTGGAGGCGATCTTGATCAGAACGCGGTCGCGAGTGACGCCTGCACGTTCATAGCGCTCGATTAGCTCAATGGCTTTTTTCAGCGTTGCAGGGCGATCAAATGACAGGCGTGCATCTACCTCGGTTGAGATGCGGCCAGGGATCAGCTTGATGATTTCACTACCGACCGCAACGGCAAAGCGATCGCAGGCTTCGGCTACCGGATTGGTAGCGCTCCTGGCGTCAGCTATTACCTGATCAAGCAAAGGGCTGTAGCTTGGCTGCTCTGCCGCCTTCAGCAGCAGGGAGGGGTTGGTAGTCGCGTCTACCGGCTGCAAGGTGCGAATGGCTTCAATGTCGCCAGTGTCGGCGACGATCAGCGTGTGTTGTTTAAGACTTTCCAGTTTTGAGCTCATGGCATTCCGTATGCGTCGACAGATTGCCTTGACCTTACCTCAAGCGGGCTGACGCTCGCAATCGCGTGGCTGCTGGCGCAGTGTCATATCGTCCAGTAACTGATCATAGAGCGCCAGTGGCTGATCGGTCTTATGAATGGCACTGCTTAGCTGGCGCCGGAAATGCCGTGCACCGGGTAAGCCTTGAAATAGTCCAAGAATGTGCCGCGTAACGTGATTCATAACGCCACCCTGCTCGATGTGGCGGGCGATGTAGGGTCGCATCCTGGCCATAATCTCAAGACGGGATAATGGCGGGGTGTCGTCCGCGTAGAAACGATGATCAACCTCAGCCATCATATAGGGGTTGTGGTAAGCCTCACGTCCGACCATGACGCCATCGAGATCTTGTAAATGCTGCTGCATCACCTCTAGGTCGGTCAAACCGCCGTTAAGCAGGATTTCCAGCTGTGGAAAGTCACGCTTCAACTGGTGTACTACGTCGTATTTCAGTGGAGGTACGTCGCGATTCTCTTTAGGTGACAGCCCCTCAAGGATGGCAATTCGCGCATGCACAGCAAAGGTGGTGCAGCCAGCCTCATGTACCTGCCCAACGAAATCACAGAGCTCTGCGTAGCTGTCGCGGCCGTTAATGCCGATGCGGTGTTTAACCGTCACCGGTATTTGGCAAGCGTCGCGCATGGCTTTGACGCCATCGGCAACCAATTGCGGGTGGCCCATCAGACAGGCGCCAATCAAGTTGTTTTGCACCCGGTCGCTAGGACAGCCAACATTCAGATTTACTTCAGCAAAACCTGCCTGCTCGGCTAGCGCCGCGCACTGGCCCAATTCATCGGCATTACTGCCACCGAGCTGCAGCGCAAGCGGATGCTCCTCAGGGTTGAACCCCAGAAAGCGTGAGCGATCGCCATGGATAATGGCGCCGGTGGTCACCATCTCGGTATATAGCAACGCATGGCGCGTGATCAGCCGGGCGAAGTAACGATAATGCCGGTCAGTCCAATCCATCATCGGCGCAACGGAGAAGCGGCGATTGGGCTCGGGGCGCGTGGTTGCTGGGCTGGATGGTTGGTTTGGGTGCATTGCTGGGTGCCTGTTTAGTGCTTGTTTGCTGCCGTTTTCACGTGCTTTTGACAGGCGCCGCGAAATCACTGCGCACAAAAGCGGAAAATCGAGTTACCCAGTGCAACTCCGTAACGGTTGCCGGGGTTTGCTAGTTTATCAGGAAAGCGCGTCTTTTGACTCCAGGCTGGCTGGTTCAACGTATTAGCAGTCCAGTGGGAGCGAGTGGCTTTAGTGTTAGCAGTGGTGCTGTGTTTTGGGCTGCCAGAGCCGGATGGTGCGGCCTGACAGCCCACTAGCCTGTAAACCCGCTAGTAGTGGTTTTATCACTGGTCGAGCTGACGAGGCAAAGACAGCTTATTGGCGCTTGCTATCGATATCGACCAGTGTGCCGTCGACGAAGCGAAGATAGCGATACATGCCGTTATTTGGACCGTAAACCCAGCGCTCTACTGTAGCTCCGCCCTCTAGGAGGTTGCCGTCCGCATCCGTGGCAGGGTTGGTGACTGAGGAGTTCACCGGCTTGCCGCACTTCAGCTCAACTTCCAGTGTGGTATCTCCTTCGGAAACCAGCCCGTTGTCACAGCGCAATCCTGCGCTGGCAGAGAACGAGAACGCGGTCATTGCCAGCGCTATACAGATGTTGGTGGTTTTTCTCATGTGTTTGGACTCTCCCTGTTTTAAATCATTTTTTATCCGTCTTACTTTGCCCACTTTGCCCACTTTGCCTAACTTAGCAACACAATCTGGATATTGCACTTGGCACGTTATTCCCGTTGTAAAAGGATATGAGTTACGTGGGGCTGACGGTGTTACCTATGACCCAGGAATAGCTGAGTTATATCCCGCCGAGCGGAGGTTTTTTTGCGTCCGGCAGGACTGATACGGCAAAAAAGTGGTGCGCGCGCTGTTATTCAAGGCGTTGTAGGGTGCCAGCTGAGGGCTCTTTCGGCACTGTTCTCGGGCGTGACCTTATCTGTTATTCATACTGCTGATGACATGCTGATCATGCGGATGTCTATTGCTTCCGGTGATCAGGCAATTGGGTACAGACTGCGAGTAAGACCTATTAACGTTCGGTTTGTTTCTTTCAGCAAAGATGCGTACCAGAGCGGTTCTGGTCATTAGTCAGCGGCGAGTCTCGGCACAATAACAATAGAAGGTAGCTTCCCATGCAGCAGTCCCAGCAAGCCAGGAACGCCTGGCGGGTCCTCTTCCTGCTTTTCCTGGCCAATATGTTCAATTTCTTCGATCGTACCATCCCGGCCATCATCATCGAGCCGCTGCGCCTGGAATGGGATCTGAGCGACTTTCAGTTGGGGCTTGGCGGTACCGTATTTACCGTGGTGTATGCCCTGGCGGGTATTCAGCTAGGGCGCATGGCCGACGTCGGCTCACGGCGCAAGATCATGGGCTGGGGGCTGGTTGCCTGGAGTGGCTTCACAGCAATGACGGGCGCTGCCTGGAACTTCTGGAGCTTCCTGCTGATTCGTATGGGGGTGGGCATTGGTGAGGCGAGTTACGCGCCGGCGGCCAATTCACTACTGGGGGATCTGTTCCCGGCACACAAGCGCGCCCGCGCCATGGGCATATTCATGCTCGGCTTGCCACTGGGTCTGCTGCTTGCGTTCTTTACCGTAGGGGCGATGGTTGAGGCTTTCGGAAGCTGGCGCGCGCCTTTCTTTATTGCGGCGCTGCCGGGTTTGCTGCTGGCGGTGTTCATCTTCTTTATCAAGGAGCCAGCGCGCGGCGCTGCGGAAACCGTCAGGACTAGCACGGCCCCGGTAGCCAACCCGATCCGCAAGATCTTTGCCGTCCGCACCTTCTGGTGGCTGACCATGGCAGGGTTGGCCTACAACTTTGCTTCCTACGCCTGCAACACCTTCATGGTGCCCATGCTGCAGCGCTACTTCGATATGCCGCTACAGCAGGCCGCGGTCGCAACGGGTGTGATCGTTGGTGTGACCGGCCTGTTTGGCCTGACCCTGGGTGGTTGGGTGGCCGATAAGGTGCATCAGCGCTGGGCCACTGGCCGACTTTGGTTTGGCGCGATCAGTATGCTGATTTCTGCCTTGGCAACCGGTTACGCGTTAATGGCTGGCGAAATAGCGATTGGCGTTTTCGTCGCTGTGTTTGCCTTCGGCTGGCTGTTTTCTTACAACTACTTCACCAGCGTATATACCGCCATTCAGGATGTAATCGAGCCGCGTCTGCGCGCTACCGCAGTGGCGTTGTTCTTCGCCGGCTTGTACCTGTTCGGTGGCGGCATGGGCCCGCTGGTGGTGGGGCTGCTGTCGGACCATTTTGCTGAGGCAGCGCGCGTGGCAGCGGGGGCGGCCGAGATGAATGAGTCCTTCAAGGCGCAAGGGCTGCACGATGCCATGTTGCTGATTCCCGTGGCGCTATTGCTGGCAATGGCGGCGCTGATAGTGGCTTCACGCAGCTTCGTTGTTGACCGGCAGAAGATGGAAGCGACCATGGCGAGTGATGCGCAGCAACTGGATGACGACGATGCCGCAGCGCTCGGCGCAGGCGCATCAGCTTGATAGCACGTCGGCAGCGCAGTGGTGCGCTGCCTGTCCACGGCGCAATGTGAGGGGAGGGTGGCGGTTGTTCTAGCGGTCCCGTGCCTGAACCGCTAACGCGCGTAAAAGGTTGTCGATCTTAGTCAGTGTTTCCTGATATTCGGCGTCGACGTCCGAGTCCGCTACGATGCCACCGCCACCCCAGCAATACACCTGCTGATTAGCACAGACCAGGCTGCGAATGGCGATGTTGAGATCCAACTGACCTTCGCAGCCAATGTAGCCCACGCTGCCGCAATAAAGGCTGCGCCGCACGGGCTCCAGTTCTTCAATGATCTGCATGGCGCGAATTTTTGGTGCGCCAGTGATCGAGCCGCCCGGAAAGGCACTTTGCAATAGATTGATAGCATCGCACTCGGGGCGCAACTGGCCGGTAATACTGCTCACCAGATGGTGTACGTTAGGGTAGCTTTCCAGGCTGAAAAGTTCAGGTACACGAATGCTACCGGGTAAGCAGTTGCGCCCCAGGTCGTTGCGTAGCAGATCTACGATCATCAGATTCTCCGCTCGATCCTTGCTGCACTCCTGCAGCTCACGTGCCAGGGACAGGTCCTGTTCTGTGGTGCTTCCGCGTGGTCGGGTGCCTTTGATCGGGCGCGTTTCCACGTGGCCGTCGCGGACTTCAATAAAGCGCTCAGGGGACAGGCTGAGTAGCGTTGCTTCCGGCGTTTCGAGATAGGCTGAAAAGGGGGTCGGCGAGGCTTCGCGTAGCTGTGCATAGGCACTCAGTGGGTCCCCGGCAAAGCCGGTGCTGAAACGCTGCGCCAGGTTGATCTGGTAACAGTCACCAGCCTGAATGTAGTCCTGAATACGCGTGAAAGCAGCTGCGTATTCAGCGCGCGATTGCTCTGCTTTGAATGGCGCGCGCAGATAAAACGCGGTGGGCAGAGCATGAGATCGGCGCAGGCAGTCAAGCAGCATCTGTTGGCGCTGGCTGTCGACATGGGGGTGACACACCAACCAACTGCGCTGCGCGTGGTGATCGGTCACCAGGCTCCAGTCGTATAAGGCAAAGCTGAGGTCGGGTAGGGTAATGTCCTGCCTGGCGATACTGGGCAGCATCTCCAGTTGGCGGCCGTAATCGTACGCCAGGTAGCCAATGGCGCCGGCACCAAAGGGTAATTGGCGATCCTCAGGCCAGGTGGCTGGACCTAGCTCGCGCAAGGCTTCACGCAGGCTGTTCAGGGTTTGTGTGGCATCGCCGTGCGGTGTAATGCGGCGCAGAGGGCCAGCACTGAGGATGCTATAGCGACCAAGGTGGGTGCGATTATCCGCTGAGTCCAGGAGTACCGGCTGACCCAAGCCCCTGACAGCGTTTAGCCAGGGAATGGGGTCCGGTTGGTACTGCAGTTCGCTGAGACGATACTCAGGCATGCCGTTGCACGTTCGCCTTCATGCTGACTCGGCGGTGCTGTTGTCTGCGGGAGGCGTGCGGTCGAGGTTTTTCGCAAAGTGTTTCTGCGAGAAGGCGACCCGTTCTTCTGCGTTCTCGGTCCGTCCTTCTTTTTTCAGTCTCGCCAAGTGATGCTCGACAGCGTGGCAGCGCGCGGTAAGGCCTGCGTCGTTAGCAATCTGGATATTCAACCCTGGTCGGGCGTTCAGTTCCAGAATCAGCGGTCCTTGGTCCTGGTCCAATACCAGGTCTACGCCGATATAGCCCAGACCGGATAACTCGTAGCAGGAGGCGGCCAGACGCATGAAACCATCCCAGTCAGGCAGCTGAACGCCATCTACCGGGTTGGTGGTGTCCGGATGCTTGCTGATGATCTTGTTCAGCCAGGTACCCTTGAGTGTCATGCCGCAGCCCAAATCGACACCTACGCCAATGGCGCCCTGGTGCAGGTTGGCCTTGCCGCCTGACTGGCGCGTCGGCAGACGCAGCATGGCCATCACCGGGTAGCCCATCAGACAGATAATGCGGATATCCGGCACACCTTCGTAACTGATGCTCTTGAAAATCTGGTCCGGGCTGACCCGGTACTCGATCAGTACGCGATCACGATGGCCGCCGAGCGAATACAGCCCCGACAGGATACTGGAGATGTGATGGCCAATTTCGTCGCGGCTGATGATTTTGCCCGAGACCGTTTTAAACATACCTTCAAAGCGGTCGGCGATGACGATGATGCCGTCGCCGCCGGCGCCCTGAGCTGGTTTGATGACAAAGTCGTTATGATTGGCGACGATGCTGTCAAAGGTATCAAAATCTTTTTCGGTCTCGATAATGCCGTACATTTCCGGTACGTGAATGCCGGCGGCAATAGCGCGCTCCTTGGTGAGGATCTTATCGTCCACCACCGGATACAGGTGCCGCTTGTTGTACTTGAGCACATAGTCGGCATTGCGACGGTTGATGCCCATCACGCCGTTGTCGGCCAGCGCTTTCCAGGTTTTCCAGAAGAACATGTCGACTCCTCAGCCCTTGTTAAGCGCCTTGAAGCGCACAAGTTCGGTCAGGCGGTAACCGCGGTAGCGACCCATGGCAAGCATGAAGCCAACCAGAATCAGCAGTACGGCCGGGAAGGTGAAGACGAAGTAGGTCAGCTCCGGAATGCTCATCAGCAGGTGCGCCAGGGTGGCCGCAATCATGGTGCCTACTGCCGCTTTCAGCGATTGACCGGCACCGCGCTCTTCCCAGGTGATCGACAGACGTTCAATGGTCATGGTCAGAATCACCATCGGGAACAGCGACACAGCCAAGGCTTTTTCCATACCCAGTTTATGGCTGAACAGGCTGATCGCAGCAATAACCAGCACCACAAAGGTCAATACGACCGATAGGCGCGGCAGCATCTGCAGTTTCAGATGTTCGAGGTAGGAGCGCAGTGACAGACCCAGGGCGGTAATCAGCGTAAAGAGTGCGATACCCCAACCGATCTCGGTTTCACGGAAGGCAAGGGCGATCAGTACGGGAGTAAAGGTGCCCAGGGTTTGCATGCCGATCAGGTTGCGCAATACCAGAATAACCAATACCCCAATCGGGATCATGATCATTACCTGATAGACGCGCTGGGCCTGCAGTGGCAGACCATACAAGGAGTATTCAAGCAGGGCTGATGCGCGGTTTTCGGTGGTTAGCTTGGCCAGACGCAGCGCATTCATTTCGCTGTTGGTGACGGTCAGGGTTACGTTGCTTTGACGCCCGCCTTCAACTGCCAGCAAGGGCTGGCTACCGGTCCACCAAACGAGGCGGTTATCAGGCATACCCTGTTGCCCGGTTTCCGGGTGGAAGTACAGCCAGCGTTCGCCGTTGTAGCTGCGTAGCCATAGCTCGGGGCTTTGCGCATCGGTATTCTCCAGGCGAATGGTGTGGACCATTTCCAGCGGGATGCGCGCGTTGGATAGCAGCAGGTCGATAACGCGGGCTTTATCCATGGGGCTGGTGCCACCGTTCAGCAGCAGCTTGACGTTATCGTCGGTGATGTCATTTACCCGGCGAATGGTTTCGCTGATAAAGGTTTCAATATCAGCCGAATGCTGGCGAATAGGATTGATCAGCGCATCGGCGGCGACTTGCTCCGGCCCTTCTAGTGGGATCGGCTGACGCGGCGCTGGTGGGGCGGCTTTGGCTGGCTCTTCGCTGTAGCGCTTGGTAAGTACCAGGCGATAGTAGAGCGTTTGGGTGCCGCTACCGCGGCGCGATGACCAGGTGACGCGACGGTTGCCGTTCTGGCTGTTTACGCTGACGCCGTAGTTGTTTGAAATAAAGCTTTCATTAAGGCTGACGTACTCTTGATTCAACGGCGGTATGTAAAACTGCGCTTTCAGCGGGGTGCCGGGAGACGCTCTGAATTCGACTTTGGCATCCAGGCTCCAGATGTCGTCGGTTTCGTCTTCGGTAACAGGAATATCAAGGAAGTAAATTTGATAGCCGGTAATAAGGATGCCCAGACTGACCAAAACGGCGATCAGGATTTTCAGGTGCAGATTTATTGATTGCATAGTTCTCTCAACGTCTGTTGTAAGTCGGCGTTGCCCTGAAAATCTGGCAGAGGCTCGGCACGCTGGCGGCATATTAGCATGACCCTGCGCTGCCTCGTAGAGGCTGCGTACAGGTTATGTGCGGTGTATTGCAACGTCGCTTTTTAGCGATTGTCGACAATCCTGTCGCTACCATGTCACCAGCCTGGGCTGGCGACTACGTTATTCCAGAATAGACTATCCAATGCCTTGCGTATTGTTGACAATGCGCTGATTAAGGGCGCAAAATTCAGACGTTTTCTCGTTTCTGACTAAGGATTGTCTACAATTGACTGAAGTTGAACTGGAAGAACCCACTAAAACCCTGTCTGACGGAGCCTTTCGCCAGATTCAGTCCGCTATTGTCAAAGGCGACATTGCCCCCGGCACGCGTATCAGCGAGCAATATCTATCAACCACCTTTGGTATTGGCCGCGGCCCGCTGCGTGAGGCTATTCGTCGGCTCGAGGGTCGCCGTCTGGTGGTACGCATTCCGCACGCCGGAGTGCGGGTGGTGTCGTTGAGCTACGAGGAGCTGATCGAGCTGTACCACGTGCGTGAAGCACTTGAAGGCATGGCTTGCCGGCTGGCAGCGCAGAATATGAGCGATGAAGACATTCAGGCGCTGCGTGACGTACTGGCCATGCACGAGCAACACAGCGGCCTCAAGGAAAACAAGTCGTACTATCAGCAGGAAGGTGATCTGGATATTCACTTTCTGATCGTTCAGGGCAGCAAGAATCGCACGCTGAGCAATATGCTCTGTGATGAGCTTTATCACCTGGTACGCATGTATCGCTACCGCTTCTCGACCACGCCCAAGCGACCGCAGCAGGCGTTTGCCGAGCACCACAATATTATTCAAGCCATTGCCGATCGCGATGGCGAACTCGCGGAAATGCTGATGCGCCGACATATCAGCGCATCTCGCCGCAATATCGAGCGCCGTATGCAAGAGCAGGGCGACTCCGTCACTTCCTCAGGAGGGAAAGTCTGATGCAGAAAACCCCAGGTCAACGTTTCCGCGACGCCATTGCTGCAGAGCAACCACTGCAGGTTATTGGTGCCATTAACGCCAATCACGCGTTGCTGGCCAAGCGCGCTGGTTTCAAGGCGATTTATCTCTCCGGTGGCGGTGTTGCCGCCGGGTCCCTGGGTATGCCTGATCTGGGCATCAATACCCTGGAAGACGTGCTGATTGATGTGCGCCGTATCACCGATGTATGTGATCTGCCGCTGCTGGTCGATATCGACACCGGCTTTGGGCCGAGCGCCTTCAATATCGAGCGTACGGTTAAAAGTCTGATCAAAGCGGGTGCCGGTGCGGCGCACATCGAAGATCAGGTAGGTGCCAAGCGTTGCGGTCACCGTCCCGGCAAGGAGATTGTCTCTACCGAGGAAATGGTTAATCGCATCAAGGCGGCGGCGGATGCCAAGACTGACCCCAGCTTTTTCCTGATTGCGCGTACCGATGCTATTCAGGCAGAAGGTGTTGATGCCGCCATCGAGCGTTGCAAAGCCTATGTTGAAGCGGGTGCCGATGGGATCTTCGCAGAAGCAGCCTACGACCTGCCGACATATGAGCGCTTCGTTAAAGAGCTGAATGTGCCGATTCTGGCGAACATCACCGAGTTTGGCGCAACGCCCTTGTTTACCCGCGATGAACTTGCCTCTGTGGGTGTCGCTATTCAGTTGTACCCGCTGTCAGCCTTCCGTGCAGCCAATAAAGCGGCGGAAAACGTCTACACCAGCATTCGCCAGGAAGGTCATCAGCAGAACGTAGTCGATAGCATGCAGACTCGTGCGGAGTTGTATGACCGCATCGGTTATCACGCGTTTGAAGAGAAACTCGACGCGCTCTTTGCCGCCGGCAAGAAGTAACTTTTTATTTAGCTGATCATCTAGCCTAGCCCCGCTCCTTCCGTGCGGGGCCGCTGCACATTACAAGAACGATCCGTGAGGAGACTAACGCCATGAGCTCTACCCCCGAGAATCCAGCGCCAGCTTTCAAGCCCAAAAAATCCGTCGCCCTCAGCGGCACCGCCGCCGGTAATACTGCGCTATGCACCGTTGGCCGCAGCGGTAATGATCTGCATTACCGTGGCTACGATATTCTGGATGTTGCCAACACCTGTGAATTTGAAGAAATCGCGCATCTGCTGGTGCATGGCAAGTTACCTACCGTTTCCGAGCTTGCCACCTACAAGGCCAAGCTGAAAGCGCTGCGCGGTCTGCCTGCGTCGGTCATGGCCGCGCTGGAGCAGCTGCCGCCGTCGGCCCATCCTATGGATGTGATGCGCACCGGTGTGTCAGTGCTGGGCTGCGTGTCGCCGGAGAAGGATGATCATAACCATCCGGGTGCCCGCGATATTGCCGACAAGCTGATGGCGTCTTTTGGTTCCATGCTGCTGTACTGGTATCACTTCAGCCACAACGGCAAGCGTATTGATGTGCAAACCGACGACGACTCCATCGGTGGTCACTTCCTGCATCTGCTGCACGGTGAGAAGCCCCGTGATTCCTGGGTGCGCGCTATGCACACCAGTCTTAATCTGTACGCAGAGCATGAGTTTAACGCGTCTACCTTTACCACTCGCGTGATCGCCGGCACGGGTTCTGACATGCATTCGTGCATTGCTGGCGGCATTGGCGCGCTGCGTGGTCCCAAGCACGGTGGCGCCAACGAAGTCGCCTTTGAAATCCAGAAGCGCTACGACAACCCGGATGAAGCCGAGGCGGATATCCGCGCCCGCGTTGAAAAGAAAGAAGTGGTCATCGGCTTCGGGCACCCGGTGTACACCGTGTCTGATCCGCGCAACAAGGTGATCAAAGAGGTCGCGCGCGAATTGTCCGAAGAGCAAAGCAATACCAAGATGTATGACATCGCCGAGCGGCTGGAAACCATCATGTGGGATATCAAGAAGATGTTCCCCAACCTCGATTGGTTCAGTGCTGTCAGCTATCACATGATGGGCATCCCGACCGCCATGTTTACGCCGCTGTTTGTGATTGCGCGTACTTCCGGCTGGTCCAGTCACGTGATTGAGCAGCGTATCGACGGCAAGATTATTCGTCCAAGCGCCAACTATGTTGGCCCTGAAGATGTGGCCTTTGTGCCGCTCAAGGATCGTAAGTAATGAACAGCCAATACCGCAAACCCCTGCCGGGCACGGCACTGGATTATTTCGACGCCCGTGAGGCAGTCGATGCGATCAAGCAGGGCGCCTGGGCAAAGCTGCCCTACACCTCGCGGGTTCTCGCTGAGCAACTGGTTCGCCGCTGCGCCCCAGCCGATTTGACGGCGTCACTCAATCAGTTGATCGAACGACAGACCACCCTGGACTTTCCCTGGTATCCGGCGCGTGTGGTATGCCACGACATTCTGGGCCAGACCGCGTTGGTGGATCTGGCCGGGCTGCGCGATATTATCGCCGAGCAGGGCGGTGATCCGACCAAGGTCAATCCCGTGGTGCCTACTCAGCTGATTGTTGATCACTCGCTGGCCGTCGAGCACCCCGGCTTCGAGCCGGACGCTTTCGCCAAGAACCGGGCAGTAGAAGACCGCCGCAACGAAGATCGCTTCCACTTCATCAACTGGACCAAGACGGCGTTCGACAACGTTGATGTGATTCCGCCTGGCAACGGCATCATGCATCAGATCAACCTGGAGAAAATGTCGCCGGTGGTGCAGGTGCGTGATGGCGTTGCCTTTCCGGATACCTGTGTGGGTACCGATAGCCACACGCCCATGGTTGATGCGCTGGGCGTCATCTCCGTTGGTGTGGGTGGATTGGAAGCCGAGAACGTAATGCTCGGCAATCCGTCGATGATGCGTCTGCCCGAAATTGTCGGGGTCGAGTTGAGCGGCAAGCTGAAGCCGGGCATTACCGGTACCGACCTGGTGCTGGCGCTGACCGAATTTCTGCGCCGCGAGCGCGTGGTGGGTGCTTATCTGGAGTTCTTTGGTGAGGGTGCCAACAGCCTGTCGCTGGGCGATCGCGCGACCATCGCCAACATGACGCCCGAATACGGCGCCAGCGCGGGTATGTTCTTTATCGACAACCAGACCATCGAATACCTCAAGCTGACCGGCCGTGAAGACGAGCAGGTCGCGCTGGTCGAGCAGTACGCAAAAGAGGCCGGTTTCTGGGCGGATACGCTGCAAGAGGTCGATTATGAGCGCGTGCTGCGCTTTGACCTGTCCACGGTTACCCGCAACATGGCCGGACCATCCAATCCGCACGCGCTGCTGCCGGTGTCCGAATTGAGCAGTCGTGGTATCGCCAAGCACTGGGATAGCGAAGAGGGTTTGATGCCCGATGGCGCGGTAATTATCGCCGCTATTACCAGCTGCACCAACACCTCCAATCCGCGCAATATTATTGGTGCCGGTCTGCTGGCGCGTAATGCCAATCGCCTGGGTCTGCTGCGCAAGCCTTGGGTCAAGAGTTCGCTGGCGCCCGGCTCCAAGACGGTGAAAATGTATCTGGAGGAGTCCGGCCTGCTGACGGAGTTGCAGCAGCTGGGTTTTGATGTGGTCGCCTTTGCCTGTACTACCTGTAACGGTATGTCGGGCGCGCTGGACCCGGTGATCCAGAAAGAGGTGATCGAGCGTGATCTTTACGCTACCGCCGTGCTCTCGGGTAACCGCAATTTTGACGGGCGTATTCACCCCTATGCCAAGCAGGCCTTTCTGGCCTCGCCGCCGCTGGTAGTGGCCTACGCGATTGCCGGTACCATCCGCTTCGATATCGAAAAGGATGTGCTGGGGTATGACCAGCAGGGCAACCCGATTACTCTGAAAGACATCTGGCCAGCTGATGAAGAGATCGACGCCATCGTCAAATCGGCGGTCAAGCCCTCGCAGTTCCGTGAGGTCTACATTCCGATGTTCGACATCACCCGCGAGACTGAGGCAAAAACACCACCGCTGTACGACTGGCGCCCGCAAAGCACCTATATTCGCCGCCCCCCTTATTGGGAAGGCAATATGGCCGGTCAGCGTGAGATGAAAGGCATGCGCCCACTGGCGATCCTGCCGGACAACATCACCACCGACCACCTGTCACCGTCCAACGCCATCCTGCTGGACAGCGCAGCCGGTGCCTACCTGCACAAAATGGGTTTGCCTGAGGAAGACTTCAATTCCTATGCAACGCACCGTGGCGATCACCTAACAGCGCAGCGCGCGACGCTGGCCAACCCCAAGCTATGGAATGAAATGGTCACCGACGAGCAGGGTCAGCCGATTCAGGGGTCGTTGGCGCGGGTCGAGCCGGAAGGCAAGGTGTTGCGCATGTGGGAGGCAATCGAGACCTACATGGAGCGCAAGCAGCCGCTGATCATCATCGCAGGCGCCGACTACGGTCAGGGTTCATCCCGTGACTGGGCCGCCAAGGGTGTGGCGCTGGCAGGTGTAGAAGTGATCGTCGCTGAGGGCTTTGAGCGCATTCACCGCACTAACCTGATCGGCATGGGGGTAATGCCTCTGCAGTTTGAAGAAGGCACCACACGCAAGACCTTGGGGCTCGACGGCACCGAAATCTTCGATGTAGAAGGCACTCCCGCGCCGCGCAGCATGCTAACGCTGGTGATTCATCGCAAGAATGGCGATGTCGAGCGCGTGCCAGCACTCAGCCGCCTGGATACCGCCGAAGAACTCTCGGTGTATTCCAGTGGCGGCATCCTGCAAAAGTTTGCCAAAGACCTGTTGGCCGAAGCGGTATAAACAGAGCTCCGGCAAGGCCGGGGCTTTTGTTTACGCAGTTGGTTTGGACAAGCGCGATAATCTCGCCCATATGCACGGACCCACAGTCCCCATCTAGGCGGGCGAGTAGCGCAGGGCGGTCGGGATAAAGCCCGAGGACTGTCTGAGCGAAGCGAGTTCCGCAGGGCCCCGGCAGGCCGAGCAACGCAGCGAACCCGAAGGGCCGCATAGTCGGGGTGTCCTAGGGGTTGTTAGGGGAAATGGACAAGCATTTCCCCTGACTCGCCATAAAGGCGAAACCAAAATATGAGTAACTTACCCATCGGTATCACCTGTCACCGTGCCCAGTGACACCACCGTTTCAGGAGTAACCAGCATGTCCAATGCACCCCAAATCCGCATCCCCGCCACCTACATGCGTGGCGGCACCAGCAAAGGCGTCTTCTTTCGCCTGCAAGACCTCCCCCAAGACTGCCAGACCCCAGGTGCAGCGCGCGACAAGCTCTTCCTGCGCGTGATCGGCAGCCCAGACCCATACAGTGCCCACACCGACGGCATGGGCGGCGCCACCTCCAGCACCAGCAAATGCGTGATTCTGTCTGCCAGTAGTCAGCCCGACCACGACGTTGATTATCTTTATGGCCAGGTCTCGATCGACAGCGCCTTTGTCGATTGGAGCGGTAACTGCGGCAACCTGTCGACCGGTGCTGGCGCGTTCGCCATTCATGCTGGACTGGTTGACCCTGCCCGTATTCCCGAGAACGGCACCTGCGTAGTGCGTATCTGGCAGGCCAATATCCAGAAAACCATTATCGCCCATGTGCCAGTCAGCAATGGCCAGGTGCAGGAAACCGGTGATTTCGAACTGGACGGTGTGACCTTTCCAGCTGCTGAAATCGTACTGGAGTTTATCGATCCTTCCGATGATGGCGAAGAGGGTGGCTCCATGTTTCCCACGGGTAATCTGGTGGATGAACTCGAGGTGCCGGGTATTGGTACTTTCAAGGCCACCATGATTACCGCCGGTATCCCCACGGTATTCGTCAACGCCGAAGATATTGGCTATAAGGGCACTGAGCTGCGTGAGGATATCAATGGCGACCCTGCCGCACTGGCGCGTCTGGAGGCTATCCGCGTGGCCGGGGCCTTGCGTATGGGGTTGATCAATGCGCCGGAAGAAGCGCTCAAGCGCCAACATACGCCCAAGGTCGCCTTTGTTTCGACGCCCAAGAGCTATCGTGCGTCCAGCGGCAAGGAGATCAAGGCCGCCGATGTCGACCTGCTGGTGCGCGCGCTGTCCATGGGCAAGCTGCATCACGCCATGATGGGTACCTGTGCGGTAGCCATCGGCACCGCCGCGGCCATCCCCGGCACGCTGGTGAACCTGGTCGCCGGTGGCGGCGAGCGAACCGCTGTGACCTTCGGCCACCCCTCAGGCTCGCTTCGGGTAGGTGCGGAGGCGCGTCAAATAAAAGGGGAGTGGAACGTGACCAAGGCGGTGATGAGTCGCAGTGCGCGAATTCTCATGGAAGGTTGGGTGCGGGTGCCGGGCGATGCACTTTGAGTTGATGCTGCCGTCTTGTTAAGCCTCTGAGCGGTGTTGTCGGTCAAGCTGCCCAGTCAGTTGCACTGATGGTCGCAGCTGATTGGGCGTGCTGGCGCTACTTCAACTGCGTGCTAATGTATCGGATTACATTCACTCGATAGGGAGTTCGTCATGAATCTGGACTTGGTTGGTAAGCGAGCGTTGGTATGCGGCGGCAGTCAGGGACTGGGTGAGGCCTGCGCCTATCAGCTTGCGGAGCAGGGTGCCGAGGTGGTGCTGATGGCGCGCTCTGCTGATAAATTGCAGGCCATCTGCACCCGTCTGCCAGCCAGGCATGGGCAAGAGCATGGTTTTCTTGCCGTAGATGCATACGATAGTAAGGCGCTTGCCGAGGTTGTCGGGTTTGAGCTGGAGCAGGGTGGTGCTATTCATATCTGGCTTAATAATACCGGTGGTCCCGCGCCAGGACCGGCCAATAGTGCAGATCCGCAAGAGTATGCCGATGCTTTCACCCAGCATATGGTCAGCGCTCAGGTGCTGCTCCAGCTGCTCCTGCCGGGCATGCGCGAAGCCGGTTACGGCCGCATCCTCAATGTGCTCTCTACTTCGGTGAAGCAGCCAATCGCTAACCTGGGTGTCTCGAATACCATTCGTGCGGCGATGGCTAATTGGGCGAAAACTCTGGCAGCCGAGCTGGCCATTGACGGTATCACCGTCAATAATCTGCTGCCCGGCCTGACCAGCACTCCGCGCCTGGATAGCCTGATTGCGCATTCGGCCAAGGCCAGTGGTAAAACGGTTGAACAGGTGACTCAGGTCATGCAGGCAAGCATCCCGGTTGGTCGCTTTGCCGCGCCTGAGGAGTTTGCTAATGCGGCAGGGTTTCTGGCCTCACCCGCGGCGGCCTACATCAACGGCATCAACTTGCCGATAGATGGCGGTAAAACCGGTAACCTGTAACGCAAACGCCCGGCATTGAGCCGGGCGTTTTACTTATCGCTGCGCTGGGTGTCAGCTGTGCAGGTGAGCACAGGCGTGCAAGGTGTTTTCCAGTAGGCAGGCGCGGGTCATGGGGCCAACGCCACCGGGTACCGGAGTAATCCAGCTGGCGCGCTCGGCAGCAGCGCCGAACTCTACGTCACCGACCAAGCGACCATCTTCCATGCGGTTGATGCCTACGTCGACCACGATAGCGCCGGGTTTGATCCACTCACCTTTAACCAGTCCAGGCTTGCCTGCAGCGACCACAACCAGATCGGAGCGGCGCACGTGGTCTTCAAGGCTCTTGGTAAAGCGGTGAGTGATCGTGGTAGTGCAGCCGGCCAGCAGCAGCTCTAGCGCCATCGGGCGGCCGACGATGTTGGATGCACCTACCACGGTGGCGTCCAGGCCATAGAGGTCGACCCCTGTGCTCTTCAGCAGCTTGATGATGCCCATGGGCGTGCAGGGGCGCAGCAGCGGCATACGCTGCGCCAGACGGCCAATGTTGTAGGGGTGAAAGCCGTCCACGTCCTTATCGGGGCGAATGCGCTCAAGCAGCTGTGACGCTTCTAGATGCGCTGGCAGTGGCAGCTGGACCAGAATGCCGTCGATCTCCGGATCATCGTTCAGATCATCAATCAGCTGCAACAGTTGCTCTTGCGTGGTGCTGGAGGGCAGATCGTGCGAGCGGGAAATAAAACCGACCTCGTCGCAGTCCTTGCGCTTGTGTGACACATAGACTTCGGAAGCTGGGTCGCTACCGACCAGGATCACTGCCAGGCCCGGCAGGCGAAGGCCTTGGTTTTTTCGTTCAGTGACCTGGCTGGCGATATCCTTGCGGAGGTTGGCGGCAATCTGCTTGCCATCAATGAGTTGGGCGTTCATGGGGTTCCTGACGCAGAAAATATTCCGCCTATTGTCGCATGGCAGGGTAGCGGGGCAAAAGACCGATCATGGTCGATTGCCAGAAAAGGCCAATAAGTTGGGTGCGGCCTGCCTTTAGGAGCCATTGAGTGCGTTAAGCTACTCATCTGACTAAAAAAATTGCTCTTTGACGTTGACGTGGAGGGGCGCGCTAAGTATTATTTGCCCCGCTTCACAAACACAGCGATACCGGTTTGGAAGGTGACCAGGCTCCACCGAATGATTGTCACAAAAATCATTCGGACATGCCGATGATGTTTCATCATCTACCATGTGCAACAGGTGCCCGTAGCTCAGCTGGATAGAGCATCCGCCTTCTAAGCGGATGGTCGCAGGTTCGAGTCCTGCCGGGTGCGCCATTGCGCGAAGGTGTGGAATGTTGAAGTGAATAGTGGTGGGTGTAGCTCAGTTGGTAGAGCACAGGATTGTGACTCCTGTTGTCGTGGGTTCGATCCCCATCATCCACCCCATTATTCTGTAAAACGCCAGGCTTACGGCCTGGCGTTTTACTATTAGCTTTACGCGGACGTGGTGGAATTGGTAGCAGGATAAAAGTACCATCTGATGTACGTCCTCAAAGCCACCGGATCTACTGGGTGTTAGCTTAAAAAGCAATATGTACATGTACATTGCAGTTTGGGCGGGTTTTAAAGGGCCATGTACCCCTAAAAATGTACATAAATATCATATGCGGATGTGATGGAATTGGTAGACATGCAGGTTTTAGGTACCTGTGCCGCGAGGCGTAAGAGTTCGAGTCTCTTCATCCGCACCATTCCCAGATTTATTTTTCATACCTAACTCCTCTCAGTAGACTTCCTTTAGGTCTATTCGCTTAATCCTCTTTTTGTGTAGTGCTTTCAGTCAGGCCATCTGTGTAGCTTTATGAGCGCTTCTAAGTAAGCGTACTGCAATCACACCTTAATACCTTGCCCTTATGACACCATCGCCGATGGTCAGCGTTATCGGGTGATTGAGTCGCTGGTGAAAAAGCCTCGCGCCTTCCGCCATGCCCAGTGGCGTGACGACCTGTTACCCAGCGACGATTACCAGCGTATCTGGCAGCATGTCGATGCAGCCTTGAATGCGGACAAGGCCTGCCTTTACGTCGTAAGGCTGCTGCACCTGGCCAAGAAGAGCGACCGCGAAAGCGCCTTGGGGCGTTATGTGCTCGCCGGTATTGATCGCGGCAAACTCCCCAGCCTGCTGGAGTGTGAGGACCTCTTCCTGGGCTTGAATCTGGCCCTGCCGGCTATGGTGATCCATCAGCATGCACTGGCCGACTACCAGGCACTGCTGCGCACAGGAGGCTGCCATGAATGACTTGATGGCCTCCCTGCCGTTGATGCTGAAACACCTGCGCCTGGGCAGCATCAAGGATCACTGGCAACCTCTGGCGGACAAGGCTGTGACGGAACACTGGCGTCCGGAACAGTATCTGAGCGAGCTGTGCGCTCTGGAGCTTGCCTCCCGAGAAGACAAGCGCTTGCAGCGCTATCTGAAAGAAGCCGCGTTACCGCCCGGCAAGCAGTTGGGCAGCTTTAACTTCGGCGTGGTGACCGGGGTGACTAAACCCCACATCAGCCAACTGATTAGCCAGACTGAATGGGTGAAGCGCGGTGACAACCTGTTGCTGTTCGGTGCCAGCGGAATCGGCAAAACCCACCTGGCCAGCAGCATCGGTTACGGCCTGATCGAGGCCGGCATCCGGGTCAAGTTCGTGGCCGCCACGGCGCTGGTCCAAAGCCTGCAACGCGCCAAAGAAGGACTGCGTCTTAGCGATGCTCTCGCCCGTCTCGACAAGTATGACGTGCTCATCATCGACGACCTGGGCTATGTCCGGAAAACCGAGCAGGAAAGCAGTGTGCTGTTCGAGCTGATTGCCCATCGTTACGAACGCCTCAGGCTGGTCATCACATCCAATCAGGACTTCGAGCACTGGGACAAGCTCTTCGAAGACACGATCATGACCGTCGCCGCCATCGACCGGCTGGTCCACCACGCCACCATCCTTCAGTGCATGGGGGAAAGCTACCGGAGGAAAGCCTCACTCACAAAGCAGACCGCGTAGGCTCACAGACAACCGGCCAAGCTAATTGACGCTGGACCGGACAAGATAGTTGGCGCTAGATACCCTTGGAGAGGCCACAGGCTGGAGGAATGCGCTCGTGACTCAGACCTGCTTCGTATTTGAGGCGCAAGACCTCGATGATTTGACGCATAGGAATCTTCGCTGCCGGCATCCGCTTTTCCTCGTGGAAAAAAGGAGAGGCTATGCCGGATAAGGTTGAAGAATCCGATGTTGGCCGTTTGGGCTGCCGAGTTTTCAGCACCTGCGCACGGATCTCGCCACCGTCCCTGTTAGGCCATCACCTTCCTAGGCTAGATCGACAGTATCCGCTTGGGATCAAACCCTGTGCTTTCTTCATCTGGATATCCCCTGGGATTACAGACCACTCGGGTTCCGGCTATTTCATAATCCACAGCAGTATGTGAGTGACCGTGCATCCAGAGTGCTACGGTTTCACCGTCCATAAGGTCATCCCAAGAATTTGCATAGGCAGCGTCGAGCATCCCCCCTGCCTGAGAGTTATCTTCCAGTGACCGGAGGCTAGGCGCGTGGTGTGTGATCACGACGGTGGGCCCGTCATGCGGTTTGTCCAAGCTTGCGCGCAGCCAGTCACGGGTCATTCTCGACTGCTTGACCAGGTCAGAGGGTTTGATCCGGCTGTAATTGCCAGTGCGGATTTTGCGGAAATCATTCATCAGGTCCTGGGCATTCCTAGAAGCGGCAGGGGCGCAGCCAGTAGACGCAAAATCAGTCCACATTGTGGCTCCGAGGAATCGGACTCCTTGAATGATGACTTCCTCTCGATCTAGGACATGCACCCGATCATCCTGGCCTGCACGCATTTTTTCTAAAGTGTTCGTGAGGTGCCCACCATAGTATTCATGATTGCCGGGCACATAAATTACCCGGCCCGAAAATGTCCGTTTTGCCCACTCGAGACCACGAGCTTTAACGTCAATGTCTCCCGCCAGTATGGTCACGTCAGCGTCCAGCACTTCCGGCGTGTAAGGTGCAAATTCCAGATGTAAGTCTGAAAGTAAATGAATTCGCATAATCATCTCACCTGAATTGCTCGTGGTTCATTATCAGAAGCGAGTCCGCCCAACAGCATCTCTAATGGTGCGCTTGCGCACGAAGAGCCTAAGACTAGAAATTGCTGAGGATGGACCGCACACAGATGAATAGTATACTGTTCATTTAGTCAGGGAGAAGAAGATATGACTGCGGTGAGCATGAAGCATCAAGGCATGCTCGGCAGAGACAGTCGCACGCCTGCTGTGCCGCCGCCTGACGCGGCCAAGCAACGACTTAAGCCCGGACTAACCTCTCTGAACCTCGCAAGGCATCAAGCGGCGCCAGGGGATCACTTTGAGTAATGCGAGACAGAACGTTCGGTGGGTAATGTACGCAATCGAGGGCCACAACTGACCAAACTTCCAATCTCTAACGGCAATTCCCCGCCTTGCGACACCTCGCCGACGCCGCTTCAGGCTCCGATTTAAAAGGCATCCGATTTTGCGCTGAGATTTGACTGTAACTAGGGCAACCTTGCCGCAAATGGTAACCGTTGTTGTTCCAGTTACCGATGATGGCGCCATTCACTGCTCCTGAAGCAGTGGGGACGGGCAGGCGTGAAGCCGCTGGTTCCTCATTCTCTCAAGAGTTAGGTCTCCACAAAGCCTGGTGTGATTCACCAGCAGCAGTACGTTGCATGAAAAATATAGTCAGCTGCTTGGGTCCCCCTGAACAATTTTTCTTTGATTACGTACTGATTCTTAACCCATACACTTCCATCGCCAAGTGCTTTATCCACGATAGTTGGGCTGAGGTTCTACCCCGATAAGGGGGTCAGTTTTGAACCGTCGTTGACAGTAAAGCTCAAGCTAAAATTTGGTCTCAAGCAAAATGTATAGAACCGGCATCCAAGTAAGGGTAGCTCTCGTGCAGTCAGTATCCCTAAAAAAAGCCGACCGCCTGAACTCAGAATAACGGCCGACTCCCTTAATTCAGCGCGGGCTACTCGACCCATGCCTCCACAACGTCAGATCCGTGCTTCTCTTTCCAGGCTTTCAACGTTTTCTGATTTCCACCCCTGGTTTCGATTACCTCGCCGGTGTGAGGGTTTTTGTATCTCTTGACCTTGCGCGCTTTACGGGCACCCGGAAGCGCTGGGGTATCTTGGGGGGAAAGGATCTGGAGCACTTCCGACATAGTCATATCGTACTTCTCGATCAATGCCTTAATCTCTTCTTCAAATTCGACCTCACGTGCCAGCTTGGAATTCGCCTGCATCTTGCGCTGCTTTTCCTCAAGCTCACTGATTTCTCGTTGTAGGGCCCGATACTGTGCTAGTTGTGACATAAAAACCTCTATCTTGATTACGAATAAAATGAATGGGCGGGCTCAGATTGAGCCTTCGGTAGCGCGTCAATTCCCCTGAAAAAAAGAATGGCCTCAAGCGATATTATTTTACAGTGCCGGACTCCTTTGAGATTGCCAATCAGGATTGAACCGAGCCCGTTTGCAAATTGAATCGTCCTAGTTTTGCAGACACACCCATTGCCTGCTCTCGGCCTCAGGCAGACACGATTGGCGGGTATCGGCCAAAGGCGGCCGTGCTGCCAAGTAAATCTGTACGATGATTCTGTGTACTGAGCGTTTCCCTGTTCCCCCTGATACGATGATACATCGATAACGAAGGCAGGGAGGCGTATGTTCAATCTACTCAAGCTGCTCACTGATAACAGCCTGTCTCTCACCGGCGACATGGAGGAGTGAACCGCCCCGGGTTTCGCGGAGGCTGTTTGGTTTAAGTCAAGCCGCCACCTTGGAAGCCTGACTGGCTAGTTGCCGATAGTAGTTTGCCTCAGCCTCTGCGGGCGGTATATATCCGATGGGTTC